>CAZLUI010000024.1:0-12935 GCA_964562705.1 uncultured Staphylococcaceae bacterium
GCTATGAAAGGTATGCTCAAGAAAGAAAAAATCGAAAAGATTACCGGTCAAGCTGAAGTCAGATCGCTAATTCGTATTTCGAAAATCGGCACAATTGCCGGCTGTTATGTCACAAGCGGCTCAATCAAAGCCAATTCGCTTGTGCGCATTATCCGTGATGGCATCGTTATTTACGAGGGTAAGATTAAATCACTTAAGAGATTCAAAGATGACGCTAAAGAAATTAAAGAAAGCTTTGAATGCGGTATTAACGTTGAAAACTTTAATGATTTAAAAGAAGCTGATATTATTGAAGGCTATGAAATGGTGGAGAAAGAATAATGGCAGATAGAATTCAAAGAATTCAAAGCATTATTGGCAAGAATATTTCGGAGATTATTCAATTCGAAGTAAAAAATCCTCGCATTGGTTTTTGCACTGTCAGCGAAGTGGAAGTCTCTAAAGACTTTAGCTATGCTAAAATCTATGTTTCTTTCCTCGGAGCCAAATATCCTAGTCAAAATCTTGAAGAATTAAATAATTGTAAAGGGTATATCCGTTCTTCTTTATCAAAAAAGATTGATATCCGTAAAACCCCAGAATTAACCTTTCTTCTAGATGAAACATTCAAAAAATCTGAGAAACTTGATGAGGTCTTAAGACGCGATCAAGAAATAATCGATCAGATGAAGAAGAAATAGTTATTCAAAATACTTACTAAACCCGTCTCTACGGGTTTTTTTATAGCCTCTTTTAAGGCAAATATCTTCATTGGTTTTATCAATAACGTTAATTGTGATTGGATTTGTTTGTCTAAAAAGGGAATTTTCAATAAAGCCTAAAATAACATCTCGAGTTTTAGGAGAATCTTTTAATAATGCGATGTCTACTATATCAACTACTTTATTTTCTTTAATTAAATAGGAAAGAACGCCGATAGGTTTGACCCTTTTAAAAACGATAAAACGCTTAAGCTCAAGTGAAAAGTTTTCAATACTTAATTGTCTACGAATTTTTTGTTCTATAAGCGCATCTTGAGCAGAGATAACAGGTTTGAAAGATAAGTCTTTTCTTTCAATCTTTAAGTAGATATCATCGTAAAATAAAGCTTCTCTTTCGTAGTTACTTAACATAGTTAAGAAATTGCCTTTTGAAGTAGGGTAGGTCTTATATATATCTTTTAAAAGTGACTTCATCGAAGCGCGCATAGTCACCCCGTCATTTGGACAATGAGACAAAAATGAAGGAATGCCTTCTTCTTTTTGACAAGCGATAATTTCATCTTCTCGAACTAAAATTAAAGGACGGATAAAATCAATATTCGCTCTTTCAAGATGCATTTTTGGTTGGAATGTCGCCACGCGGCCACCATAAATCTCGTTTAAAAATAAGGTTTCAATGGCGTCGTCAGCGTGATGGGCAAACGCAACTTTGTTGCATCCTAGTTCTTTGGCCGCTTTATTCATCGCTGCTTTTTTCATCCTCGAACAAATAGAACAAGGAAGATGTTTAGCTTCTTTTTGCTGAATCTTTAATATCTTGTATACATCCGAGCAATCAATGACTTTGAGTTCACTTCCAATATTGGTAAAGAATTCTTTTATCTTTGTCGCGTCAAATCCAGGGAAGCCTAAATCGAGTATCGCTGGAACTATTTCAAAATTAACAAAGTTAAATCTTTGATATTGAATTAAAGCATAGGCTAAAACCATGGAGTCTTTGCCTCCGGATACACCGATCATGATGCGGTCTTTTTCTTCAAAAAGAGCAAACTTTTGGTCAGCTTGTCTTATTCCGCCTAAAATACCCTTAATAGATTTCATCGAAATATATTATAATGATTTTTATGATAAATTCATTAACAGGATGTTTACTTATTAATAAAAAGGTCGGCTTAACTTCAAGACAAGAGGTGAACAATATTTCCCATATACTCAAAGAAAAGAAATGTGGCCATATTGGCACCTTGGATCCTTTTGCTAGTGGTCTTTTAATCGTTCTTGTTGGGAAAGCAACGAAAATCTCCCCATTTTTAGAGAGGGAGAATAAAACATACATCGCCACTCTTAAACTCGGTCAAATGACCGATTCTGGCGATTTAGATGGCAAAGTAATACTCGAAAAAGAAGTGCCGCAATTAACTAAAAAACAAATTCAGGAAGCTTTGGACTCATTCTTAGGCAAAAGTTTTCAAATTCCTCCAATGTATTCTGCCTTAAAAAAGGACGGAAAACATCTCTATGATTACGCTCGTAAAGGCATTGAAATAGAACGCCAACCTCGTGAGATTAATGTTTTTAACATTAAATTAATCTCCTTTAAACAAGATGAAATCACTTTTGAAGCTAAAGTCTCGAAGGGAACATATATAAGAACGTTGGGCGAAGACATTGCCAAACAATTAAATTGTGTCGGCCATTTAGTTGCTTTAAAGCGAACCGCAATTGGAGAATTTGAACTATCAAAAGCTATCGATTCGGACAATGTTACAGAGGTAGATTTAATCTCAATTGAAGATATGCTAAGAAGTCTTCCAACCATCTATTTAGAAGGACGTGAAGCGTTCAAAGCTAATAATGGTGTGGCCTTAAAACTTGATTCCTCAGCCGATGAGGTAATCCTAAAAGATGAAAAAGGTATAATAGCTGTTTATAAAAAACAGAATAGTGATGTATACTCATGTTTAAGGGGATTTAGATGAAACGTATAGATTTAGATTTCGAATCGTTTGACCCTCCTCAAGAAAACCTGGCCATTTGCCTTGGTTACTTCGATGGAGTTCACATTGGTCATAAACAAATTATTAACAACGCGATTAATATGAGTGATTACAATGTTGCATTGTTAACATTCGACCAACCAGTATCAAATTTTTTAGATAATGCAAAATCAAAAGAGGTTTTGACATCTCTTGAAGATCGCTACCAATTAGTGGACCGTTTAGGTGTTGATTATTTCTATGTTTTAAAGCTTACTCCTTCATTTTTAAATGAAGAGCCATTAAAATTCATTGAATTTTTACAAAAACTTAGAATTAAAGAGGTTTTCGTGGGTGAGGATTATCGCTTTGGCAAAAATCGCACTGGCGACATTCCTTTGCTCAAGAAATACTTCAAAGTATATGTCACCAAAATTGTTTCGATTGATGGTAAGAAAGTATCATCTCAAGAAATTATTGCCAATATCAAAAACGGTAATACTCATTTAGCTAACTTATTGTTAGGCCAAAACTATCGAATAAGCGGTATAATCTCAGAAGGTCACCACAATGGTGAAAAACTTGGCATAAGAACCGCCAATGTGAGCATGGCTACCAATTATGTTATGCCAAAGTTCGGTGTCTATAGCGTTGTCGTTCATATCGATGACAAAATCTATAAAGCTATAGCTAATGTTGGAATTCACCCAACAATTGATGTTGAAGACAAGCCTATAGTCGAAGTTCACATTCCAAATTACGATTCAATCGACTATGGCAAAAAAATAAAAGTCGAATTCATTGATTTTCTTCGTCCAGAAAGAAAATTTGCTTCAACTGAAGAATTAATCGCCCAAGTAAAATCTGACATTAGAAGTATCAGTTAGAAAGAAGTTATGTTATTAGGAAGATATGTCAATAAATACTATCTACGTTATTGGTACCTATTTTTAATAGGTGTTTTAGCGTTGATTGCGGTTGACTGGATTCAGTTATATATCCCTGAATATCTTGGTAACATTGTTGATTTATTAACAGATGATTATGTTGCTAGCGAAGTGCTAGGCCAAGTTGGTCAATTATCACTCAATGTTTTATATATTGCCTTAGGTATGATGGCAGGCAGAATACTCTGGCGTCTTACTATCTTTAACGCTTCTAAAAGAATTGAGGCTGATTTAAGACAGAAGATGTTTGAGAAAGCCGAAAAATTATCTCGTGATTATTATCATGAGAACAAAGTTGGCACTGTCATGGCGTGGTTCACGACCGATGTTGAAACCATCGAAGAATATTTCTCGTGGGGAACTATTATGCTCATCGATGCTATCTTCCTCTCCATTTTGGTAGTGGTAAAGATGCTGATGCTAGACATCCTTCTTTCAATAATTGCTTTTATTCCCTTGATTTTTATCATTATTTGGGGTGCTTTAGTCGAAAATGTTATGTCTAAAAAATGGGCCAGTCGACAAGCCGCTTTCGATCGTCTCTACGATTTCAGCGAAGAAAACTTCACTGGTATTAGAGTTATTAAAGCTTTCGTCAAAGAAAGAAGCGAGATTAGAGCGTTTGCCAAAGTCGCCAAAGATAATGAAGATGTAAATGTAAAATTCGTTAGAATAAGTATCGCTTTTGACATCGTTATTGAATTATTAATCGCCGTAATTCTTTGTGTTTTAATGGCATTTGGTGGTTATTGCGTCTATTTAACAACTAAAGGCTTGCCACTTGAGTTATTCGGTCAATCCTTTGAAATGAATATCAAAGCTGGTAAGCTCATTCAATTCTTTGGTTATTTTGATACGATTATTTGGCCAATGATTGCTTTAGGACAAATTGTTACAATGAAGGCGAGGGCGAAAGCATCACTTAAACGCATCACTCGTTTCCTTGATACTCCAGAAGATATTAAGTCAAAAGAAAATGCCGTTATTTTAGATAATGTTAAAGGCAAGATAACCTTCAAAAACTTTACTTTTAGATTTAAAGACGGGGAAGAAGACGCCCTTAAAAATGTATCATTTGAAATCTTGCCAGGCGAGAAAGTTGGTATTGTTGGCAAGATTGGTTGTGGTAAAACCACAATTGCTAATATTTTATGCCGTTATTTCAATGTTAATGAAGGACAAGTATTTATCGACGACATTGATCTGATGGACGCTGATGTAGCTTCAATTCATCGCGCTGTTTCCTATGTCCCACAAGATTACTTCTTGTTCTCGGATACTGTTCAAAACAATATTGCTTTTGGCAAAGCAGGAGCTTCTTTTACTGAAATTGAAGATGCTGCTAAGTTTGCTAATATTTCTCAAGATATAAAGAGTTTTACAAATGGCTATGAAACAATAACCGGTGAACGCGGTGTTTCTCTCTCTGGTGGCCAAAAGCAAAGAATATCAATTGCTCGCGCCTTCCTTCAAGATGCACCAATCATGATTTTAGACGACTCTGTCAGCGCGGTTGATGTTTCGACTGAAGAAGCTATTTTGAAGAATATAGAGGAGCAAAGAAATGGCAAAACAACTATAGTTGTTGCCTCTCGTGTTTCTACTGTTGCACATTTTGATAAAATTCTTGTTTTAAATAACGGAGAAGTGGAAGCCTTTGATTCACCAAAGAATCTTTTGAAGACTTCCGAAGCCTACAAACGTATGGTGAAATCTCAAAAGCTTGAACAAGAAGTGGAAGGAGGTAAATAATGGAAGAAGAACTAAGCAAACTTCGTGGCGACCATCCGATGACCTCCAAAGAAGTTTTGAAACGTACTCTAAAATATGTAAAACCAGAAATTGGCTATTTCATTATTGCCTTAATTTTCATCATTCTAAATGTTCTAGTAGACTCAGTTACGCCTATTTTGATGCAACTCTTGACTGATAACTTGAAGAGCTCGCTCAATATCTCGATGAGTGTTATTCTTGCTATCTCCTTTGGCAGTTTAGGCCTTGCCATAATTAACCAAGCCTTCCTGTATGTTGAGTCGATGATATTACAAAAAGCCGGCCAAAGAATCGTCTACAAAATAAGAGTTGAAGTCTTTACACATATTGAAAATATGTCCATCAACCAATTTAACGAAATGCCAGTTGGTTCACTTGTTACAAGAGTAGCTAATTACACCTCAGCAATGAGTGATTTATTCAGTGACACATTAGTACAATTAATCAGGAATATTTTGACTGTAGTAACTGTCTACATTATCATGTTCTTCTACTCTTGGAAGTTATCTTTGATAATGCTTGGAGTGGTGGTCATCATCTTTGCCGCCACATTTATCTTTAGACGTCTAATTGCTAAAGAATTTAGAAAAGAAAGAGCGATGATGAGCGATCTCAACACTTTCTTAAGTGAAAATCTCTCAGGCATGAAAATCATTCAATTGTTCAATCAAGAAAACCGCAAGAAAAATGAATTCAAAACAAAAAATGAAGCTTACCGAAAAGAAAAATTTAAAGTTGTTACCTTGTTTGCTATCTATCGACCATTTATTTCATTTATGTATTTTGGAGCGTTGGCAGTTACTTTTGTTTGCGGTATCGAATTTGCCCTAACCGCTGGTGAGATTGTCGCCTTTTATTTATACTTGAGCAAATTCTTCAATCCAGTTCAAAATTTAGCGGACCAATTAAACAATATTCAAAAAGCAAAAACTGCCTCGGAAAGACTGTTCAATTTGCTTGATGTTCAACCGCAAGTTTTAGACACTGAAAACGCCCAAGAAATTGATCATTTTAATGGCAAAATCGAATTCAAAAATGTTTGGTTTGCTTATGATAAAGACAACTGGATTTTAAAGGATGTTTCCTTTGTTATTAATCCTAAAGAAACATGCGCGTTTGTCGGTGCAACCGGAGCGGGTAAAACCACGATTTTAAGTTTACTCGTACGAAATTACGAAATCCAAAAAGGACAAATTTTAATCGATGGCATCGATATAAAAGATATTAAAATATCTTGTTTACGTAAAGCTATTGGTCAAATGCTTCAAGATGTCTTCCTCTTCTCGGGAACTATCAAGAGTAACATCACTCTTCACGACGATAGTTTTAGCGATGAAGAAGTCGATGAAACATGCCAATATATTAACGCTGATTCATTTATCAACAAATTAGATAAAGGTATCAATAGTCAAGTCATTGAAAAAGGGGAGAATTTCTCGCAAGGACAAAGGCAACTTTTAAGCTTTGCGCGGACCGTCCTTCATAAACCGCAGATTTTAATCTTAGATGAAGCAACCGCCAACATCGATACTGAAACCGAAAAACTTATCCAAGAATCACTCGAAAAAATGAAGTCCATCGGCACAATGCTTGTGGTGGCGCACCGCCTATCGACGATTCAAGGAGCTGATCAAATCATCTGTCTTCAAAATGGTCAGGTAGTGGAAAAGGGCAATCATCAACAACTATTAAAGTTGAAAGGCTACTATTACAAACTTTACAAGCTTCAATTCGAGGAAACTGAATAATCCTTGAAAATACATTCTATGTATAGTATATTTATCAAGCAACTTACGCTACGGTTAGCGAATAATCCGACGCAATTCGTGGGGTAAGCCAAGTTTATAGGAGGATTAGAAAATGGCATTATCAAAAGACAAAACTTCTGAAATCGTCAAGAAGTTCGGTAAGAACGAAAAGGACAGCGGTTCAATCGAAGTCCAAATCGCATTGCTTACAGAACGTATCAACGAACTCACAAAGCACCTCAAAGCAAACAAAAAAGATGCTTCAGGTCGTCGTGGACTTTTCATTTTAGTTGGACAACGTCGTGGTCTTCTCGATTACTTAAATCGTAACGATCGTGATTCATACGTCAAACTTCTTGCAAGTCTCGAAATTCGTAAGTAGTTGAACCTAACTGAAATAGACCACCTGTGGTGGTCTTTTCTTTTTGTCTATTTTTATATATTACATTAATAACATTTTATGTTAAAATCATAATAGTTTTCTAAAAAGGAGAAATATATAATGAAAAAAACGTTCGAATTAGATTTCGAAGGCCGCAAGATTGTGGTTGAAGTTGGCGAAATTGCCAAACAAACAGCTGCGGCAGTTTTGGTACGTTATGGTGAAACCGTTGTCCTATCAAACGTGACAATGTCTCCACGCACTGTTGATTGGGACTTCTTCCCATTATCAGTTGAGTACCAAGAAAGAATGTATGCTGCTGGAAAGATTCCAGGCTCATTCTTAAGACGTGAATCTCGTCCAAGTTCCCATGCTATTTTAGCAAGTAGAATTACCGACAGAACTATGCGTCCTTTATTCCCAGAGGGTTTCCGCAATGAAGTCCAAGTCGTCTCACAAGTGTTGAGCGTTGACTATGATTGCGCACCTGAAATTGCTGCTATGTTAGGTTCGTCCTTAGCAGTGAGTATCAGTGATATTCCATTCAGTGGTCCTATCGCTGGTGTTTTTGTTGGTCGTGTCGATGGCAAACTCGTCATCAACCCAACCGTTGAACAAAAGAAAGTTTCCGATATTGACTTAACTGTCGCCGGAACAAGCGAAGCTATCAACATGGTTGAAGCTGGCGCCGCCGAAGTCAGCGAAGAAGATATGCTCGACGCCTTAATGTTCGGTCACGAAGCATGCAAGAAACTAATTGCTTTTGAAAAAGAAATCGTCAAAGAAGTTGGCAAACCAAAACGCGAAGTTCAACTCAAGACAATTCCTGAAGATTTACGCGCTGAAGTTACTGCCATCGTTGACAAGGATCTTCGCAAAGCTGTCTCAACATTTGACAAGCTTGAAAGAGAAGAAAACATTGCCAAGATTGAAGCTGCAACTGAAGCTACATACGCTGCAAAAGAATACGCAACTGAAAAAGACAAAGCTGTCACAGTTCAACGCGTTCACGAAATTCAAGAAGACATCGTCCACTCCGAAGTTCGTCGTTTAATTACTGATGAAAAGATTCGTCCAGACGGACGTAAAGTTGACGAAATCCGTCCACTTGATGCTCAAGTTGATTTACTCCCAAGAGTTCATGGCTCTGCCATGTTCACCAGAGGACAAACCCAAGTTATCTCGGTTACCACTCTCGGACCTTTAAGTGATGAACAAATCGTCGATGATTTGACACCTGAAGAAAAGAAACGCTTCATGCATCACTATAACTTCCCACAATGGTGTGTCGGACAAACTGGTAAGATCGGCGTCCTCGCCCGTCGTGAAATTGGTCACGGTGCATTAGGTGAAAGAGCTCTTTCTTACGTTATTCCAAGCGAAGAAGATTTCCCATACACAATTCGTACAGTCAGCGAAGTTGTTGAATCAAACGGTTCATCATCACAAGCTTCCATCTGTGCTGGTTGTATGTCACTTATGGCTGCTGGTGTCCCAATTAAGGGAATGGTCAGTGGTATCGCCATGGGCTTAATCAGCTCTGGGCCACTCGATGGAAAACACCCATACACAATTCTTACCGATATCCAAGGTCTTGAAGATCACTTTGGTGATATGGACTTTAAGGTTGCTGGTACTGAAAAAGGTATTACCGCTTTACAAATGGATATTAAGATTGCTGGCGTTAGCCGTGAAGTCTTAAGCGAAGCTTTAGCACAAGCTCACAAAGCCCGTGCTGAAATCCGTAACGTCATGACCAAAGCTATTGCTGAGCCACGTGCCGATGTTGGAAAATATGCACCAAAACTCGACAAACTCACAATTGATGTTGATAAAATCCGTGATGTTATCGGAACAGGCGGCAAAGTTATCAATGATATCATTGCTAAATGTGATAATGTCCAAATCGATATCGATGATGACGGACATGTCGTAATTTATCACATGGATCGCGCCATGATTAACAAAGCAAAACAAATGATCGAAGATATCGTTCGTGTTGCTCAAGTTGGTGAAGTCTATGAAGGCGAGGTCACCCGCGTTGAAGACTATGGTGCTTTCGTTAAATTATTCGGTAACTGTGAAGGTCTCTGCCACGTCTCAAGACTTGGATGGGGCTTTATTGATCGTGCTCAAGATGTTGTCAAAGTTGGCGATATCTTAAAAGTTCGTGTTTCCGAAATTGATGAAAAAGGGAAAGTCAAAGTTTCACATCGTGAATTCTTAGACAAGCCAGATGGCTATGTTGAAAAACCTGAACGTAAACCATTCAGCAAAGAACATAAACCTTTTGGTGAACATAGATCATTTAAAGATCACAAAAAATAAAAATGTTTGACGTCATAGTAATTGGGGCAGGAGTAGTGGGCTCGCTTATTGCGAGAAAACTTTCAGCATACCAATTGCAGACCTTAGTAATCGAAAAAGAGAACGATGTTGGGAATGTCACTTCAATGGCAAACTCAGCAATCGTTCACTCAGGTTACGACCCAGTGCCAGGAACTCTAAAAGCTCGTTTAAATGTCCAAGGTAACAAAATGTTTTCTTCATTATGCGAAGATTTAGATGTCTCTTTTGGAGAAATTGGATCGTTAACAATTGCTTTATATGATGAACAATTAAAAACACTAGTTGAACTTCAAGAACGTTCTAAACTTAATGGCGTTACTGTTGAATTGCTTTCAAAAGAAGAAGTTCAAAAACTAGAACCAAACATTTCGAGTGAGGTGAAAGGAGCTTTGCTAGCCAAAACAGCCGGCATTGTTAATCCTTTCACTCTCACTGTTCACGCGATAGAAAACGCCGTTGATAACGGAGTTGAACTTCACTTGGGTGAAGAAGTACTTTCGATATCCAAAAACGACTCTTTCTATATTGTGAAAACAAATAAAGGTAGTTATGAAACCAAAGTTGTAATTAACGCTGCTGGTATTTATGGCGATAAAATTCACGCGATGGTTGAACCAATCACCTACGATATAAAACCACGTAAAGGTGAATATTTTGTGTTAGATCACTATGGCCAAAACCTAGTTAACCATGTTATTTTCCCCCTTCCAAGTGAAAAAGGAAAAGGCATTCTTGTGACTCCCACAACAAGTATGAACTTCTTAGTTGGTCCATCTAGTGATTACATCGACGATAAAGATGATTTAGCCACTGATAAACTCACACTTAACGAAGTTAAAAGACAAGCGCTTGAGCTAATTCCAAGCATTCCTTTTAACCAAGTTATTCGAACCTTTTCCGGCAATAGACCAACACCATCAACTCACGATTTTGTGATTGGTTTTGCTAAAAGCGATAAGCATTTTATTAACGCCTCTGGTATTGAATCTCCTGGTCTAGCCTCATCGCCTGCAATCGCAGAATATGTTGTGAACGAATATGTTAGCAAAGTTCTCAAATTAAAAGAAAACACAGATTTTAAACCAAAGGTGACAAAGCGTTTCAAACCTTCAACGATGTCGTTAGAAAATAGAAATAAACTCATTAAGCTCAATCCTGATTATGGCACCATCATCTGTAATTGTGAAAAGGTTACATTAGGCGAAATAAAAGATGAATTGAGTCGCAGTGTTCCTCCAAGAACAATTAAAGCTCTCAAAAAGAGAACTAGAGCGGGCTTTGGCAAGTGTCAAGGTGGCTTTTGTCAACCTTTAGTCATCAAACTTTTAGCTAGTTATTATCATGTTGATATGTCAAAAATACTGCTGGATAAAGATAGTTCCGAGATATGCCGTTATGAAACAAAGAAGGACCAAAACAATGATTAACAAAGATTTAGTTATTATTGGTGGTGGTTCTGCTGGTATGGCTGCAGCCATTGAAGCTGTAAAACACGGAATTAAAGATATCATTATTATTGAAAAGAATGACTACTTAGGTGGTATTTTGAATCAATGCATTCACAATGGTTTTGGCCTCCATGAATTCAATGAAGAATTAACTGGTCCCGAATTCATGACTCGTTTTTCCGATGAAGTCAAAAAAGAACATATTGAATATAGGCTAAATAGCAACGTTATAAACATTTCTAAAGATAAAGTTGTCAGTTACACTAGCGCTAAAGAAGGCTTTGTCAATATACAAGCTAAAGCAATTATTTTAACAACAGGATGTTACGAAAGAAGCCAAGGCGCTATCCAAATTCCAGGCTCTCGTCCAAGTGGTGTTTATACCGCTGGGCAAGCGCAACTATATTTAAATACTTATGGATATTTAGTCGGAAAAAGAGTCTTTATCCTCGGCAGTGGCGATATCGGCCTAATTATGGCAAGACGCATGACTCTTGAAGGGGCAAAAGTCCTCGGAGTAGCCGAGCTAATGCCATATTCAGCAGGTTTAAATCGTAATATTGTGCAATGCTTAAAAGATTTTGATATTCCTTTATATCTTTCTCATACTGTTAAAGAAGTAGTTGGCAAATCGCATCTAGAAAAAGTAATTATTGCCAAAGTTGATGAAAAATTTAATTTTATACCAAAAACAGAGATTGAATTTGATGTTGATACCTTGCTTTTATCAGTTGGGCTCATTCCAAACTGCAATTTATTGAATAATCTTGGTATTTCTTTCTCCAAAACTAGAGGTGCACTTGTCACTCAAGATATGGAAACCGAAATCCCAGGTATTTTTACCGCAGGTAACGTCCTCCATGTTCATGACCTTGTTGATTATGTGGTCAGTGAAGCACGTGAAGCTGCAAATGGGGCTAGTAAATATTTAGACGGAAACCTCAATCATTTCGGTTTTGTTTATGACATTAAACCAGGAAATGGCATCGGTTATGTCGTGCCTCAAAAACTATATGTTGAAGACGCCGATGAAACAGTCTCACTCAAGTTTCGAGTCGCTCACCCTTTTAAAGATATCAATATACTTATTAAAGAAGGCGAACACATCCTCAAGAAGATATATAAGCCAGCTATCATCCCTAGCGAAATGGAAATTGTTAAACTAAACAAATCTTTATTCCTAAAAGAAAATCAAGAGATTTTGGTCATGGTGGAGGAGAAGAAATAATGAAAGAACTTATTTGTATTACTTGTCCTCGTGGCTGCCGTTTAACAGTTGATGAAAATTTAAATGTTAGTGGTAACTTCTGCCCTAGAGGCGCGAAATACGCCATCAGCGAACTAACTAAACCAGTTCGGGTGTTAACAAGTACAGTTAGAACTTCTAGCGACGAGTATCCCCGTTGCCCAGTTAAGAGCAACTCACCTCTTCCGAAAGGAAAGATGTTCGATGCAATGAAGCTTATTGATAAAGTTGTTATTACTCTACCGGTTAAAATTGGTGATGTAATTATTAAGAATATATTTGATAGCGACATTGACATAGTTGCTACTAAAAACTTAGATAAATAGGAGAATAATATGGAAGATAAAGTAAGAATAATTAGTCTT
>CAZLUI010000025.1:0-11814 GCA_964562705.1 uncultured Staphylococcaceae bacterium
GAAATTGCCGAGATAAATAATTACGAATCAGTATCTGAAGAAAATTTAGGTTATTATGTTTATGATCCTTATCTCGACCAAGAACATATTAAAAAAGTTTTAGAAATGCCATTGGTTGATAAGAATTTAATTGTCGTTGAAGTTAACGATGAAATATATGTTTGCGACTGCGGTATCAAATATCCAGACAAAACCAAGCTAGGCATCGATTTCATCATTCCTCGTTTTGACTATCTTGTCGAAAATAAGAAACGCATAAAAGGTTATTTTATAAGCAAAGGTCACGACGTCGTGTTAGGTGGTCTTCCTTATATTATTAAACGCGCTCCAGCGCCAGTATTTTGTACTGACATAACCAAGTTATTTCTTTGCTCGTTTTGCGAACATAATCACATTAAAGTCGAATTTGATTTTAGAATCGTAAAACCAAGCGAGGAAGTAATGATTGGACAACGCAAAATTCGTTTCTTTCAAACCTGCTGTAATATGTCTAAATCATTTGGTGTAGCTATTTCTACCAGCAAAGGAAACATCGTTCTGATCAACGACTTTGTTATTGATAATAATGGTGATGTCGGATTTATGTCAACATCTCAAGTCATGGCCTCGGTGGCGGAAGAAGACAATTTACTTTTGATGCTTGGATCTTATTATGCTGAAAGAAGTGGATACACTA
This sequence comes from uncultured Staphylococcaceae bacterium, assembly GCA_964562705.1. GTDB lineage: Bacteria > Bacillota_I > Bacilli_A > RFN20 > CAG-826 > Fiminaster. The sequence continues at coordinate 677 of CAZLUI010000025.1, forward strand.
ATCCAAAATATAAATTAACTAATTTAATTGAACAACCATATAAAGAAGCATCAGGTCGAGTTTTTGTCGCTGTTGAAAACCCAGACTTTTATAACATTGAGCAAATCATTAAACTTGCTATAAGAACCGGCCGTAAAGTTATTGCTTTTGATGATAGCACTAAAGATCTATTCCAAAGCGTGATGGCTATTTATAAAATCAACTTTCCAAGAGATTTCTACGCTCGATTAGATGATATTAACCGTTTACCACCACAAGAAGTAATGGTAATTTTATCTGGATTTGGCAGCCGAGTATTCCATAAGATTGCTCTATTTGCTACCGGAGAATATGATGACAAACGTTTAAAACTAAATTCATCCGACACCTTTATTATTGGCTTACCAAACAATAGCAACAATGAAGTTCTTTTCTCTGACACCATTAACGAACTTTATAAAACGGATTGTCACATCGTCTACTTCAAAAAAGACATGTTTTTAAAAATGCATCCAAGTCAAGAAGATTTAAAGACAATGATTTCCTTGTTCAGACCAAAATACTACATGCCAATCAGTGGTACTTATCGTCAACTTCTTGCTAATGCAAGAATGGCAGTAGATATGGGCTTTGGATTAAATCACACCAACGTCTTTATTGTTGATAACGGAATGGTTGTTGAATTTAATGAAAAAGGCGGACACATCACTCAAGAAAAAATTATCACTGGTGATTTGCTCGTCGACGGACGTGGTGTTGGTGAAATCGACAACAAACTTGTGCAAGAACGCGCTACTTTAGCTCAAGATGGCGTCATTATCCTTGGAGTTACCGTCTCTTTAAAACAAAAGAAAATTATTGCTGGACCTGATATTCAAACAAGAGGCTTAGTTTTCGTGAAAGAAAGCGAGACTTTGATGAAAGAAATAAACAGAATATTTATTAGTATTGTCCAGTCCGAACTAGCCAAGAATAAACCTTCAATCTTGGCTATTGAAGAGGCTAGTAAAGATACAATTTTCAAACAAATTCGCCGAATGACCTTGAAGTCGCCGATGATCGTACCAATTATTGAAAAAATAGATGATTAAGCATGATTGCTTAATTTATCTTTAAATCATCTTTATAACAAACTATAATAAAACTAAATGAAAAAGAAAATTGCTATTAGCAAAGACGCACTTATTACAATGGGTGGCATCACCCTTTGTCTTTTTGCTCTTGTAATTATTTGCTCAAGCAATCCCGATATATTTCTTTCATTTTTATCAATTGGCATTCTAGCAGCCTTCGGTTTTGTTGGCTTTTGGCTTCTTGTTCCTGCCATATTCTTGCTTGGTCTATATTGGATTCTTAGAAGAAAATTAATCAAATTTCGTATCGATATTGCTTTATGGGGTATATATTTAATCATTTTAGCGGCTTTAGTTTTATTTTCCGCTTATGGTTCAGAAGGACAGGTTGTTAAAGTCGGCGATATTGAATATACGCTAAGCATGTTCAACACCGGGGACAATTACAAATATCTAGAATTTAATACTTGCACCGATTTTTTTAAACAAATTGCTGATAATTACGCTACAGCCCACGGAATTTCGAGCGGTTACACTATGTTTAACAACTATCTTGGTGGTGGTTTCTTGGGTTATGTTCTCTGCGGGGCACTAAATAGTGCCATTACCCCAATTGGCACAACTGTGATTTCATGGATCGTAGCTGCTCTAGGCATTTGTTTACTTTTCAACCGCCAAATCAAAAAGTTATTCATCCTTATCAAAACTCGCAAACAAAGAAAAGCTGCTCACGATGATGTTTACTCACTCAACGAAGAAGAGACAGCTGAAGATGTTATTTATGAAAATGCTGATGGTGAAAATAACAATAACCAAAGTTCTGCCGGCAATAAACTAAACGAAGTTGATTTAGCTGATTTATCGATGAGAAATTTCAATAACAACCATGGTTTGCGAGAAGCTATTTTCTCTATAGGCGATGATGAAGAAAAACAGCCTTTAAAGCAACTACCAGAACAAAATAGTTCTGGGTTTATGAGACCAACAAATTCTTTATTTGGTGCAGCTAGCATTGGCCAAAATGAAGTTAAACAGGAACCAGATGGAGAACCTGCAAATGAAAATAATTGTTTTGATGAAGCAGAAGAAATTGCTCCAATATTTTTGAAACAAGATGAGGTTATAGAAGATAAAGAAGAAGAACTTATTCCACAACCAGAAATTGAAGAAAGTTTAGATTCCACTCCGGCTGAACCACAAATTGCTGAAGTTCCAGTTCAGCCAATTGTTAAACCTCAACCTGAAATTACCGACTTTCTACATAAACCGCAACCAAAGGCGATAATAAAAGCACCATTTAAACTTCCACCTCTTGATTTACTTGATTACCACGAAGATTTGGATGATTTAAACAAGAATAATGATTCATGCACTTCGCGTGTTAATCTAATCAACCAAGTGTTTTTGAACATGCACATTGGAGCGGAAATCACTGGTTATACAATCGGTCCTTCCGTTACTCGTTTCGATGTTAAAACAAATGATAGTGTCTCGGTTTCATCAATTAAACGTATTATCGAAGATATTTCTATTAAATTAGGTGGTGTTCCAGCCCGTTTTGAACCAATTGTTATTGGAAAACCTACTTCTGGACTAGAAATTGAAAATGAAATTAGAACTAATGTTGGCTTAAGAGAATCCATTGAAAAATTGCCTGAAGGAACTAAATATCTTTGTGATATTCCTTTTGGAAAAGATATTTGTGGTAACCTCGTACACGCGAGTTTGAAAGATTTTCCACATATGCTTGTGGGTGGAGCGACCGGTTCTGGAAAATCTATTTTCATCCACGCTTGTATCATCTCTTTGATTATGAGAAATAATCCTGATAATCTCAAGCTACTCCTAATCGACCCAAAGAAAGTTGAAATGAACTATTACGAGAATATTCCTCATTTACTTTGCCCAAATATATCAGAGACTAGAAAAGCCCTCGTTGCTTTTAACAAATTATGTGATGAAATGGAAAGACGTTATAATCTTTTCCAAGCTAACCGCGTTAGAGATATCAAAGAATTTAATGTTTTCGCTAAGGAGAAAGGGTTACAACCTCTTCCAACAATTGTGGTATTTGTTGATGAATATGCTGACTTAACTCAAGATTGTAAAGAAATCAGAAAGCCAGTCCTTCGCATTGCTCAAAAAGCTAGAAGTGCTGGCATTCACATGATTATTGCTACGCAAAGACCATCTGTTGATGTTATTGACGGCGTCATTAAATCTAATCTACCAACCCATGTGGCGTTGATGGTTTCTAATTATACCGACTCAACTGTCATCATCGGCGAACAAGGTGCTGAAAAGCTATTGGGTAATGGCGATATGATTGTGGAATGTCCATCGATTTCTCGAAATAGCAAACCTAGAGTTCAAGGTTGCTTTGTTGCCACAAGTGAAATTAATCGTGTTACTGATTATTTAAGAGAACAATGCAAACCACAATTTGATCCTAACTTCATGGATTTAGAAGAACATGATGAAGTCGATCCGTATGATGCATCAAACTATGTAATTGATACTGCTGCTTTAAGAGAAGCGAGTGAAGATCAGCTCTACGAACAAATTAAAACAGACTTAGTTCACAAAGAATATTGCTCAATTTCGTTCATTCAACGTACCTATGGCGTCGGCTTTCCAAAAGCTGGTCGTTTATTTGCTAAGCTTCAAAAAGATGGCATTGTCGCCTATGGTGGCGACGCTAAAGGAAGCAAAGTTATTGTTCATTTAAGCCAATCTGAAAGTCCAACATCAATTGATGAATCAAAGATTTATCAAGACGAAGAAGAAAACATCGCCGCTTCAAATAATGCTAATTTGCACGATACTAGAGAAGGAATTCCTCAAGTTTCTAGCGTGAATGCTGACGATGAATACGCTGATGATAAAGAAAATGGTGGAGACATCTATGGGTTTGGGCATTGATATAGTTCAAATCTCAAGAATTAAAGATTCTTCCAAGTTAGTTCAAGGTGTCTTGAGCGAAAAGGAACTTATTCTTTATGAAAAAGCGCCTAAAAAAGAAGAATTCTTAGCAGGACGTTTTGCCGCCAAAGAAGCCTTTATGAAAGCAAAGGAAGAAGGAATGAAAATTCCTTTTAAAGATATTGAAGTATTATACAAAGAATCAGGAGCGCCTTATATTTTATATAAGGAAAACACATTTGAAATCAGTGTTGCTCATGATGGAGACTACGCTATCGCAGTAGTGAAATTCTAATGATTAAAAATATTTTGCTAACTAGTTGGAACACTTTCTTAGTCAAACTTAATAAGCCATCCTCTTTACACATCGATCTTTTTATTGACAATGAAATTAAAGCGATTAGGCAATGTCGAAACGATGGCGACGAGGTTGAATACTTTATCGAAGAAGAAAGTGAAATATTAGGTCACGAAGTTATTGTTAGAGTTTATGAATTGGGTGATTATAAGATTAATGTTACCAACGCAGTCGACTTCAATGAATTTGACACTAAATATGCCTATAAAGGTAAAGATTTAGGCGCAACATATAATCATTCATTTACCAGCTTTAAGCTTTGGGCCCCGCTAGCAGAATCTGTCTATCTTGTTATTAATAACAACGAGTTTCTAATGAAACGTCTTCCGCAAGGAATTTTTGATTTTTCCTTGGATGGTGATTTTGATGGCGTTCCATACGAATTTAAGGTCTTCATTAATGGGAAATATGTTACCGCTATAGATCCTTATGGAAAATCATCACTAGCCAATGGTACTAAATCAGTAGTTATCAATCCTGAAAAAACCAAAATGGATATGTTCGATGATGAATTACCGGTTTTTAATTCTTATTTAGATGCCATAATCTATGAGGCAAATATCCGCGATATGACAATTGACGATAATACTGACATTGTCAATAAAGGGAAATTCCTTGGTTTATGTGAAAAAGGACGCAAAACAAGCGGTGGAAACCCTGCTGGTTTTGATTATCTTCAAGCTTTTGGCTTCACCCATTTGCAATTAATGCCAGTTTTAGATTTTGAAACCGTTGATGAATTAAATCCAAAATCAAGTTACAACTGGGGCTATGATCCGATGCAGTTTTTCACATTGGAAGGTAGTTATTCCACCAATCCAAATGATGGCTATGCCAGAATCAAAGAATTCAAACGATTAGTGCGTGATTTTCACAAAAGTGGGATACGCATCAATTTAGATGTTGTATTCAACCACGTTTATAACGTGAAAACAAATGCTTTAAACAAGATAACACCCAATTATTTCTTTAGAAGAGATGAAAATAACGACTTTTTGAATCACAGTTATTGTGGAAACGAATTTGCCAGCGAACGCGTGATGGCAAGAAAACTGCTATGCGATGTAATCACTTATTTAATGGAAGAATTCCGTGTCGATGGCTTTCGATTTGATTTAATGGGTTTATTAGACATCAATACAATGCTTGAGATAGAACGAATTGCTCGCGCTATTAAGCCAGATGTAATGCTTTATGGCGAAGGTTGGAATATGGGCAGTGAAACTATGGACGGCTCGGAGTTTGCCACAATGGAAAATGCCAGTTTATTGAAGGGATATGCTTTCTTCAACGATAGATATCGTAACATTGTTCGTGGCCAAGGCGGAAAAGCTTATCTAGACAAAGATGGTTACCTTTTAGGTAACAAAGAATATCAAGACGGCTTTAAATTTGCCTATTCTGGTTCAAGCTTCGATGTTACTTTTCCAGCATTATTTGAAAACGTCAATCAATCGATCAACTATGTTGAATGTCACGATAATGCTACTTTATATGATGCGATAAGATGTTCTACAAATATTAGCGATATTACGCGAGTAGTAAAGAAAATTAATAAGACGCTTTTGTTATCTTTTGGTATTCCTTTTATTCACGCTGGTCAAGAAATAGCTCAAAGTAAATTCAAGCATCATAATACTTATAATGAAGGCGATAAGTACAACAAGTTCTCTTATGAACTATTAGATAAAAGAATGGATATGTATAAATCGATGATTACCTATATAGCATTGCGAAAAGATATTCAAATATTCCGCTGTAAAAACATGGATGTCATCGACAAAAATGTGGAATTTCTTGACAGTAATGATATCTTTCATATTCGCATCAAAGACATTAAAGACAACAATCCTGTTTACCATATATTTGTGAATACAAGCGACCGTGGAAAACGATTTGAACTGGATAAAGAGGTTGATTTTTATTTGCCATTTGGATTTAGAAAACAATTCGAAAAGCATCCCTCAAAAGTCGTCGAAATCGCGCCTCTACAAACATCGATTTTCATAGAAAAGTAAAAATTTTTACTTGCAGTTATGTTATACTGACAATGTTTATGAGAAAAATATTTCAATATTTACGTGTTCTTTTTACCGCCGGAACAGCAGTCATTCACTATTATTTTTGGTATTTTTTGCGTTATTCTAGACATCCAGAAAAATATCCACTAGAAACAAGATATAAAAACATTCGTAAACTAATGGCCTTTATCGTTAAATGTTTTCATGTTGATATTCACGTTGAAGGACTGGACACTATCAATAATTTAAAAGGTAAAAGATTGTTTATTTCAAACCATTTATCGGATTTGGATCCATTGTTGCTTGTAACTCTCTATGATCAACCAATTACTTTTGCGGCAAAAAAAGAAACGATGAAAATGCCGTTTATTGGCAAAGGCCTTAAGTCAATTGAAGGCATCCCATTAGATAGAAGCAACATCATGAATCAAATCAGTGAAATTCGCGCCATTGTAAAAATGATTAAGGATGAAAACAAACCGAATATCGCTATCTTTGCCGAAGGCACAAGGAACAAAATCCCTACCTCAAAATGTCTGGAATTCAAAGGTGGCTCGGTTAAAATTGGCTACATGTCAAATGTCCCCATCGTGCCAGTTACCATTTATGGTACATTTAGAATCTTCAGTATTAAATCATATTTAAGACGTTATCCGGTATTCGTAAAATTTGGCACGCCAATAATGCCTGAAGAATATAAGAATATCCCAAGCGTTGAATTAGCAGATTCCATTCGCAAACAGATTGACGAAAATATAAAAATTTTTCGCCAACTCGATAAAATTGAAATATATAAGGGCAAAGGCTCACTATTAAATAAAGTCAGGGAGACCAGCGTTGATAAAGTCAATGATTAACGACGTAAACCTTTAGGATATAAGTTCTTTAATACATTATTCACTTTATTAACTGCACCAACATTGTTACCAAGATAGGAAACGGTGGTGTAGTTTTTATTATCATTTGAAACTAAAGTCTCGCCATGAATATATCGTTTTAATTCATATTCATTTAATGAATAGGACTCTTTAGCGGAAACAAAATGAGAATAATGGTGAGAAATAATTTCTTTATTTCCGATAACCGAATTAACAAAAAGTCCTGGTCTAATCGCGTATTTTACTAAAATATCAATTGGTTTTTGAGGAAGAGTGTAATTATTTATAATTATTGAACTGCCTTTCGATGCTTGCTTTTGTTGCATATGAAATTCTTGCTCACATTTATCGCCCATTAAGAGTTCACCAGGTTTTTGAATCAACGCCACAAAGTGACCTTCTCCAGGAAACTTGGAAGGAAATAAATGAATTGTTTCTGGCATTTTTAAAGAGTGGTAAAACAACGAACAATCTACTAGGGGAATTAGTTTTGCGTTACTATTAGTCAAAAGATATTCCACGACTTCCTCATTCTCCTCGAAAGAATAAGAGCAAGTTGAATAAATAAGCTTTCCACCTTCTTTTAACATCGAATAGGCTAATAAAATGAGTTCTTTTTGGATGCTTTGACATTTAATGACTTTTTCATATGTCCAATCGTCTTTCATCTCTTGGCTTTTACGAAACATCCCTGAGCCAGAGCACGGAGCGTCTAAAATGATTGCATCAAAACTATTATTTAATCCATCTATCTTGGATAGATTTAATGAAGAAATAACGACATTTCCTAAGCCCATTCGTTCAACGTTTGATAAAAGAATTTGAGCTCTAGAATGGGATAAATCGTTGGAATACAAAACGCCTTTTCCTTTCATAAGAAAAGAAGCTTGAACCGTTTTACCACCAGGAGCGGCACACATATCTAGTACCTGCATGCCTTCTTTCGGACTTAAAAAGTAACTTACTAAAGCGGCACTTGGATCTTGAATATAATAACAACCAAGGTCATGAAAAATCATTTTACCAAATTCATATTCGTTTTGATCGTATAAATAGGCATGTTCAACAAGAGGATGTTTCTTCACATTTGGAAATAAACTAATAAACTGTTCATCAGACATCTTATTTAGATTTAAAATCAAACCTTTTTGTTCAGGTCTATCAAATGAGAGACATAATTGTTCAATATCGCTTTTTGCTAAATAAGATGATAAATGATTCTTAAAATCCATAACAAAAGTATAAAATAGTCTCTTAATATACACAATTTATTTATTACTTAATTCAACCATATAAAATTTATTTTATGGGGCAATGAGTTGTGCTATACTTACGATGAGGTAATTTTTTATGAGAATGGTAGATATTATTACAAAAAAACGTGATGGGGGAGAACTTTCTAACGCAGAGATTTCTTTTTTCATCAAAGGCTATGTCGATGGAAAAATTCCTGACTATCAAGTCAGCGCATTGCTAATGGCAATTTTGTTCAAAGGTATGTCCGATAAAGAAATCGTCACTTTAACTGATCGCATGGAACATAGCGGTGATGTTATGAATTTAAGCTGTATCAAAGGGGTTAAGGTTGACAAACACTCAACCGGCGGTGTTGGAGATAAAACCAGTATTGCTCTTGGGCCTATGGTTGCGGCTTGTGGCGCCAAACTTGCTAAAATGTCAGGTCGTGGACTTGGCCACACTGGTGGTACTCTCGATAAATTAGAGTCAATCCCAGGTATGCAAGTGTTTGTTTCTGAGCAACACTTTATTGATCAAGTTAATAAAATTGGCTTGGCAATCATTGGACAAACTGGAACCTTAGTTCCAGCAGACAAGAAGTTATATGCACTAAGAGATGTTACAGGCACTGTTGAAAGCACACCTTTAATCGCCTCTTCTGTTATGTCAAAGAAACTTGCTTCAGGAAGTGATTGTATTCTTCTTGATGTCAAATTTGGTAATGGTGCATTTATGAAAAATGTCAAAGCAGCAGAAGAACTCGCCAAAATTATGTGCAGTATCGGCAACGCTCTTGGACGTGATACCCGCGCTGTCTTAACCGATATGGAGCAACCTTTAGGTTTTGCCGTCGGCAATGCTCTTGAAATTAAAGAAGCTATTGCTACTTTAAATGGCAAAGGACCAAAAGATTTTACCGATTTATGTCTGCGCAGTGGTGCAATTATGCTTGAACAAGCAAAGATTGCTAAAGACGAAGAAGAAGGATTGGCAATGCTAAAGAAAGTTATTGCTGATGGTTCTGCTTTAGGAAAATTAAAAGACATGGTTCGCGAACAAGGTGGCGATGTTAGCTATATTGAACACCCAGAAAAATTTGAATTATCAAAGCATATTGTTGAAGTCAAAGCTAGCAAGAGTGGATATATTAAACGTATCGTTGCTCTTGAAATTGGCGAATCAGCTATGCGCTTAGGCGCTGGTAGAGAGACATTCGATGATGTCATCGATATGTCAGCAGGTATTGTTTTATCCAAGAAAGTTGGAGATAAAGTAAATAAAGGTGATGTTCTTTGCACAGTTCATACCAACAAAGAAGGATTCGAGCAAATCTTAAAAGATATCGAGAATTCGTTTGTTATTGTTGATGAATTTGTCGAAGTTCCACCAACTGTTCACGCTTATATTCATTAATGAAAGTTGTCATTCAAAACGTTTTAAACGCTTCAGTTTCTATAGATAATAAAATCGTGGGAAGCATTTCCCGCGGTTTTTGTCTATTTGTCGGTTTCACTCTAGATGATAACGAAACAATCGTCGATAAGATGGTAACTAAGCTCTTATCTTTACGTTTATTTAATGACGATAACGGAAAAACTAATTTAAGTTTAAAAGAAGTAAATGGTGAGATTCTTTCGATATCTCAGTTTACTTTATATGGTTCAGTTAAAGAGGGAAGAAGGCCAGCCTTTCTAGAGGCAATGCGGCCAGAACAAGCTACAATTTTATATGACTATTTCAATTCAAAATTAAGACAAAGTGAATTTAAAATTGAAACAGGCCTCTTTGGTGCCGATATGAAAGTATCGCTAATTAACGATGGACCATTTACAATGATTTTAGATAGCAAGGAATTATTCGAATGAAAGTAATGTTAGGCTTAAGCGGTGGCGTCGATAGCGCTGTCGCAGCATATTTGCTCAAAGAACAAGGCTATGAAGTTGTAGCCTGTTTTATGCGTAACTGGGATGCTATGGCTAACAATGATTATTTAGGAAATCCAACGATCAACGACGATCAATGCCCACAAGAAAAAGACTACCAAGACGCTGAAAAAGTGGCTAAACAACTAGGTATTCCACTCTTAAGAGTGGATTTCATCAAAGAATATTGGGATCATGTCTTTTCGTTCTTCATTGAAGAATATGAGAAAGGCCGAACCCCAAATCCAGACATTTTATGCAATAAATATATTAAGTTTGATGCTTTTAAACAATTCGCTAAGAAAAACGGCTGTGATTATATTGCGATGGGTCATTACGCGAAGAAAGTTGAAAAAGATGGCATTTTCTATTTAGCTAAATGCTTTGATCAAAACAAAGATCAAACTTACTTTCTATCCCAAATTAATGAAGAACAAATAAAATACGCCCTCTTTCCTCTCGGCGATATCGATAAACCAAAAGTTAGGAAAATTGCTCATAAATTAGGTCTTGTTATCGCTGATAAAAAAGACTCAACTGGCGTATGTTTCATCGGCGAAAGAAACTTCCGTGAATTTCTTAAAAACTATATTCCTGCCCAACAAGGCAATATCTTTGATATTGACACAGGAAAGATTATCGGAAAACACAAAGGTGTTTACTATTACACGGTTGGCCAACATAAAGGGTTAGGCATCGGAGGCATTCATGGAGAAACAGCTTCTGGCTGGTTCATCGTAAAAAAG
>CAZLUI010000026.1:0-2657 GCA_964562705.1 uncultured Staphylococcaceae bacterium
GGGTCTCTTCTATGGAAACCCCACTTTTACCCCACGAAATGGTGGAGAACCCAATTTTGCCCCTATAATACAAAGTATTATGGTATTGTCGCAGTTTGCGTTTTTTGGTGGAGATGACAGGACTTGAACCTGCATGAGTCGCCTCACTAGATCCTAAGTCTAGCGCGTCTGCCAGTTTCGCCACATCTCCAATTAAAGAAATGGTGCCTTCTATCGGACTTGAACCAATAACCTACCGCTTACAAGGCGGTTGCTCTACCAGTTGAGCTAAGAAGGCACGATGGTGGGCGCTATAGGGTTCGAACCTATGACCTCTTCCGTGTGAAGGAAACGCTCTCCCAACTGAGCTAAGTGCCCTTTTGAGAGAGAGTAGCGAACATTGTTCGCTATCTTCACTCTCTTAACAAAAAGCCCATAGGGCAATTCTTCTAAATGGTGGATCTTAATAGACTTGAACTATCGACCTCGCCCTTATCAGGGGCGCGCTCTAACCAGCTGAGCTAAAGATCCATCAATAAGCGCATTAGCGCTAAATAAATATACAATAGTGCAACTCGTTTTGCAACATAGTTTTTTATTAACTATCGAGTTGTTTCAAAGAAAATTTGCTAAATTTTTCGAGAATACTTCAGAAAAGAGAAAAGAGAGTTTGGAATTTAGTTTTATAAACATTACAATTTGTTTTCTAACAGAATAGAAACAACGGGAGATAACAATATATTTACTATTTATGTATGAAATGATTTAGAGTCATTTCGAAAATTTAATTTTCGGAGACTTTTTTAAAACATCTTCAGTGTTAAACAAGAAAGACTTCTCAAGACAAGTTTTAATTACACTAATCTTTTCCTTATTTATTCCAGCCTTAGCGGCATATGTTTCGAATTTATCAACTACAGTTTTAACATCGTTGATTATTTTCTTACAGGTTGCTTCTTTGATTTCCATGTTTTTGCCAGCCACAAGAAGATCACTATAATTGATGTTATTCATTTTATTATTAATTAACATTTGATGTTGTCTTAGCCATTTGTTTTCGGGATTATATGCAAACGTGATGTCGTAAGCAGGAGATAAACACCATTTGCCATTTCTATCCATAAGAAAAGAGATGTTTTTAACATGGTCATCTTGATTAACTGCCAGGACATTAAAAACCATTCTTCTATAGAATTGTTGTATTTCTTTAGCGCTTAAGCCCATTTGGGAGAGCGTTTCCTTCACACGGAAGAGGTCATAGGTTCATTGTCATCGATAAGGGAAGTTTGATAAAAACATACTTCTAATTGAATGAAACATCAAATCCTCATTTTCCTAATTTAATAAATCGTTGAAATTCCATACGCTTAGTATCTTTATAATATTAAATAACATTAATTTCTGGTCCGCCATCTTCTAGCCATTCAAATCTATCGCCTATTTCCCAAAATGATTTATCTTCGAAAATTTTTGTGAAAAAAAGAAAGTATTAGCTTCATATTTTGACTCAAAAGTATTTTCAATTAAAGATTGATACTCAATATACTTTCCATCTTTAGTTATGCATGGTGAAAATGAATGATCGCCATATTTTTCTGCTTTAAAACAAAAGGCAATAAGTTCAAATTTTATTCTTTACATCATCAAAACAATATTGAGAAAAATAAATTTTGCCATTATAGAAGATGTTAGCTTCGCACTCCCATCCTCTTTCTAAATAATCATCAAATTCTATCTTATTCATGTCAAAACATCCCCCAATGATTTAATTATTCTTTCCGTTTGTTATACACTTCTTTTGTCATTGGTTTTGCGAATGTTCTATTAAGACCGCTATCATACACATGGTAATGTAAAACCGTGAACTGACAAACTAAATGCAACTTTAAACCACGAACCCGCTTTTAGTAAAACGAAACCTCCTTTGGCTATGATATTTATGTCCTGCCTAGACAAAATGTCATAAAAGAAAGGAGGCAGTTTTATTGTATGGGACAAAATAAGGGAAAGAAGTTCAATCTTACTAAAAGAGATAGGAGTTAAATGACAAGGTTAACGCAACGATTTCTACAAAAATATCGATTAATTCGAAAGTACATATTCTGTTGCGTTAACTTTATCATTTTAAAGAAAATATTCTGTGCTTAAATCTACAACAATAAAAAAATACTGCAATAAATAAAATGATGATCGAATAACTATAATTTGGCAGGTAGTTTAACCTAACCATAAATAAAATAATCATTTTCGCTAGTTCTCGGCACTTGAAGCTCGATAGGCTCAACCAGATTAACAAACTCTTCTGTTTTAGAATGATAATCCCAGTAAAAGGGGGTTATATGGTAAGAAAAATCTTCACCAAATAAGTCTAGATAATAATCATTAAAAGCATTAATAAAAAACTTCGTCATCATAATTTGTTAACACTTCTGAAAAAATAGAGTACTCCTTTGTTAACTGAGGAAAATTACAGACAATTAAACCATTACCAAATTTCCAAAAGTAGAACAGAATCCAAAAATGAGTGCTAAGTCATCGCTCGATATATCAAGCATTGTTATTTAATGCAGTAACTAAAACTGAAGTAAACAATAGAAAAGTAATGTAATATCATTCAAATTCTTTATATAAAATGTATCTGTTTATAGTTTTCATGCCAAACCATCAAGTTCGCAATA
>CAZLUI010000026.1:2757-11025 GCA_964562705.1 uncultured Staphylococcaceae bacterium
ATAAGGTGTAACTATTTGTAATCCCATTTTGTCGGGTTGCTATGCTATATTCAACAGGATCAACAAACGATAATGTAGAAGCATCAAAATCCCAGTAGAAACTTTTAATTAATGAGCCTGGGGCTTTGGCTTCTAATTGATCTTTTTGATCCGCTAAAAATATATCTTTGAATATTGAATTATCATATGCATCAAAAACATCACAATCAACATAGGCATGCCAATGAATTTGAGGAAAAACAACATAGACCTGATATCTGAATGGTGTGGCAAAATATCTATCTATCACTAAATCAATATCTTCCGTTACTGGCCCATCATGATATGGATAATAAGTATCTTTATAAAAAGGGCCAAAACCCTTCTTATCATCATAGCAAAATACTTCTGCCGCCCACCCTTTGTTAAAAATCTCAGCTTTTGTTAGTGATTCACCAGATTTCAAAACAATATCATATGATTTTTGTCCTGTATCAACATGAACGGTGACATTTTGTTGTCCACACGAGCATAATGAAAGCAATACAATTGAAGATAAAATGCTTACATTAGATTTGGTTTTCATGATTTATACCCCCAACTTTTATTAATACATATTTATTATAACCTATTTTGCTATTTCAAATTATATATAAGCTGATTTATATGCAAAAACAATTCTCGATATGCAAAAAAAAGACCATCCATAAAGGATGATCTTGAAAACATAATTGTATAACGATTAACGTTTTGAGAATTGTGGTGCACGACGAGCGCCTTTGAGACCGTATTTTTTACGTTCTTTGGCTCTGCTATCTCTGCATAGCAATCCGACAACTTTAAGAGTCTTACGATCAATGCCAGCTTCAAGTAAAGCACGGGCAAGACCTAAGCGGATAGCGCCGGCTTGTCCGGTGAATCCACCACCAGAGACAAAAGCTTCGACATCGAACTTATCAGCAGTACCGCTGATAGTTAATGGTTGGCTTAAATCCATGACGAGAGTTGAATAAGGCATATAGGCGTTAACGTCTTGTTTGTTAACGATAATTTTGCCTTTTCCTGGAGTGACGTAGACACGAGCTACAGATGATTTTCTACGACCTGTGCCGTAGTATTTAACTGATTCTTTTGCCATTTTCGTTTCTCCTATTTCTTATACACAAGCACTTCTGGCTTTTGAGCTTCGTGTTTGTGTTCAGCACCTTTGTAAACAAAGAGCTTTTTTGCGATTTGACGGCCTAATCTACCTTTTGGTAGCATGCCCCAGACTGATCTCTCGACCATTTCTTCTGGATATCTTTCGATCATTTCACCAGCGGTTCTTGTTCTAAGACCACCGTTATAACCGGAGACATTGTAATATTTTTTGTTAGTCAATTTATTTGCACCAGACAGAGCGACTTTCTCTGCGTTGATGATGATAATGAAATCACCACAGTCGACATTTGGAGTAAAGGTTGGTTTATCCTTACCCATTAATTTGATAGCTACAAAGGAAGCTAGTCTTCCGAGTGGAATATCTTTTGCATCAATGACATACCATTTGCGAGAAACTTCTTCTGATTTTGCGATCGTTGTTTGACGTTGCATTTTGTTTCCTCCTTACTCAAGCAATAATCTTACCGGGACTATTGATTTTTCTTGTGCCGAGAAAGATTATATATTTTTATATAAACAATAGTCAAACACTTTCGTTCGAATTGATGCATTTATTAACATAAATAGACAAAAGAAATAGAAATTGTCCTTAAAAGCAACTTCCTCAGATTTTTAATTTAAAAGAATTCACAGACTGTGCAGGTTATACCGACACCATCGCTAGATACTTTAGAAAATGAATCACCAGTGGAATAAAATGTCGTGCCTTTGGTTTCATCATCAATATTCTTATAGACAACCACATATCTAAAATCTTCACACCAGAAACTCATGAAGTTATTGAATGTAGATGAATCGGTGTTGTAAGAAGCTCTGTCTTCAAAGTTTAGGATATAACCATATCTTCCAACTTCTTCATCGGTGTAATAGGTTGAATAACCCGTTTCACCTTTGGTTGTTTCTTTTAAAGAAAAGTATCTTGTTTTGGTGGTAGATATTCCCTCGAAAAGATAAGTGAAAGTGGCTTCTTTCTTATCGATATTTAATTGCATCGTATATGCACTATTTCCGCGCATCGTAAACTTATGCTCGCCAATGAGGGTGAGATTAGGATCTTTGGTTTCACCACATCCAGACAAAAGCAACGAAAGAAAGAGAACAAAACATTCATGAAGTTTCATTAAGCAACCTCCATATAAGCAATCCCGTTTGAAACCGAAACAATTCCACAATTGCCTTCAGAGTAAGAAGTGCCTGTTTCAACAAAAACAGAACCGTTCCATTGGGTATAGCCATCGCAGTAAAAAGAACCAAGTCCATCTAATTTATCTGAAGTCGCTGTGCTAAAAAGTAAATTACTATATTTGTTTTGTACATATGAATCCAAATTATTATATTTAAAAATATAATCATTCCGGTTTGCATAACCATATTTAAATGATTTATCAATCCAATTTTGGCACTCATCATTAAATGTAATCTGTGATAAGCCATCGTTATCAAAATAAAATAGGTTGTTATCAGAAGTAAATAAATCAAAATTAAGATATTTAGTTAAGTCTATATTTTCAGCAGAGTAGGAAACAATAGAATTTTGCTTATCTAGAACAACATAACCTTGATTTCTATCAAAGGTTGCAAGACAACCAGTTTTTTTGCTATCCAAATCGTAGATAATTTTTTTATTCGAAATCTTCTCACCGAATAACTCTCTCTCGTTATTCAAATTCACAAACGAAGTAAATTCAGAGATATGATCAAAATCAAAAGAGTCAAACACGTTTGTTGAAAAACTTTGTTCACTTAAAAGAAGTGTTATTGTAACAAAATCAATCAATATAATAATCACATAATAACATAAAACTTCGGGTAACGAATGAAACGTTGATTTTTTTCTCATAATAAAAAATGAGAAGTAGAACATAGAAAAATCCATTAACAAAAGTGATTCTATTTGTTTTACAATAGAAATAACTAAAAGGAGAAAACTTAATATGAAACAAGAAGTTTCTAAACCAGTTAAAAAAGAAGTTAAAAAAGCCACTCCAAAAAGCGATGGAAAATTCTACACTGCAAGTAAGAACGCAGAAACAAATGTGTGGGAAGTCCGTCTTGCTCAAACTAAAGGTGCAGCTGGTAAAGTAATTGCCAAACTAAAAACCAAACCAGAAGCAGAAGAGTATATCAATAACTTAAGTTCCAAGAACGGACGAAAAGCTGTTATTCATAACTCGAAAGGCGCTAGTAAGGGCCGCGCTAACAAAGTAAAATAATTTTTTGTGCCATAAACAAGAAAAGTGATTATTATTTAATCATAAAAAGGAGATTTAAAAATGAATTTTGTTAAAAAAACATTAAGTAAATGGATTTCAGGTGCCATCATTCTCGTGATCGGAATCCTCTGTATCGTTGCCGGAGCTACAAACTCTGCAAGTGGCGCAGCCTCGGACGCTATTTCCGTCGTCTTAGGCATAATTGCCTTAGTACTTGGCGTAGCCGAGTTAACTGCCGCTATCATGCTATCAGCAATGGCAAGAAAGAGCTTTGTTATTCCTGCATTATCTGGAGCAATATTAATCGCGTTAGGCATCTGTTTCATTGTCAGCAAAATGGTCGCCGACATAATCGCATTATTTATCGTCATTGCCCCATATCTATTTATAGTTATAGGCGCGCTCGTGTTAGTGGACACCATTGTCAATATTGTTAGAATTGCTAAAGCTAAACTAGCCAAAAAGAATCTTGCACCATTCATTATTGCTATTGTTGTTTCGGTGGCAGCCATTGTTATTGGTGCATTATGTGTTGGTAACAATCCAGTTATCAGTGGCAATGTCCAAATGATTGTCTTTGGCATCATGCTCGTTTTTGTTGCTTTATTTGTTGTATTGATCACATTTGTCAAAATGCCAGATACTGTCGTGGCGTTTATCAAAGTCAAAGACAAAGAATAACACTTCACAAACTATGCCTTCCTTAAGGAAGGCTTTTTTAATACTTTCCATGTAGTCTAAATTAAGATCGGGCGGAATCTAATATAGTTTTAATTAGGAAACATGTTGATAGAGTATAGATAGTTTTGTTCCTAAGCAGAGATGTAAAGTGATGGCAAATTCAATTAATCGAATTCAAAAACTATTGCTTTATGTCATAAAGACCCAAATCTATAATGATTACAATAAAAAAATATGCACGCGAACTGCGTGCATATTTCAGTTTAAGTTTGAATTATAATTCAACGTTATGATAGACGTTTTGGACATCCTCTAATTCATCAAGGTTATCTAACAAATCTTGAAATTTGCCTTTTGATTCATCATCAGGCATTGAAATGTATTCATTTGGAATTAAGCTAATTTCAGCTTCTTCGTATTCGGTGATACCCATCGAGGCAAGAAGTTCTTTGGCTTTTGCAAATGCGGATGGCACAACATAGACAACAATAAGATCTTCATCTTGCTCAACGCTTAAGACATCAACATCACCAAGAATGAGAGCTTCTTCAACTTCATCACGGTTATTGCCTTTGAAGACAAGGACACCCTTTTCTTCGAAGTTAAAAGCAACACTACCTAAGTGTCCGCCTTTGCGAACAACAGCGGTCTTAACTTCAACTAAAGCACGGTTTGGATTGTCAGTTAAAGTATCAACAATAACATATGATCCAGCTGGACCAAAGAATTCATAACGACCAGCGGTAAAGACTTCAGCATCTCCACCTTGAGCTTTTTTAATAGCACGTTCAAAAACATCTCTTGGAACTGATTTTCCACGATATTTTTCATAAACAGCTCTAAGAGCTAAATTTGTTTTTGGATCAGGTGTTCCTGTTTTTGCAGCTAGATATGTTTCTCTTGATGCACGAGCATATAAGGCTGATTTGATTGCGCCGGTTTTTGCCATTGCGGCAGCACGGACTTCATGATGTCTTCCCATTGTATCTTCTCCTGTTAAGCGTGTATTATTATACTCTTGTCATAGACAATAGACAAAAGTTATTTTTCTTAGTTGCACAAAAGTCATCAAGGAAGTGCTTATGCTTTTAAACATCCTAATGGAATAACGAATACTCCATCGTCTCTTTTATAAGCGTAATTTGTGGCAGTTATAACTGCAAGGAAGGATGGTTTTTTCATCTTTTGTTCATCAATATTACTAGCTAATTTTAAAAGATTTTTCACACCTTCATCTATACGGTCAGAGTCTGCAAGTTTAATTTCAAAAGCACCCCATTGTCCATTTCTTAGGTGCACAATTGCATCAACTTCAAATCCGTTCTTATCACGATAATGATAAACATCACCGTCATTTGATTCAGCATATATTTTTAAATCTCTAATAGCTAAAGATTCAAACAAGAATCCGAATGTTTTTAAATCGTTGATTAAATCATTAGGGCCAATACCTAATGCCGAACAAGCAATAGAAGGATCAACAAAATATCTAGTTGGTGAAGTCCTAATAGCAACTTTACTTCTTAAATTAGGATTCCACGCTTGAACATCATCAATTACAAATATATTCCTTAGACCATTTAGATATGAATTAATCGTAATATCACTAATTGTTTTTCTGTCATTTTGATATACATCTTTGATGATTGTACAAACTGTGCATTGGCTAGCAATATTTCTTGCATACGATTTTATTGTTGCTTTAATTTTTCCAATATCTCTTTGTATTCCATCAAGTCTAGGTAAATCTTCATTGATGAGGCTATCAAAATAGTTTTTAGGAATACTTAAAGCTACTTCTTTTTCTTGCCCAACAGATTTTGGCCAACCACCACGGCAAGTCAAAAAAGCATAATCTGTTAATGCAAGATCACATTTTGAACCATTTGGATATCTGCCACCAAATAAATCGATAAGAGAATAAGAATTATTGCTATCTAGTGATTCCGACAACGACATTGGTCTCATTGTTATAGATGTAATTCTTCCAGTTCCACTGTGTTCAATATCTTTTTTGTCAACTGGAGTAGCGCTACCAGTCAAAATAAACTGCCCAAATGCATCTCTATGGTCAACTTCAAACCTAATTGAATCCCAAATAAAAGGAATAATTTGCCATTCATCAATCAACCGAGGCGTTTGTCCCTGTAAAAATATATCGGGCGCATTTTTGGCGTTCTTTCACTTTGCTTTTTGGCGTTCTTTCACTTTGCTTTTTGGCGTTTTCTGTTCCTTGAATTAATAGTAAAACATCTTTTATTTTCACCATATTTATTACTTTTTAAGGTGCATTTGCAAGAAATTAGTTAAAGAAGAACTAATATTTAACTTCAACTAGATACAAACCACAGGCATCGGCTTTATAAGGAACATTAACTCTTTTGCTTTGATCTAAATGTTCTTTTATGTATTCTTTATCGATTCGGTGCAGGCCTATTTCAATAAGTACACCAATCATCATGCGAATCATATAACGCATAAAACCATTTCCATTAATTGTGAAGGTGATAACATCGCCATCTTGTTTAATATCAAAACGATAAATGTTACGAACAAAGTTTGTTTCGTCTTCTTCTTTAGCAGTGAAATCTTGAAAGTTATGTTCACCAATAAAGTAACTAGCGGCAACATAAAGTTCATTGATATCTAATTTTTGTAATAATTGATTTTGATCTGTTCGATGGAATACATCATATTCACCAGTATTGATAATGTATTTATAGGTTTTGCTTTTCGCCGAATATCTAGCGTTAAAATCAAGATTCTTCTCTTGTAAAGAAACCACATGAATATCTTTTGGAAGTAAACAATTAAGTGAATATTTAAATTTATCAATATCGATGGTCTTAAGAGTGTCAAAATGAAAAGTCTGGCCTAAGGCATGAACGCCACTATCGGTGCGACCGCTGCCATATATCTTGGTCGGAGTGTTTAAAATCTTGGAGAGAACTTTTTCAATCTCTTCTTCAACGCTTATTCCGTTGGGTTGGATTTGCCAGCCAACGTAGTTTGTTCCATCGTATTGAACAATTGCTAAGTATCTCATCTTTGTCTCCTTAAATTGGCGTCGACAACACCAAATACAAGAAGATATAGAACAAGGCCACATAAGCAGACTGATAATACGGCTAAAAAGTGAGGGCTTTGCAAGGAAAAATTAAAATGCGAAACAATGATAACTCCAGACATTAAAGCCACGCTTAAGATAAAACCAAATAAATCACGAGGAGCAAATCTCATCTTATGATATCTGGTACGTTTAGCTTTAGGATTATAGCCTCTTGCTTCCATCGCATCAGCGAGCTCTTCGCTTCGTTGGAAAGCCGAAACAAACAAAGGCACGATCAATGACACGATAGCTTTTAGTCTTGAAGATATCTTGCCGTGTTTGAAATCAACTCCACGAGATTCCTGAGCTTTCATGATGCGGTCAGTCTCATCTAAAAGAGTTGGAATAAAACGAAGGGCAATTGAAATAGTCATGGCTACTTCATGAGCTGGAAACTTAATTAACTTTAAAGGGGTTAAATACCATTCTAAAGCATATGTTAAGTCTAATGGTTTAGTTGTAGCGGTCAATATCATCGTTAAAGAGAGCATAAGCACCAAACGAAGAATAATCTTCAAACTTTGGAAGATAGCTTCCCAATATACTTTGAAATCACCAATCGAAAAAGCAAGCCATTCGGCACGATTAGGTGGAATAATCGCATTGATAATAAGAAGGAACAACACCATAAACCACATCGACTTCAACGAGCCAAATAACTGCTTGAAACTTACGTGAGAAGCAAGCATGAGGATAAGGACGAAAGCAAGCAATATGCCCCCGATAATAAAGGTTATTTCAGGAGTAGAGAACTGAAAGAAGATAGCCACCATTAAAACAACAAGACAAAAAATCTTATTGCGTGGATCCATTCTATGAATGATGGAATCGTATGGAGCGTATCGTCCAAGGGTTATGCCGCTCATTTGCCTTCTCCCTTAAGTTCACCGATCAAAGTTTCAAGGTTATGTATTTTTGATAAATCTAACTTATAGCCTTTATCGATTAGCTTTCTTACTACTTTAGCAAGTTGAGGTGTCTCTAAAGAATATGGCTCAACATTTTCAAGGAATAATTGACTTGGACTTGTGTGTTCAACAACTTTACCATCATCCATCACCACCACGTCGCTAGCGTACTCAAAGACAATATTCATGTCATGAGTAACAAGGACAATTGTGGTCC
>CAZLUI010000027.1:0-10873 GCA_964562705.1 uncultured Staphylococcaceae bacterium
GAACACCCAACTAGTGAAGAAAGAAGACGAGCAAAGGCCGTCAACTTTGGCATTATCTATGGCATTTCAGACTGGGGCTTAGCAGAACAAATCAATACTTCGCCAAAGAAAGCAAAAGAAATAATAGATTCTTTCTATATGGCTTATCCAGAAGTAGGCCATTATTTCCAAGAAATATCCAATAATGTTATGAAAGATGGCTATGTCACCACTTTACTTGGTAGACGTCGATATTTACGTGAAGTTCACGATTCAAATTATCAAGTTCGGGAATTCGCTCGAAGAGCAGCCATGAACGCTCCAATTCAAGGAACCGCCGCTGATTTAATTAAAATCGCGATGATAAAGGTGAACCAAGCCCTCAAAGAAAAGAAATTAAAAACTAAAATGATTTTACAAATTCACGATGAACTTTTATTCAAAGTGCCAAGTGAAGAAAAAGATATCGTTCTTCCTCTTGTTAAAAACATCATGGAAAACGCTCTTGATTTAGATGTTAAACTTGAAGTGGATGGAGGCTATGGTCGTACTTGGTACGATTGCAAATAATATGCCAGAATTACCAGAAGTTGAAACTGTTAAAAATACATTGGAGCATCTAGTTTGCTCTAAAGAAATAAAATCGGTTGATGTTTATCGCGCTAAAAACATCGACGGTGATGTTGATGAATTTATTAATTCATTAGTTGGTAGAACAATTCAAAGCCTGTCTAGAGTTGGCAAGTTTTTAGTGTTCCATTTTGATGAAAATATCGTTATGATTTCTCATCTCAGGATGGAAGGCAAATACTATCTAAAAAATGAAGGAGAACCAATCGGTAAACATGACCTAGTTGTCTTTCATTTTATGGATGATACTTTCCTAACCTATAATGACACCCGCCGTTTTGGGGTTCTCAAAATCGCTAATGAGAAAAATTACATGAATGAACCACCACTTTCCAATGTTGGTCCAGATCCGTTTATGATGAATGATGCTTTTAGACTTGAAAAAGCCTTCAAAACAAAGCATATTCCTATTAAACAAGCTTTGCTTGACCAAACAATTATGTCTGGATTAGGCAATATCTATGTTGACGAAGTTTTGTTCTTATGTAAAATTCATCCAAAAACACCTGCTAATCTAATAACAAGAAGAGAGTTAGATGATGTTTTGACAAACTCAAGAATTGTTCTAAAAGAAGCCATTGTGGCCGGTGGATCGACGATTAAGTCTTATCACCCTCAGCAAGGCATAAGCGGTAATTTCCAAGTTCAACTCCAAGTATATGGAAAAGCTGGTGGAAAGTGCCCAAATTGCGGTCATAGTTTTAGAAAGATATTTGTTAATGGTAGAGGTACGACTTATTGTCCACATTGTCAAAAGGATATAGCACTGCCTCACGTTGTTGCCATCACCGGCGCAATTGCTTCAGGCAAAAGTGAAGTCAGTTCTTATTTAGCAAGTAAAGGCTATCACTACATTAATGCTGACGAAATAGTTCACGAATTATATAAAGATGAAAAAATTCAAGTTGGAATCAAAAAGATTATTCCTTCACTCGTGGTAACAAATAACGAAATTGATCGCCTTTATCTGAAGAATTATCTTTTAGATAATCCAAACAAGAAGGCAAGATTAGAAAAATACCTTTACGTTATCGTAAGCGAAAGGATTCATGATTTCATCCACTCCTTTAAACATAACGAAAAAGTTGTCATGGAAGTTCCCCTCTTATTCCAATCAAAAATTGATGATTTAGCGGATGAAATATATATTGTCTATTCTTCTAAAGAAATTCAGATGAAACGTTTACAAGCAAGAAACGGCAATATAGATAGTTATTTAAAGCTAAATGAATCTTATTTAAAACAAGAAAATAAGAAAAAAGCAACAGCCCTAATTTGTAACAACAAGGATGTTGCTTCATTACATAAACTAATCGATAAACTTATTTGCGGTAAATAGCCGCTCCAGTTAAATCGAATTCTTTCTCGCACATTGAAGAAAGGATATTTCCCAGTTGTTTTCCACGAATATTACCACCGGCTTTGCCAACCGAATACATTTGTTGGATTTCACTTATAGTGAACTCACTAGTAAAGAAAGTTAATCTAGAACTATGTTCACGTTCACTCAAAATAGGAATGATGATTTGATCACGAATATATTCGTTTTTATATTCTTCACCAAAATCATCAAAAACAAGTAAAGGGACATTAGCTAACGCTACTAATAGCCGAGAGAATTCGTCTTTGTTTGAATAGGATAAATCAGCTAATTTTTTGGTTAAAGAAGAAGTATTAACCACTGCTACTTGGCCAAGTCCCATCGCTGCAAATTCGTTAGCGAAGGTAACAAGTAAAAACGACTTGCCAGTTTTATGATTGCCATTAACAAATAACCAACGGTTTGATTCGCCTTTTAAAATATTAGCGAATTCTTTGATAATCAAACGGCGGTTATCGCTTAAATCGAGAGTCTTAAGAGAAGATTTCTTCCATTCAGAAGGAAATTCGGCAACTAAATATTTATTATCAACGCTGATTTGCTCCATGATTTTTGAACATGGTTGATAAGAGGCAGAAATATAGCCTCCATCTTTAGAAATAACCATGTTGACGTGAGGAATGTGCTTAGCACATTTATCAATGCCAGGGCATTTTTTGCAATAATTATAATCATCCTTAAAGTCGGTCAATTTAGCGATGTTATCTCTAACTTCGCCAACGGTTAAATCGAGCTTTTTGACTTGTTCATAAACTTCCATATCATCCCGAAGTTCGTTCACTAATTGATTGATGTAATCTTTCATGTCGCTTTGTCCGACACCTAAAGAAGACATTTCTTTGACGTCAAATTCTTTCATTATTTATGGCCTCCTTTTTTTCTTTTTTCAATTGAAGCAATAATGTCACTCATTTCTTCATCTGAAACAGCATCTTCATTTGCTTTAGGTTGACTTGCGTTTATTTGTGTAGATTCAGATTTTGGTTCTGAAACCGCTTTGCTGGATCTAGTTTTTAAATTTATCTTATTAAGATAATTCATTGCATCAACTGTCGTTTGGATATTCTCTCTAACAACAGAAGAGCTAATCTTTTCACAATAGTTTTTAGAAAGAATATTGTCGTTTTTGGTTAAAACGTAGTCAATAATTGCGTTGATGACGCCATTTGACAAACCATAGTTATCAGATAAGGAACAGATGATATTGATGTCGCTGCTAGCCGGTTTAGTGCCACTTTGCATAAGTTTAAGCCATTCTATTGGAGCTGTTTCTTCCATCATACGAATCTTTTTAGCAAGAAGAGAATCACCACTTACTTTGGATTTAGTTTTCCCTTTGCGAAGGAACGGGTATTTAATTTGTTCTTTTGCTTTCTCTGCCACTCTTGCATAATTAACGTGTTGAGGAGAATTTGGATTAAATTCATCAATTATAATAGCAGCCATTGATTGTTCATCAAGGCCGAACAATGCCGCGATACGTTCAATTTCACGCATATCTTTCTTGGCAAATGAAGATTTAGCAATTTGGGAATTTTCTTCGATGTATTTAAAGAATAAATCATAATTAAAGGCAATATTGACACGGCCAACTTCGTGACCGACGATAGAATTTGAAATGTTCTTCCTAAAAGAAGCATCTTCGTAATTAGGGTTAAAGACATCAACAAATGAAGCTGATATTTCATTAAATCCAGTTGGAATAGTTAAATCAACACGATAATGAAAAGCTAAACGTTTTGCTTCTTTTTCACCAAGCGATTGGATAATTAGGCCTTTAAACAAAACATCATCAAAAAATTCTTTTGGATTTTTAGGCGCATATATTAAATAGATATAGTATCGAGAATCACTTTCTTGCTTCTCATATGTTCTAAGTAGTCCCACTGCTTCTAGAGCGTGTCTAGCGTCCAAAAGGTTTCCTGGAGCAATCTTCATCAAAGAAAGAAGTTGTTCGTTCGTAAAGACAATTGAATCATCGTCTTCATTTCGTTTTTGTTTCAATAAAGTCAAATATAAAATTGTTGCTGTTGAGCCAACTAAGGGTTGATAAAGTTCAATGATGACATCCTTATCAATATTGCTGATTAAACTTGCAATTCTAATCTCGTATAAATCTTTTGTTGAAATGTAATCCATAATCTTTATGTGTAATCTTATCATGCGAAGAGAGAATATTCCACAAAATGTTTCGATAAAATCTATGTTTTTCATCAAAATGTGGAAAACTACTATCCGTTCAATTTAGTAGTAAAAACGATTGCATCGAACAATTTTAAAAGCCTTAAAAGGTTATCCACAACTTATCCACAATTTTTAATCATGTACTTTCAAGGGTTAATCTTTAAGATTATAATAACTACGAGGTTATGATTATGGTACATAGAATTGCAGTCTTAACATCTGGTGGTGACGCCCCAGGCATGAACGCATGCATCCGCGCAGTTGTTAGAGCCGGATTAAAATCCGGTTTAGAAGTTTTCGTTATATATGAAGGCTACAAAGGATTAGTTAATGATCGCATCGAACAAGTAGATCGTAACTTTGTTAGTGACATCATTAATCGTGGTGGGACTATTTTAAATTCTTCCCGTCTTCCAGAATTCAAAGACATTGAAGTCCAAAAGAAGGCTGTGGCCAATCTAGAAGCTCACGGCATTGATGGTTTAATTGTCATTGGTGGTGATGGCACATATCGTGGTGCGGCTGATTTAAGCAAACTAGGTATCAACACCGTTGCTCTACCAGGAACAATCGACAATGATATCGCTTCAACTGAATACACAATTGGCTATGACACCTGTTTAAACACCATCTGTGAATGCGTCGATAAATTAAGAGATACCACCGCTTCTCATCAAAGATGTTCTTTCATCGAAGTCATGGGCAATCATTGCGGTGATCTAGGTATCAATTCCGGCATTGCTGAAGGAGTGGAAATGATCATTACTCCAGACCATCCAATGGCGGATGAGGAAGTCTTTAAAAAACTATCTGAATTAAAAGGTGGAAAGAAAAAGCATTCCCTTGTTATTGTCAGTGAAAAAATCTATCCTGATATTTTTGATTTTGTCAAAGTAGTTCAAGAAAAAACTGGAGTGGAAACTAGAGCCGAAAAACTTGGTCACCTCCAAAGAGGTGGTTCACCATCTGCACGTGATAGAATCCTCGCTACTGAATACGGCGTTGAAGCAATCAAAGCTCTTTTAGATAATGAGACTAGTGTTTGCATTGGTATTCAAAATGGGAAGATGGTTCATATCAAGATTGCAGACGCTTTAAAGATGGAACGTGATCCACACACCAATTTACTTGATATTATTAAGTTAGTTAATAGATAAAAATATGAAAAAAGTCCTCTCTTTTGATATCGGTGGAACTAACACTCGCCTAGCCCTTGTCAATGAAAATTTAGGTGTGGAACAAATTGAGGTTATTCCGACAGTTAAATTTGATAATGGCGCATTTCTTGCATCCATTGAAAAGTTAATTACGCGCTTTGATTTAACGGATGTTATAGCTTTTGGCTGCGGCATACCAGGCGTTTGCAACCGCGAAACGGGTTTTATATATGACCTGCCAAATGTCCATGTCAAAAACATCCCATTTGGTGAATACATAAAGAATAAATACAAGAAGAGAATCTTTGTCAGAAATGACGCGGAAGTAGCGTGTTTAGCTGAAGCGTATAATGGGGCAGGCAAGGATCGTGAAAAAGTGTTTTTTATCACCATTTCGACCGGCTTAGGTGGGGCTTTAGTTATCAACAAAGAAAACCAAGATTACATCACGGAAATCGGTCATACTGCCTACCAATACAAGAACGAAGTTCTTGAGTATGAGTCATTAGCCAGTGGCAGCGGTATTGTGAATCTAGCTTCAATCAATGGTCTACATATTAAGGATTCAAAAGAGTTCTTTAATCTTGTTTCAAAACAGAACGAAAAAGCTCTATACGTTTATGGGGAATGGCAAAATATCCTCCAAGATTTCATCACCATGATTCAAGATTCATATGAACCAGATATCATTTGTGTTACTGGTGGAGTAATGAAAGCTAAAAAGATATTTTTTGCCAGTTTGATTGCTAGAAATCCTTATTCAAATATTGTTGAATGTGAATATGGGGAAGAAGCCGGCTTAATCGGCGCTGCCATATACGCATTCAAAAACATGAAATATATTTGATTTAATGCTTAATAAAGCATATATTATTATTGCGTTGACGAAGACAAGTTAACATTAATAACTCTTAAAGAGAGGAAGCAAAATGGTGTGATGCTTCTAAGAGAATAACGTTAATACCACTTCTGAGCTTCTAAAGAAACAATTTAGACGTCATCTCACGTTACGAGAGATACCAAAGAGCATATCATTGATATGAAATAAGGTGGTACCGCGTTAATAGCGTCCTTATACAAGGGACGTTTTTATTTTATTAGGAGGAACTAATCATGTCATTAGACCAACACAACCTTAACCATTCGACCAGCCATTTGATGGCGGAAGCAATCATGGATTTATATCCAGAAGCAAAACTTGGTTTTGGCCCAGCCATTGAAGAAGGATTTTATTACGATGTCGATTTGCCATTTGCCTTAACTGAAGAAGATTTAGTTAAAATTGAAAAGCAAATGCATAAAATCGCCGGCAGAAACGAACCATTTGTTCGCAAAGAAATATCGAAAGAAGAGGCTTTAGAACTTTTCAAAGATAATCCATATAAAGTGGAACTTATCAAAGGTCTTGAAGGCACAATCACCATTTACACCCAAGGCAAATTCTTCGATTTATGTGCTGGACCACATATTGAAAGAACTGGACAAATCCAAAACTTTAAAC
This sequence comes from uncultured Staphylococcaceae bacterium, assembly GCA_964562705.1. Taxonomy (GTDB): domain Bacteria; phylum Bacillota_I; class Bacilli_A; order RFN20; family CAG-826; genus Fiminaster. The sequence goes on from CAZLUI010000027.1 coordinate 6,833, forward strand.
TTCTTTCAATCGCAGGCGCATACTGGCGTGGTGATTCTAAGAATAAACAACTTCAAAGAATCTATGGCACTTCTTTTGAGAAGAAGGCTGATTTAGAAAATCACTTAAAAGTCCTCGAAGAGCGAAAAGCTAGAGACCACCGCCGCTTAGGCAAAGATCTTGGTCTTTTCATGCTTTCTGAATTTGGTCCTGGATTTCCATTTTGGCTCCCAAACGGTATGATTCTTCGCACCCAACTTGAAAATATGTGGCGTGAAATACATCAAAAATATGACTACATGTTTGTCGATACCCCGATTATGTTGTCCAAAGAACTTTGGATTACCTCCGGTCACTGGGATCACTATAAAGAAAACATGTATACCACTGAAATTGATAAGAAAGAATTCGCCATTAAGCCAATGAACTGCCCTGGTGCAATTCTTTGCTACAAGAACGATTTACATTCTTACCGTGAATTGCCACTTCGTTACGCTGAACTTGGCCATGTTCATAGATACGAAGCATCTGGAGCTTTAAACGGCTTATTTAGAGTTCGTTCATTTACTCAAGATGATGCTCACACGTTTGTGAGAGCTGATCAAATTGAAGATGAGATCAATTCAATCTTGAAACTATATGATGAAATCTATTCAATGTTTGGATTAAACTACAAAATCGAATTATCAACTAGACCAGAAAGTGGCTATATTGGCAGCATTGATATTTGGAATGATTCTGAAAGAATTCTTCAAGAAGCCTGCGAAAAATCTGGTAAAGAATTTAAGATTAATCCAGGAGATGGCGCTTTCTATGGCCCTAAACTTGACTTTAAAGTCAAAGATTGCATGGGCCGTGTATGGCAATGCGGAACAATTCAACTCGATATGAACCTCCCAGAAAGATTCGATGTTTCCTATATTGATGAAAAAGGCGAGAAGGTTCGTCCAGTAATGATCCACCGCGCCTGCTTAGGTTCCATTGAAAGATTTATCGGTGTCATCATTGAACACTTCGCCGGTGCCTTCCCACTTTGGATGGCTCCAGAACAAGTTCGTGTCTTATCAGTTAACAAAGAATTCCACCTTGAAAAAGCTCAAGAAGTTGTCAAAGTTCTTAAAGAAAAGGGAATTCGTGCATCATTAGATGCAACTGAAGACAAACTTGGCTATCGTATGCGTAACGCCCAAGTTAAGAAAGTTCCATATACAGTTGTTATTGGTGACCATGAAGTCAGTGATAATACCGTTACATATCGTCATTTTGGATGCAAACAACAAGTCACTGTCCCGATGGCTCAGTTTGTGGAAATGCTCCAAGAAGAAATTAAATCTAGAGCACTTCCAAAAGAAGAGAACTGATTCTGAGAAATTTAAGCGTTAAGTGGCAAAGTAAACGCAACAAAATAAAATAAATATTGGCATTAAGCGCAGTCACAAAGCCAAATTGATTTCGCCATATATTACATAAAAATTTTCACTAGTTCGTGGAGAACTTAGTTCAATAAGTTCAACTGGATTGATAAATTCTTCATTTTTGGAATGATAATCCCAATAAAAAGTGGTAATTTCGTAGCCAAATTCTTTTTGAAATTGTTTTAAATAATAATCATTAAAGACATCAATGAAAACTTCGTTGTCATAATCAATAAGCATTTCTGAAATAACAGGACATTCTTTTGCTAATTGTGGAAAAATACAGACAATTAAATCCTTACCAAATTCCCAAGAATATAACGGAATCCAAAAATGAATATCTTCGTTAATAAGTTCACCTCTATATTTGTCGTAATGAGATGGGCTAGCAAAAGCACCAACAATTGTTTTTCCATAAATTGAATAAGGAACCAATTGATTCATTGTGACAGCCGTTCCTTTTTCAATAGTGAATTGGCTTTCTTTTTGATCGTAAGTTATTGTTACTACTGCCAAACTATTGTTACACGACTGAAGCAAAACTGATGTTAGCAATATAAAAATTATGCTTTTAGATTTCATATTCGTTAATCCAAGGTATAGATATTTACATCCTCTATACCAATCCTTCCTTTGTTTCTACTTTCAGAAAAAGATTTATTAGCTGATGTGGCTATAATTCGGAAATAATGTATTGCTGTATGGTAAAAAGAGAATGACAATGTGTCATGTTGATATCTATTAGTGGATAGTTTGAAATATGATTCGGCAAATGGGAAGTTTTTATTTTTGAAATTATCAAAAATATACCAAGGATTGTTGACCTCAGTGTTAATTACTCTATTGCAGTTTGCACTAATTTGCTCAGTGACTATTGAACCGTCATAGTATTTTGTTTCGCAATCATCACAATTCTTTTTCAAGCCCTGGTTGCTATTATTTAATAAGAGTAATATTACAGGTAAAATAGGAATAAATCGAATCATCCTTATATTTATTTTCTCATATAAATATTGTAATTCCTCACTAATCTAATTGCAATATTCCAAGCAGCATAACAAAGCATGTTAAATGACCATCATATCATTTGATTTTACCTAGCATTTTTTCTTCCTCCTTTCTTCTGAAAGGTTAAAATTCTTTGGCATATTGTCAAAATCTCACGGCTGTTGCGTTAACCTTGTCACTTAACTTCTAAAAATTTAAGAGATTATCGCTTGCATTACATTTTATGTAGTGATATTATCTTATTCGCAAAGTAAACGTAGAAAGAAGAGCGCCCAAGCTTCTCACCAGATCGATGAATCGATTGGTAACAAACTACTGTTAATTAAATTAATTAGCAAAACAAACGGGCGCAATTCGTGCCCGTTTTCTTGTAAAAGGAGTGATACTTATCAATAACTATCCAATGAAAACTGGACCTCAACGTCCAAAAAACACCAACACTGATCTCGTCAATGAGCGAGTTCGCTTTGCTGAAGTGCTCTTAATCGGTCCTGAAGGGGAACAATTAGGCAAGATGTCTTCACGTGAAGCCTTCGGTATCGCTGTTTCAAAAGAACTTGACCTTCTTTGTGTGGCTCCAAACGCTACTCCACCTGTTTGCAAAATTGTAAACTATGGCAAATATCGTTTTGAACAGCAAAAGAAAGCCAAAGAGAACAAAAAGAAACAACACACTGTTGAAATTAAAGAAGTGCAATTAACCCCACAAATCGGAATTCACGACCTTGATACCAAAGCTAAAGCAGCTAGACGCTTCCTAGAAGAAGGTAACAAAGTTAAAGTTGGAGTCAGATTCCGTGGTCGTCAAATGACACACATTGAAGTTGGTGAGGAAGTTATGAATAAGTTCATCACACTTTTAGAAGATCTGGCGACAGTTGAGCAAAAACCAACAATGGATGGCAAATGGCTCAATGCTGCCCTAGCACCGAAAGCTAAAAAATAGGAGGAAAAAAACAATGGCAAAAATGAAAACCAAAAGAGCACTCGCTAAACGTGTAAAAGTCACTGGTAGCGGCAAACTCAAAAGACACAGCGCATACACTTCGCACCTTGCCCCACGCAAGACAACCAAACAAAAAAGACATTTAAGAAAGGCTTCACTCGTCGACAAAACCGACTACAGCAGAGTGAAAACCTTAATTCAATAGGAGGAATAAGTAATGGCTAGAGTTAAAAATAGCGTAGCTACAAGAGCACGCCGCAAAAAAATCTTAAAAAGAGCAAAAGGTTACTTTGGTAGTAAACACCTCCTCTTCAAGACTGCGAAAGAACAAGTTCTCCGTTCATTAAGATATTCTTACATTGATCGTAGAAAATTAAAAAGTGATTTCCGCAAACTTTGGATTAAACGTATCAACGCCGCTTGCCGCTTAAACGACATCTCATATTCACGCTTCATCGCTGGCTTAAACGCTGCCGGTGTCAAAGTGAACCGCAAAATGTTATCAGAAGTCGCAATCAACGATCCAAAAGCATTTGCAGACTTAGTTGCACTTGCTAAAAAAGCTAAATAAGCTTAATTAGACAAAAAATAAAAGTTCCGATTGACTCGGAACTTTTTTGTTTATTTAGAATAATTCATCTTCTTTTTTAACAAAGATTACTTCAACATTATTTAACGCTTCTTCAATCATCG
>CAZLUI010000028.1:0-3779 GCA_964562705.1 uncultured Staphylococcaceae bacterium
ACGAAATAATTATTGTTTCAATAAAATAGCCAACCCCACGAAATGGTGGAGAACCTTATTATTATTTGGGTAGCCATTTTGGTAGCCAAACTTTTCAAATCAATATTTTTGCCATTTGAAGTTTTTCATTTATGAAAAGAAAAATTACTTCAAGATATGTATAATAATTCCGAGGATTAATTATGAAACTGCTTATTGCCACGAACAACCAACATAAAATACACGAATACGAAGAAATGCTCAGTCCATACGGAATTAAAGTCGTATCTCCAAAACAGTTAGGTATAAACGAAGATCCAGTTGAAGATGGGAATAGTTTTGAGGCTAATTCACTTATTAAAGCGGAAGCACTAGCTAAATATTCAAAACTTCCTTTAATCGCTGATGATTCAGGTTTAAATGTCGTTGCATTGAACAATTTCCCCGGCATCTATTCTTCCCGCTTTGCTAAAGAATGTGGTGGGAACGGATCAGCTAACTACAATTTAATTGAGAAGCTATCACCGTATAAAGATAAATCAGCTTTCTTTGCCTGCGTTATCACTTTATTAAATGTTGAAGCAAAACCGGTGCAATTCAAAGGTATTTGCCCTGGTTATATTCTTGATAAGCCAGAAGGTGAAGGTGGATTTGGCTATGATCCAATCTTCTTCTCTTCTAAAGCTAATGCGTGCTTTGGAACAGCAAGCGAAGAAATTAAAAACAAATATTCGCATCGTGCAGAAGCATTAACTCAGTTAATTGCTTATCTAAAAGAAAAGAAGCTCATCGACTGAGCTTCTTTTGAATTGAAATATTGATTGATCCAAAAATTATGAGCATTATTAATCCAATACTTGTGATTGGTACGCCAATAAGCAAATAAGATGGAAGAGCGACAATTAAGACAATTCCAATTAAAAATATAAGAATCGAAATAATATTCCAGACCACCACTCTGGTTTTATTTTTAAACATTTTACGAACATCTTTGAATACTTCATCAGGAATGTAACATTCTTTAACATCAGTAAATAAAAGATGGAATGGAGAACTTTCCACCGCATAATCTATCGTTAATTCTTTTTGTAAACTAGCAATATCTTTGTTTAATTTTTCCTTAGTCACATTGGACTTAACTGGCAATTTACGGCTCTTGAAATAGGCTTCGATGAGTACCATCTTGAAATCGATTATTTCTTGAACAACTTTTTTAAAGATTTGTTCACCTTTTACTTCATAAAAACGATTATCTTTGTTCATCAAACGATGCTTTAATACATCGTGATATTGATCAAGATATTCATTAACACGTTTGACAAAGATTCCACTTTTCTCGATTGCCACGGAAGAGATAGATAAAGTATCTTGATAACGTTGTAATTCATGCATCGCTTCTTTGATATGGGTTGAACGAATTGTTGACATCATAATTGTGGAAAGCACCAAACCTTCCGCGGCTTCAAAATCATCCGGAATTATATCTAAGACTTTTTGGAAATCTTTCGCTGCTTTTTTATATTCGGTGGCCTCATAGAGTTCACTGGTAGCTAGGTTAAAATGCTTTTGAACAAATAGGCCTAGATGTTTTTGACCTTGTTCAACTGAAAGATTCTTAAAGCACTTTGGACAATAAATTGTTTCTTTATCGTCTTCGACATTAATTATTTCGCCGCATAAGGGACAAAGTATCTTTTTCATAAGTACAACTCAATATATGAGAAAAGAAGAGAATTTACAATTAAAAATTGAGCGAGTAAGTAAGTTAACATGATATAAAAGTCATAACGTTTGAACTTTTTAATATATTTTGTGAACAAAATAATCAAGTCACTGATAATGAAAAGTACAGAACCAATGATACCAAGATACATAAATGATCCTACTCTAACATAAGTGACAATCATGAATGGTAGAATTGCAAATAAGAACCCATAATATAAAGCCATGCCAAGCATTTCTTCAATGACTTTCGTACATTTTCGAAATGGAATAATTAAGAGAACATATATCAATAGAAAGCCACCACAAAGAATAATGAAATAATACCAATCTAGTTTTGCATCCAAAATAAAAAAGACAATCTCAATTACATAAAGAACGTGACCAAAAAAGAAGGATAGAACACCCCAATTGAAGTACTTTTTGTTTTTAACAATGACCAAAACATCGCCTATCATACCAAAAAAAGCACCTAAATATATAAGAGGATGTGTTGGTAAAACGCATACAGCAAATAGACCTAAAGTAAATAAACAAAATGGCTTTTCAATAACGCGGTATTTCTCTTTTTCAAGGAAGGCAAAAACAAGTTGCGCTACCATGGAAATAAAAAATAAACCTAGAAATACATATCCAGGTATATTTATATGTTCAATAACTTTCTGAAAATCCATAGCAAAATTATTATACTTTACTTACTGTTAAAAATCATTCATCAACGGAAACATTAAAAATCAAATTTTCATATAGAATATAAATATAGAAATGATATAATCTATCTAGTTTGGAGCAGTACCCAAGAGGCTCAAGGGGACGGTTTGCTAAACCGTTAGATCGGGTTACCGGTGCAAGGGTTCGAACCCCTTCTGCTCCGCCACTAAAAATAACGACATCACCACATAGATGTCGTTTTTTATATCCTGAAAATTGCTTTTCAAAACAGGATCGATTCTAATATTTATTAAAATGTTTTTCTTCATATTTACAAATTATCAATTATAAAGATGCTTATTTAGTAATATCGCGACTGTTAATAAATTAATTGTATTCAAAGGTTAGCATTTCAGCCTTGTTCATTTTGTATTGAAAATGCAAATATTGTTAAAGTAATTCGTCGCATGCTAAAACTAATTTTTAATTAAATTGAACTAAACAGTATTAACATTCTCTTTTTCAGTAAACTGAAATAAGAAAATACGCTATAATAGGTATCACTTATGTATAAGAGAGTGTTTGACGAAGCATTAATAAAGCAATACATCCAACAAGATCCCGAGATGACTCTTTTCTTTTATGGAGACTTAGAATCTTGTGGCACTCATGGTGATAACTGTCAATTTTTCATTAACTATATTGATGAAGAAATAGATGGAATTATTTTAATGTGGGAACAAGTTAATTTTCAGTTCTATTCTCAAAAAGAATCATTCAATATAAATGATGTGGTTACCTTTTTAAAGGATAAAAATATTGTCACTTTATCTGGAAAATATGACTTGTTAAAAAGACTAGAGCCATTATTCTTAGACTTAGCGCTTAGAATAACTTATCTCGCAAAATGCTCTAAGGTTATTTGTAAAGCAAACAAATCATCCACAATTCAAGTAAGAGAGATGAACGAAAGTGACGCTAACGCACATGCACTATTAATCTCATCTATAGATGAATTTAAAGAAAATAAAAGTGCTAATACAACAATTGAAGATGAGAAAAAATCTTTTGTTCGAGCCTTAAAATATGGTGGTCACTATATTGGAGTTTTCCAAAATAATGACTTGTTGGCCATGGCGGGCACAACTGCTAACTCCTCATTATCAGGAATGGTCGTTGGTGTTTGTACCAAAAAAGACGAAAGAGGAAAAGGTTATGCCTCACTAGCAGTTAACACTCTTTGTGAATTAAGTTTTAAAAAAGGGCAGCAATTCCTTTGTTTATTTTATAATAATCCAATCGCTGGTCGCATCTATCATAGCTTAGGTTTTATGGATGTTGGACAATACGGAATGTTGGTTAGAAAATAATATGAAATCAATTCGCAAATTATTTGGTCAAATTGACTTAACTAAAGGAAAGGTTGT
>CAZLUI010000028.1:3879-10740 GCA_964562705.1 uncultured Staphylococcaceae bacterium
ATGATCATTTTGTTTTATCCAATCGCTAGTTGGATGCAGCTTGATGAAAACACAATTAGCACCGCTCGAATTTATTTATTTATTTTGATACTTGGTATTCCTTTTTATGTTGGTTATACCACCATATCCGCAATTCTTAGAGGATTAGGGAATTCATTTGCGCCCTTTGTCTTCTTCTCTTTAGCGGTCGTTACCAATATTGGATTGGATGCCATATTTGTTATTGTCTTAAAGCAAGGTGCGGTTGGAGCCGCTATCGCCACTGTAATTGGCGAGATAGTTGGTTTTGCTTCGTCGCTTTTATATTTAGTTATTTTTAAATTACCTTACAAAGTAAGAATGGACTTCAAGATGGATGGAAATCTCGTTCGAGAAATTGTTAGATGTGGTTTGCCAATTGCCATCCAAGATGGATTGGTTGTTATTTCTTTCGCCATTATTTTAGCAGCCGTCAGTGTCCGTGGAGTCGACTACACTTCGGCAGTCGGAATAACTGACCGTGTCACTAGTTTTGGCTTTGTCCCACTCAGTGCAATTGGCAGTGCTGTCTCAACCGCTACCGCTCAAAATATGGGCGCTAAGAAAATTGAGAACGTCAAAAAATATATGTATGCCGGCTTGGTGTTATCGGTTATTTGTGGCGGAACAATGGGACTATTATGCCAATTGATTCCTAACCAATTAGCGTCTCTATTTGCTGGAGGCAACACCACCGCCCTAGAAATAGCAGGGCCTTATATTCAATCAACTTCACTCGATATCTTTGTCTGTACCCTTGTTTTCCCCATAAATGCCGTATTTATAGGATCAGGGCATACTGTCTTTGCCATGTCACAAAACTTAGGTGTCACATTCCTTGTGAGAATTCCTGTCGCTCTTATTTTTGCCTTGGCAGTTCAAGCGGAAATGTATGTGGTTGGACTAGCTTATTGCATTTCCACTGCCTTTTCTTTAATCGCTTGTGTTATCTTTTATCTATCAAAGCGTTGGACAATCCTTAAAGACGATACGATGAAACTTGAAAGGGCAAACGAATAATGAAACCTACAATCTTAACTATCATGTGCATGGTTATAAATAAAGATGGTGAAATCTTAGTTGAAAATAGACTTAAAAAGGATTGGCCTGGACTAACTTTCCCCGGTGGACACGTCGAGGATGATGAAACATGTGAAGAAGCATGTCTTAGAGAAATGAAAGAAGAAACCGGCCTTGATGTGACTAATTTAATATGCAAAGGCCACATTGAATGGAATAACTTCGGTGATGGCGTGAGACATTTTGCGGTTTTGTATGTAACAAGTTCATTTACCGGCATCATCAAATCTTCAAAAGAGGGCGAAGTATTCTTTGTTAAAGAAGGAGATTTACACAAATACCCCTTCTCAAATGACTTTGATAAAATCCTTGAATTAATGAAAAAAGACTAGCAGGAGCTAGCCTTTTCAATAATTTAATTACTAATACGCGCGAGCGAAGAAGACAACTTTTTCGGCCTTTTTGCCACAAATCAAACATTTTTCATCAAATGGATTTTGATCAAATGGCATGCAACGAGCGGTCGCCTGATATAGTTCCTTGACTTTGTTTTCGCATTCTTGGTCACCGCACCACATAACTTTGGCGTAGCCACCACGATCAAGGATCTGACCCAACTCTTCAATTGAGTGAGCTTCAGTTGTGTGATCGAGCAAATATCTAAAAGCTTTTTGATACATTTCTTTATGAATGACTTCTAATAAACGATTCACTTCTAAAAGAACATCTGTTTCTTTAACAATGAATTTTTCGCCATCATTACGTTTAGCAATAACAGCCACTCCATTAGAAATATCGCGCGGACCAACTTCTAGTCTTAGTGGTACACCTTTCATTTCATATTCAGAGTATTTCCAGCCAGGTGTGTGGTCGCTGTCATCAAGTTTGACCCGAATGCCGGCGGCTTTTAAAAACTCATAATATTCACGAGCTTTCTTCATGACTTCAGGTTTATTTTGTTGCACTGGAATAATTACGACTTGAATTGGAGCAACATGTGGAGGTAGGACAAGACCATTGTCATCACCATGAACCATGATGATAGCACCTAGTAATCTTGTAGAAACACCCCAACTAGTTTGATGTGGAGTTTCAAGCTTATTGTCGCGTCCAAGGAATTGAATGCCAAAGGCTTTAGCAAAACCATCACCAAAATAATGGGTGGTGCCGCTTTGAAGAGCTTTTCCATCTGGCATCAAAGCTTCGATAGAATAGGTTTCAACTGCTCCAGCAAATTTTTCTTTTTCAGTTTTAATGCCTTTAACGAATGGAATAGCGAGTAAATCACGGCCAGCGGCATCGTAGATTTCTAGCATTCTTAAAGCATCTTTTCTCGCTTCTTCTGCAGTCTCATACATAGTATGGCCTTCTTGCCAGAGGAATTCACTACCGCGAAGGAATGGGCGAGTGGTCTTTTCCCAGCGAACGACAGAACACCATTGGTTATAACGTTTTGGTAAATCACGATAAGACTTAATAATTTTGGCGTAGTGATCGCAAAACAATGTTTCACTTGTTGGTCTAACAATAAGTGGATCATCTAAGTCGCTCTTACCGCCTTTGGTAGCAATAAGAGTTTCTGGAGCAAAGCCAACTACGTGGTCTTTCTCTTTTTGAAATAATGATGTTGGGATAACTAAAGGTAGATAGACATTCTCTACTCCAACATCTTTAAATTTTTCATCTAAATATTTTTGGATATTCTCCCAAATGGCATAGCCATAAGGACGATAAATGATAAAACCTTTAACTGAAGAATAATCCATTAGTTCTGCTTTGAGGCACACATCTGTGTACCATTGGGCAAAATCATCTTCTTGTCTTGTAATTGATTCGTTTTTATTAGTCATAAATGCTCCTTTTATTTTTTCATGACATTCATTTTTGTGATGCTCTTCGGCGGAATAGGAAGAACATTTTCATCGGCAGGTGAAACAGCTTCGCTGCTAATTAAGGGGATACCTAGTTTATATATTAGTTCCACACTATCCCAAGTTGGAATATCAACCGCAATAATTGGGCGATGATACTTAAGCAATTTCTCAACTAGCCCTGTGAAGTTATAGAGAGATTTTTGAGAACTCTTATTATCTAGCTTCAAGTTGACATCAACATCGATTAAGAAGAAATCGAATGAGTCATAAATGCTAGTCGACAATGTCAAATCATTGTCGTTTAATTCTAACGCTACTTCATAGCCTTTGGATTTAAATGTTCTAATTTCTGCAATTACCGATTCTTCACTCTCGTTTGGCAGATCGCATAATTCTTGCTCACTATAGAGAAGAACAATATGGGTGTCTTTAACATTTGGAATGTGAGATAAAGTGCGATTAACATAATTTCTTTCAGAATAGTTTAATGGAAAGAACAATCTTAACGCGTCACCATTTTTCTCTAGCGAAAACCTTGTAATTACATTTCGAGCAATCGTTGCGAATAAGACGCGATCATCTTCCGTTCTCATTGCGTAACTTTTAAGTTCTTTAATCGATTCGAAGAATGAATCATGAGGTTCAGCAAACGATTGATAACCTAGAATCTTGGAAGTATCAATGTTGATAATTGGTCTGAATAAGTATTTAAGTTTCTTGTCGCGGATAATTCGTTCTACTTCAGTACGGTATGTTTCATTATCATTTCCACTTTGAGCAACTCGGCCCTCTTCATACCAAACAATGGATTCTTCATCTTGAAGAGCAGCCTCGGATAAGGCAATTACATTATTAACTAACTTTTCCGGCTCACGTGTGAAGTATTTATTTTCCGCCACACCGATAGTGTAACCAATTGAATCCTGGAAAGCTAAAATCATAAGGTGAGTGTTGATATCAGTTTTTATCTTGGCAAGTAATTGCATAAGTTGAGGTCGGTTTGCAATACGCAAATCTGAAACAACAATCTGGTGGGAACTAAAGATAATAGCCGGTCTTGCAGGTGAAATATAGGAATTGATAATGTTTTTCAAATGAAGGAAAGCTATTCGAGGAATCTCTTTATCTTTCTTTCGTTTGTTATAAAAATTAAACGCAAAAGTAATACCGCGATTTGGAGTATTATTCAAAAGCGCTTTATTGAATTTATCTTGAAATGAGAAACGTTGATTATTGTCATTAACATTTTTCTTATTTAGATTTGTTTTTAACAAGTAACTATCCAGATGAATAATTTGATTTTTGTAATTGACTTTTTCGACTTGAAGTAAGGAGAAGAAAACAACTTTACGGTGTTTAGCTAACACATGAACTTCCTTAAATTGTGAAGATTGGACGTCTTTATCAACAAGGCCATTCACCCAGTTAATCAAATCTTCCCTCTCTTCAGCTGGGAAATGGTTATAAAACTCAGAAAGACTACAACTCCTTCTCTTTCTCAAAAGAGAACGGTTAAAGAAAGAAACAACATCATTAGCTAAATCAATGGTATAGACCCTAATAGAATTAGAGGAATCTTTTAAAGAAACTGCAAATTTTGTATCGCTTTTTTCGCTAATAGCGTAAGAGATAACAATAAACAAAAGAGCCGCTACTGCAAGAGCGATTCCAACGGTTATATTAATAATTTCAAATTTTCCTAAAACATAAAAAATCATGTTTTTATTATACAAGCATATGTGCAGATATACAACGCTAGTTTAGGCGAATAATAGCCCCAAATCATAGATTTCTTTCCTTATAAGGCTAAACAAAAGGATATACAATTGCGTTGTTAAGAAAAAATAGACTGTGATATAATAACAATCACGGAGGAATACCCAAGCGGCTGAAGGGGTCGGTTTCGAAAACCGATAGATGGCGCAAGCTATGCGGGGGTTCAAATCCCTCTTCCTCCGCCACTTAGTAGTTGATATTTATGAAAAATAAAATGGAGCTTTGCTCCATTTTTTATTTAACTGGTCTCATGTAGAATCGCCCATAAACTTGTTGTAAATTAGTAACGTTTACAAAGCTAGTTGGATCTATTTCTTTGATGAATTGGATGACATCTTTGAGTTCCAAAGTGGAAATTACAAGGTAGATAATTAGGCGATCATTTCCTGAGTAGGCTCCTTTGGCTTTAACAATCGTCGCGCCGTGTGGAACATTCGCCAGTAATAGTCGTGGTAAATCTACATTTTCAGTAATAATTTGAAGCTGAACCTTTTTATTTCTAACGTTGACAACATCAACGATGAGAATAGTTTCAACTATGTAAATGGTGGAAAACAAAACACCAGAAATGGCGCCTGTCCAAGAAGAAAATTCGGTAGTAAATTCGGTAGTATTTAAGGTGATTGGAGTGCCATGGAAACCGGTCATGATGTAGAAAGCAACAATGATTGCGCCATTGATAAGAGCAATGTATGGCCCAACGGGTTTTGATTTGCGTAATGATATGTAATAAGAAATGATATCAAAACCACCCGCAGATGTCTCAAATTTAAACGCGATTGCACTACTTAATCCGGTACACAATCCAGCGAATAAAGCCCGAGCTAAAAGCCCACCATTTGCATTGATAAATTTCGAAATTTGAATAAAGAAATCACCGACAAAAATATTAGAGAAAAAGAACACGCTTACAACATTTACTATTGTAAATATTGCAAAACGTTTACCAATTCCCTTAAAAGCAAGAATGATTAGAGGAAGGTTAATACAAACATAAGCAATGGAGAAAATTAAGTTGGAATAACCTTCTAAATTAAGTCCGCACATCTCAAGTAATAAAGTCACTGTTTGAGCAAGACCAGAAGAACCACCACTAACTAAATCTGGGACAACTCCGCTATCAAGGCCTGGTTTCATAAAACAAACGATGCCTAATGAAAAAATGGCAGCTGATAAAACCGACATCAAGAAAGCTGTGCTATAGTCGATAGTATACTTCAACCAAATGTGATCGAAGAGGTATGAATTTACTCTTTTTTTAAAATTATGTTGCTTTTGCATATGAATCTCGAAAATAATTATACAATGCAAATATTAAAAAGATAGCAAAATGGGATTGTTCCAATCAATTTAAGTTTGATGTTGAATCTATATTTATATAGTGTTAAAATTGACACGCATATCTTCAAGTGGAGGTAAGGGAAATGATAGTATTAAAAGCGATAGGATCGTTCTTCGTCAGAATTTGGCGTTGGATTAAAGAAACAGCATGGGTGCAACCATTATTAATTGTTGGTCTCATTTTTGGTGTTATATTCTCCATCCCTTCAATTGTCAGCGGTATTGATAACTTAAATAAAGACTTATCTTCTTCTGAAACTTACTATCATAAATTCCAACAATCACTTGTTGATGGTGAAACAAGCAATGCCGATAAACTCACTCAAACTATTTATGATAAAGCAGACGACAATAGCGTTAAATCTGAATATGGTGAAAAATTCTTCTTAGTCTTTGTTAGCGAATCTTGTTCAAGTTGCAAAGAAGCAAAGAATGGTTTCTCGACTTTAGAAAGTCACTTTGGTGATACTCTTCAACCAGAAGACAAACTTCCATTCAAGATGTATACAATCTTTTCTGATGAAGTAACAAGTGATACTACCTCAAAAGAATCAGCCTTTGTTCAATACATGGACCGCAGATCCTACTTCTTTGAAGAAGCAGCCTCAAATGGTTTCAATACAGACTATTATCTAAACGGAAAAATATCCGATTCTGACTTAACAACGGTTGAATCTGTTGATCCAGAAAACTTCTTGACTCCTACAATCTTATTGATTGACTTCACCGCAACCGCTCCAATCAGTGGAATCAGCGAAATCATGTTCGGCGTAACTGGCGATAACGATTATGCTAAAGCTGAATTGCTTCTCGATTGCTGGAATCATAAAGG
>CAZLUI010000029.1:0-10574 GCA_964562705.1 uncultured Staphylococcaceae bacterium
GATCACTTGATGTAATGCTCACACCATTCAAAACGAGTTCACAAGTTACATCTTTGACAGTCGAAGTGATAACAATACTGCCATTGCTTAATGTACCAGAGATGATATATGAGAAACCATTGTTAGCGTTTGAAATAGTAATTCGGTTGGTGGAATTATCAATTGAGACATAACCACTTATATTGTCTGTAGTTGATGCTCCATCAGCAAGGCTAATTTTAATATCGCCTTCTAATGCTTTATATTCACTTGAAGAAATGTCGGTATCCACCGACACGTCCGAAGTAATTGTAAAACTAGTATTTTGAGAAGCGGCACCGGTGTCTTTGCTGGATGAATTACTGCCAGTTGAAGAGGAGGTGTCACTTTCAGGTGTGGTTCCACAAGCTGCTAGTTTAAATGTTAAAACAGCAATGCTTAGGACATTTAAATAGTTAAATTTCATAATATACACTCCAAAGGTTATCGGCCTTTTAAAATTAACAACTCTTATTTTTATTTTCTTGTTATTTTTTCAGTTTTTTTCTGAAATTTTCAATTGTCAAAATCACTTCACAATAAAAAAGCCAGATAAATCTGGCTTCAAAATCGGAGACCTACGAAATAAAAGGTGGAGTAATTTTTGCTTGTCCACCTTAGATTTCGTTGATTTGATAGTTTTTTAATAAATATAAGGTCTCCATTTATAATTAAGTTGTTTAAATTATCACAAAGGAGACCCATATGAATTTTAACACATTTTTACTTAGGCTTGGTTTTGAGCCTGATAACTTTAAGAATAGCCAAATTGAACTAATCCAATTCAATGATGGTTTTATTTATGAAGTTGAGCAGATTGTTGGCAAAAGAATATGCCCTTATTGTTCTTCATCAGATGTTTCAAAGACTCCAATGACTGAGCTTAACACTAACCCTAATCGAGGTATAAACATTTCCATTCATCAAAACTGCCTGTGAAAGACAATAAGTATTGGTCTTTCTGAAGGCTTGTACTGCTTCACCAAAATCGAGTGAAACGAACTCGCTTTTATTAATCGATAAAACATCTTTATCAAAAAAGCGTGCACATTGCCTGCGAGTATAAGGGCGGACAGCGAAAGTCCAAAAGACAAAAAAATCCCTAAAAAGAGACTCTTAATCCTAATATTCTCCTTTATTTTTCGGCTGCTGTTCTACTTATATATACTCATAATTTCGTTAAATAATTAATGTTATTTAAGCAATTATTTTTTTAAATATATGTTTTAAACCATGATAGTTTACTTATATATGAAAAAAATCCCAATGGGATTTATTTATTTTGGCGCGCCCAAGACGATTCGAACGTCCGACCCTCTTCTTAGGAGGAAGATGCTCTGTCCAGCTGAGCTATGGGCGCAAAAATGGTCGGAGCAGTGAGAATCGGACTCACGACCTCTTGGTCCCGAACCAAGCGCACTACCAACTGTGCTATGCCCCGAAGTAATGACTAATCTTCAAGTCCAAACTCGAAGAGAGTCATCTGTTCTGTGTCACCTAGTCCATCAAGAACTCCTAATTCAGTCAAATCATCAACATTTGTCGAATTAAGTTTGGTTCTTTGCAGGAGAGCCTCTTTAGTGGTGAACTTACCTTCTTTTCGTGCTTCGACAACACTTAGAGCAGCGTTTTCACCAAGACCATCTAGAACAGTAAATGGTGGAATTAAAGCCTTGTTTTCGTGATCAACCACGAATTCAGTAGCTTTTGATTTATATAAATCGATGTTATCGAATTTATAACCTCTTTCAAACATTTCAATTGCAACTTTTAGCATATTAAACAAATCTTTTTCCTTTGGAGAAATCTTTTCGGTACGATTTGCTTTCTTACGTTTAATCTCTTCATATTTAGCAATAATTGATTCTAGTCCACCTAGCATAGCTTTGATATCATATGCTTTACAACGAACTGAAAACCACACGGCGTAGAATTCTAGTGGATAGTATACCTTAAAATAACCGACGCGCACAGCCATAGTTACGTAGGCGACAGCGTGAGCTTTAGGGAACATGTATTTAATTTTATTACATGAAGCAATGTACCAATCAGGAACATGTTTGGCTCGCATAATTTCTTCGTATTCAGGTTTAACTTTTTTAGCTTTACGGACATCTTCCATGATTTTAAAAGCAATATTATTTGGAATACCCATTTTGATAAGATAAGTCATGATATCATCACGACATCCGATGACTTCACGAATGGTACAAGTACCACTCTTTAATAAATCTTCTGCGTTATGTGACCAAACATCTGTACCATGAGCTAGACCAGCAATAATAACCAAGTCAGCGAAAGATTTTGGTTTAGCACCAAGCAATATATCGTTGCCAGTATCAGTACCAAATTCAGGCAGTCCAGCAGCTCCAGTAATAGCTTTTAAATAGTTCGATTTACGGTCTAAAGCTTTATCGGTTAAGAATAAAGAAATTACTTTTGTGTCATTAAGTGGAATGCCTAAAACATCAACGCCGGTCATTTCACTCATCAGTCTCATTGCCATAGGATCGACGTGACCAAGTAAGTCAAGTTTTAGCAATGTTTCATGCAAGGCATTATAATCAAGGTGAGTTGTAAACCAATCAGATTCTTTATCATCAGCTGGGAATTGAATTGGGGTGAAATCGTAAATAGATAGACCCTTTGGAAGAACGACAATTCCACCTGGATGTTGACCAGTAGTACGTTTAACATCCACGCAATGAGAGGCAAGATAGGAGATTAGTTGCTGGCTAACTTCATTTGGGTTTTTGCCATGTCGTTCAAAATAACCACGAACATAGCCAAAAGCTGTTTTATCGGCGACAGTTTCAATCGTGCCAGCGCGGAAAACGTTATGTTCGCCGAAGACGACTTTTGTGTAGTCAAAAGCTCTTTGTTGATAATCACTTGGGAAGTTCAAATCAATATCAGGAACCTTTTCGCCATTGAAACCTAAGAAGGTCTCAAAAGGAATATCTTGACCATCGTGAATCATTTTTTCACCGCAAATAGGGCATATTTTCTCTGGTAAATCATAACCAGACAAACAATTAGGATCATTGATAAATTCATAATGTTTGCATTTAGGGCAACGATAATGAGGTGGCAAAGGATTAACTTCAGTAATACCGAAGAGGAAGGCGGCAAACGATGAGCCAACACTGCCGCGTGAACCGACCATGAAACCTTGTGAATTTGCTTCTTGAACAATTCGGCGGGCAATGTAATATGTCACAGAATAGCCATGACCAATAATGCCATCTAGTTCTTTTTCAAGACGGGCTTTAATAAAATCAGGGATTGGATCACCAAAATATTCTTTCGCTTTCTCCTCAGTAATGTTTCTAAGTATTTCTGGAGAATTTTCAATAACAGGCTGACGGAGAATATTATCAATTGGAACAATATCTTCTAAACTATCAGCGATCGCGTTAGTGTTTTTCACCACAATTTCGAAAGCCTTTTCTTTTCCAAGGAATTCAAAAGCGTCAAGCATCTCTTTCGTGCTTCGATAATGTTGATCTGGAGCAGGGGCATCTTTAACCAAACTTAATGGGTGTGGTTTTTGCCCAACACCTTTCGCCGAGATGAAAATATCACGGGTCATCTTATCAGAAGGATCGCGATAATGGACATCACCTGTCGCGACAACTGGCTTGCCTAGTTCATCAGCAACTTCAATAATATCTTTAATGTATTTTTTAACTTCATCATAGTTAGAAAGAATGCCGCGATTGATAAGATGAGAATAGTTGGCAGGCGGTTGAACTTCAATATAGTCATAAAACTTCATCGTATTTTTCAAAATTTCTTTTGAACGAGTTTGCGCCGTATCGAAAACATCACCATTAAAACATGCTGAACCAATCAAAAGATTAGTCCTGTTAGCGTTGAGCTCAGTCATCGGTGTTTTAGGAACATCTGCTAAATAGGTAGTATGCGAATCGCTGATAAGTTTGTACAAATCATGCAAACCTTGTTTGTTTTTGCATAGCACCGTGACATGCGCTGGTCGCATGTGTTTATACATTGTTGTTGTGACTTTGAATTTTGCTAAATCACTATGTTTCAACTCATAATTATCTTTGGTTAAACGATTTAGCATGGCTAACCAAACATCATTTAAAATACGAGCATCGAAATCTGCTCTATGGGCTTCATCTTCATTATAAGAGGTGATGCCTAAGTTACGGGATAAAGATCCTAAAGTGTGTCTAGAACTTTCCGGGAATAAATAACGTGATAAAGACAACGTATCGATGGCGGGATTTTTCAATTGCTCCAAGTTATTAAGTCTTAAAGCTTCATTCATAAATCCAACATCGAAGTTAATGTTATGAGAAACAATAATTGAATCACTAAAGAATTCTAGAATTTGTGGTAGAGCTTCTTTAATAGTTGGTTTATCTTTAACCATTTCATCACTAATATGGGTTTTTTGCTGGATTTTTTCAGGGATATGCATTTCAGGGTTAATTAAAATATCAAGAGATTTTGTGACACGTCCACCTTCAAATTTAACCGCCCCAAATTCAGTAATCTTGTCGTAACGAGCGCTTAAACCGGTTGTTTCTAAGTCAAACACCACGTAGTTGGCACCATGTAAGCGAATATCTTTTGGATTAAGGGCGAAAGGTAATTGATCATTGACCATATAAAGTTCACAACCATAAAGGATTTTTATACCAGCCTTTTTGCCTTCAATTTGAGCTTCAGGAAAAGACTGCGCAACACCGTGATCGGTAACCGCAATTGCTTTATGTCCCATATTTTTAGCTAAAGCCAAATATTGAGTTATAGTCGAAACGCCATCCATAGCCGACATCTTTGTGTGTAGATGAAGTTCGACACGTTTTTGCTCTTCTTTATCTTGGCGAAGAGCAGGTTCAGGTAAAAGCTCATAGCCTTTGGCTTGAACAACCACTTGGCCAGTAAAGCGGTCAGCTTCAGCATACCCACGAATACGAACATATAAACCATTTTTCAATTTTCCAATATCATCTTGACTCATAAATTCATTTTCAACAGCACGAACCGCCACTGCAGTATTGCCGCAGCCAACGCCTAATGCTAAAAACATCTTGCCATTACGCATCGTTTTTGGTTTATCAATTCCGTATGTTTGTCCAACAATATCAACATTGCCACTTTCAGGGTTAATTAAACTTAAATCTTCATAATGATTATATGGAAGTTTATCTCTCCACGAAGAACCATAGCCCCATTTTTTAGTGTCTTTTTTATCTTTTTTGAGTTGCTTTAGGTTTTCTTGCATCTGGTTCAAACATTGCTTTTCAATAGCTAAACGCTCTTCTTTTTGGGTTTCTTCTTCAATTTCTTTTTGATCTTTATAATAGGAGATATCTTTATCATCATCAGAATCTTCTTCAGCGACTTTATTGGCTTTTTCTTCAATTTTCTCAAGTTCTTTTTTACTAATCGAAGGTGCTTCTTCTTTTACTAGGCGAATTTCATCTTCGAATTCAAAATGATAGGAGAGGAAATCCAGGAAATCTTTAAAATCTTTAATTGTTTGAGAATAATCTTCTTTTTGTTTTTCACTACTGAAAATAAAACAAACAACGTTACCGTTTCCTTCAAGAGTTATTTCGCTAGGAAAGCGATTATGAGAGCGATGCCAATCGTTGAACATTTGAATTGTTTCATAAACTGTAGGTTTTTGAACATAAGAGAAAGTAATTCGATATGGATATTTAATCGATTCAAGACCATGCATAAATTCCTCAAGAAGCGAAAAATCCCATGGGGTATTTTTTGCAATGAGCATATTAACTTGATTTTTATCGAGACTGTTTCGAGATACAAGATCAAAATCCAAATCAAAACGATCGATATCGTCGATACCGATTGATTTTAAAAATCTTTGCATCTTTAAGTTCACTAAATAACTCCAATCCAACGCACAACGTCTAAAGCGACAATAACAATCATAAGTAAAAACAATAAACCTAATCCAATATAAGAAACAATGTTCTTAATCTTGGTTGGAATCTTCCATTCTGATTTTGAGGTTGAATCAACGCCTTGGCGTTTTGCTTTGCCACGTTTAACGGCGTTAACGCTACCTTCAATTGCTGTAACAAGCAAGGCCCAGCCATCTAGACCAGGGAAAGGCAAAAGATTAAATATAGCGAGGTTAACTGAGATCAAACCCCATAGATATAAGTAGGTTGAGAATGTATATTGATTAAGCACTTGAGCACTAGTATTTAATATGCCGACAATTCCAGTCATATTAGAAATACCGCCTGTAAATAAACTGCCAATACCTTTAATAACCGAAACGGAAGCATTCCCAAAATCAATAAACACATTAGCGACACGATCGCCAAATGGCGCCCAATAATCATATGTTTTTAAAGAGATTCCAAGGTCTTTCCAGGCAAAGGAAGAACCACTTTCAACAGTTGACATAGTTAAGGCATAGTTTGTTGGAGTTTCTTCATACTTCATATCGCCTTCTTCATCGGCTCCTAAATATTTATAAAAACCTAGATTGATTTTAAAAGTTGTATCAGCGCCAGGTTGTAATGTATCAAGCCTGATGTCAGGATAATTTGTTAAGACGATGCCTTTTTCTTTCCAGGTTTGGAAAACTTTTAGATTAGCCATTTGACCAGTTGTGTCAACTTGGAAAAAGAATAAAGAGTCACTTAAAAGAGGTTCGTTTTTATTGCCGTTTGGTTTGAAAGCGGCGACATAATGTTTATCACTGCTTTCTACATAGACATCATCATCGACCAAATAGAAATAGTCTTGATATGTCACCCCATCAATTGTGTCATTAATGACAACAGTTTCGTCCTTGGCAGGACCAATAATGTACATTCTATCATTTTCTTTAACACCTAAAGAATACGCTTCCGAGGCGGTGTTGATTGTAGTTCTAGTAGTAATTTTGGTTTGTGGGAAGCAAAGATCACTGATGCTGAACAACACTAACGCTAAAACAGCATTTAGGATAATGCCAGCACTGACAATGATAGCTTTTTTCCAACGTTTAATACCTTCAAGACTACGTTCTTCAGGAATATTTACCCCATCTTCAAGTTCAACACCTTCGCCATACATGGAAACATAACCACCCAGCGGAACAGCACGAATTGAAAAAGATGTTTCTTTTCCTTTTTTACGTTTGTGAAGTAAAGCAGGACCAAAGCCTATTGAAAATTCCTGACAATATACATTGAATAGTTTTGCCATTGAAAAATGGCCTAACTCATGAATAACAATTAAAACGCCTAAAGAAAAGATAAATAGCACTATTGAAAGAATCCATTGCCACACACTCATAGTTTGCTTGCCTCCTTACGCGCTTTTTTGTCTATATAGTTAATTTCCATCATTGATGGAGCTTTTATTATACGTTGTTTTTTAACAACTGTTTGCACAATTTTCTTAATATCAAGATATTTTATATCTTTGTTAAGGAACCGATTAACCGCTACCTCATTAGCAGCATTTAACGCAATCATCTTACTAGCACCTTGCATTAAGCATTGTTTTGCTAACTCAGTTAACGGATATCGTTCAGGGTCATAATCATGGAAGTGACAGTCGACAAGTGAAGATAAATCTTTTGTTGTACCAATCTTAAAATCAATTAATCCTTCAAACATCGCATATTTTATCGGATTATGCATATCCGGTTTCCCATAATCATAGATTAAGGTGCCATCTTTTAATTCGATATATGAGTGAATTAACGATTCATCATGCATTTGGACTGAAATTTGTTCAACAGGAAAATGGAACAAATAATAAGCTTCAATTATTTCAAAACCTTTGTTCATCATCGTTGCACAATCAATGGTAATCTTTTTGCCCATGGTCCAGTTCGGATGTTTCAAAGCATCTTCTGGAGTAGCATTTTCAAGATCTTCTAATCTCATGTTTCTTAATGCTCCACCGCTTGCTGTGATATGAAGTGTCTTCACATCATTTAAATTCACTTTAGAAAGACATTTAGCTAAAGCAACATGTTCAGAATCAATTGGATATAGTTTTCCTTTTCCTTTGGAAAGAAGTTTGTTGATGATAGTTCCACCACTGACAAGAGCTTCCTTATTAGCAAGGCAAAGGATTTTATTCTTTTTTAGAACTTGAATGGCGGGCGCCATTCCAACAAAACCAACCAGAGCGTCAACGCATAAATCAAAACTACATTTATTAATCATTTTTCTTAAACCATTCTTGCCAGCGAAAAACGTAACATTTGGAAAAGCATTACTAAGTAATAGCCTTACTTCTTCATCGATTAAATAAGCATATTTGATTGATGGAAATTCCTTAAGTGTAGAAATCAGATAATCAGAATTATTGCCTACCGAAATAGCGGTTAGATTAAAACTGCTTTTATTTTCTTTAATGATGTCGAGGCTCTGTTCCCCGATTGAACCACTTGCACCAAGAATCAAGACATCTCTCATGCGAATATTTTCCAACCATTATTGATAAAGATAAGCATAACAGCCACAAAACCGGATACGAAAAGGATAGAGTCAAAACGATCCAATATGCCTCCATGCCCTGGAAGTAAATTTGAAAAATCTTTAATCCCGAAACCACGTTTAATCGCGCTGAAGGCGAAATCGCCTAAGTTAGCAAAAATTGGCATTAGGAAGCTGAGCAGTAAGAACCAATAGAAATAATTTAAATTTAAAGAAGGCAGAGCTGGGTAATTTATTAGACCAAGCACCAACGCGAAAGTGGCGGAAAGAATGAATGAAATGAACCAACCACCAAAGAAACCTTCCCAAGTCTTCTTAGGGGAAATACGTGGATTTAGTTTGTGTTTTCCAAATAAAACCCCAATGAAATAAGCGCCAATGTCAGTAGAGATTGTTCCTAAAATTACATAAATAATTAAGAATGATGATTGCAAATACTTAAAAAGATCAGCACCAGTATCAGTAATATCTTTAAACCTCTCAAACGGGGATAATCTTAAATATAGTGATGATTGAAGGCACAAGCCAACAACAATTGTCATAGACAAGAGGTAGAATACATGATTGACAGTGAATTCTTCGCAAATAAACGAAATACCAAAGAAGACGCCGGCAGCAAACATAATCAAAACAGTGGAAACTATTAAATCTGTAAATTCGTTAACTAAAATTTTGCTAGCATCAAAACTGGATGGTTCTTTAATGTAGGCAGCAATATTGTTTTTAATAAAAATCCAATAAACAAAGCAGATCATTAAAATGATTGATGCGGTATAAATTAAGTATTTAAAACGGCTCTTTAAGCCAATAACGTGAACAAGTTCATAAGCAGAAAAAACAGCAATGATAAAAGACAAAGCAAAATAAAACCAACCACCCAAGAACAAACATGGAATTGCGATAGCGGCTAAAACCACACTGGTAATGATACGGGTCCTCATCGAAGATTTTGTCTCATTTGTGATTTCATTAGTTTCTATAAATTTATTTTTCATTTTTCAAACCTCCATAACGACGGTTACGGTTGTTAAATTCCTCAAGGCAATCTAAAAATTGATCTTTTTTAAAATCAGGCCAGTAGATTGGAGTGAAAACAAATTCAGCATAGGCTAGTTGCCAAAGCAAGAAATTTGAGATTCGTTGTTCTCCGCTAGTGCGGACAAGCAAGTCGACATTTGGAAGGCCTTCAGTATACAAATACTTTTCAAAATCTTTATTAGAAAGAGAGTCGATATCTAACGTCCCGCTCATCGCTTCTTTGGCAATTAGTTTACTAGCGCGAACAATTTCGTCTTGACCACCATAATTTAAACAAAGATTCATGACGTGTTTGTTGTTATTTTTTGTTAATTCAATTGCTTTTAAGCATGTAGTTTGGGTTTTTATAGGCAAACGAGAAATGTCACCAGAAACGATTACTTTGACGCCATCAGATATTAAATAATCAATTTGTTTTTTGAAGAATATTTCTAAATATTTAAATAGATGATTAATTTCTGCTTTTGGTCGAGACCAGTTTTCAGTGGAAAAACAATAAAAGGAAATTACTTTGATTCCATATTCTTTGCAATACTCAAAAACTTCAATAATTCGTTCGCACGCTTCTTTGTGCCCAAGATAACGAGGAAGACCTCTAGCATTAGCCCAACGACCATTGCCGTCCATAATGAAAGCAATGTGGTTTATTGGCTTATTGAGTTCTACCTTTCGTTCAATTAGCATATTTCACATTATACACATAAGCGCGTAAAGATAAAAGCAACGATGAAAAAGAAGATAAAAAGAAAGGAGGTCATAACCTCCTTGACTTTAGATAGCCATTATTTCTTTTTCTTTTGTAGAAGTGATAGATTCGATTTTTCCAATCATTTCATCGACGACTTTTTGAATTTCATCTTGAACGCGTTTTTTATAATCATCAGTCATATCATCACTGTCTTTGACTAAGTCAATATAATCGCGACGAATATTTCTGATAGCGACTTTATTATTTTCTGCCATCGCTTTAGCTTTTTTAGCAAGTTCACGACGAGTGTCTTCAGTTAATGCTGGGACAATCAAACGAATGCAATCTCCTTCAGCAACTGGGTTGAGACCAAT
>CAZLUI010000030.1:0-10185 GCA_964562705.1 uncultured Staphylococcaceae bacterium
TCTTCTTTTTTAACAAAGATTACTTCAACATTATTTAACGCTTCTTCAATCATCGCTTGATAATCAAATTTAGTTTCAAATTCAAGGCAACGTTCAAGATTTGGTTTAGTTTTTGGATTCTTGGGATCAAAGATTGTACAGCAGTCTTCGAATGGACGAATGGAAATATCGTAGGTGCCGATCTTTCTAGATATAACAATGATATCTTCTTTATCAGTTGTCACAAGTGGACGTATTACAGGTGTATTAGTCACTTCATTAATGACAGCGATTGAATCAAGAGTTTGAGAAGCAACTTGTCCAACCGATTCACCACTGCTAATGGCTAAGCAATGACGTCTTTTTGCTAACTCGCTAGCAAGGCGATACATCATGCGACGCATAATTGTAATCGCATAACTCTCATCACATTGATGATAGATTTCTTCTTGTAATTTGGTGAACGGAATAATGTTAAGACGAATGCTAACTTGATAACGATTTAGCTTCTTTAATAAATCTTTGAGTTTTTCAATGACTCCGATATTGGTGTATGGAGGCGACGCAAAATGAATACATTCAATCGTTATCCCTCGGCGCATCAATAAATAAGCTGCGACAGGTGAATCAATGCCACCTGATAACATGTGCATGACTTTACCACCGACGCCAAGAGGATAACCACCACAGGCCTTAACAGTCTTAGTAAATACATAAGCACCTTCAGCGCGAATCTCAACCGATAAGAGAATATCTGGATTATGAACATCAACTTTTAATTCAGTATTCTTCAAGATTTCACCAGCTAAAATACGATTGATTTGATCAGAGACAATTGGGTAATTTTTGTTTGCTCTTTTGGTGTAGACTTTAAAAGTCTTGCCTGTTTCTTGTTTAATAAGTTCTAGGCAAACACTCTTCAAATTTTCGATATCATCACTTGTTTTAAGCACAAGTGAAAGAGAATGAATTCCCGAAACATCTTTTAAAACTTCAAGCACAGGTTCGTAGTTTTCGCCATTCAATTTGATATAAATATGGTCATATTGAGTGACAAATTCTAGTGCCTTAAAATCGCTTAAAGCTGTTTTGATATTCTTCGCTAAAACGCGAATAAATTCTTTTTTATTTTTGCCTTTGGTGGAGAGTTCGCCGAACCTCACCATAATGTGGTCATATGTCATTTTATACTCTCCAATATACTTTTAAATGTTTTTGAGAATTGTAATACTTCCTCTTCGGAATTGCTTTTATCAAACGAGATGCGAATTGTATTTTTGGCAAGAAGTCCATCTTTGCCAATTGCTTGAATAACATAGCTAGATGCTTCCTTTTTGGAATGGCAAGCCGAGACGCTGCTGACATATATGTTCGCATTCGAGAGGGCTTCAACAACCACACTTGCTTTCTTTGCTGATAGGGAGAAGTTAAGAATAAATGGACTACATTGTTCGTTTGAATTTAATACCACGCCATCATTTTTAGTTATTTCACTTCTTAAAAGTGAGTTTAACTTCGACATATCAGATATCTTGCGGTCAACATCTTTTAATGATAGTTGGATGGCTTTTGCCAATGAACAAGCAAGAGCCACACTTTGAGTGCCGCTACGCATTCCTTCTTCTTGTCCACCACCAGAGATGATTGGCATAAACGAGATGTTTTTGCGAGCAACTAGACAACCACTGCCCTTTAAACCATGCAGTTTGTGAGATGAAGCCACGAACATATCGATATCGTTGTAAGGCAGATTAATCTTGCCGATTGCTTGAGTTGTGTCGACATGGAGCACTGCTTTTGGATATTGATGGACAATTTCAATAATATCTTTAATCGGATTGATACTGCCAATTTCATTATTTAGGGCCATAACGGACACTAGGATGGTTGAATTTCGCATGGCGAACTTTAGGTCGTCAAGACGAATAACTCCGTGTTTATTGACATTTAAGATGGTGACATCAAAACCAAATTGTTCTTCTAGTTGTTTAAAACATTCCAATACTGATGGATGTTCAATATTGGTCGTAATAATATGTTTGCCACGATTCTTATGTTGCAGACAATAGCCTTTAATCGCAAGGTTATTAGCTTCTGTAGATGAAGCAGTAAATATGACGCGATAGTTTTCTAGACCAAATGATTGAATAATTGATTCACGTGCTTTGTTCAGCAAATTATTGCTAGTAATACCAAGATGGTGAATGCTATTTGGATTGCCATAATATTCTTTTTCAATACGGCTATATAAAGCAAAAACTTCTTCGCTAGGAGAAGTAGTTGCTGCATTATCAAAATAAATAGGATTATTTATTATCATGGTCATTGGCGTGAAGTTTGTTCAAAGTATCACCAGCAATACGATAACTTTTTTCAAAATCACCACTGTTAAATAAAGTTTCAGCTTGTGATACTAAATCATTAATATCACTTAGGTGATGTCTATCTCTATTAGCGTAGACAATTGCGTTTTCTGCTAATGTCATCATGTTACGATCTTGGTCGATGGCGCCATTATCGATGATATCATTTTCAATATCGTGGAGTTCCTTGACATTTTCATTGACTTTATCAACATTAATTGGGGCCACTAATAGCAAGCTATTTACGTCATTGAGGAGTTCATAAACACGATCGAATTCTTCAGCGTATTTGTCGTTCATGATTTGCATACCCATTTCATTTACTTTATGTTCGGCTAATTTGGTTTTATAGAAGAAATCAAACACTAAACGATATGCACTTTCAGAATCTATTTTTAAAGAAGAAAGATATTTAGAAAAATCATCCATAGCTAAGATAACAGTATTGGAAGCATCGGTTAATTCGTGCATTTTTCCAACTAATAAAGAATATGGTTGTTTAGTGGAACTATGAATGAAGGTATCGAGGGAACGTTTTAAAGCACCAAGTTTATTGATATCGTTTTGAATACTATTAATCTTGCCTTGATGTTCATCGTTTATTATGTAAACCTTCCCCACTTCAGGAATGGTGTTACAAAGTTTAATAAATCTTCTTTCAATGGTGTTAACCGTTTGATATGTTGTTTCGTTTTCTTCTTCAAAGACAACCCGGGCTTGTTTTTCTTCTTCAAATAAAGTAAAAAATTCTTCTATTCTAGAAGCGATGTTATTGAGTTCGTCCGCCACCCCTTTAATATCGAATTGTTTAATTCTCGTCGTTAAAGAATTGACTTGGCCTCTCATTTCCTTAATTGCCACATTCACACATAAATGATGAGTTGGATAGTTTTCTTGCTGCATGATTTCATAAGCATTTTCAAGTGATGAAATCTTGTCTGGAATATAAGTAATTACCATTGCACAGAGGTTAGGTAGTTCTCCCATTGTGTTTCTCATTTCCAGCAAAATCTTATCGATTTTTGGAAGAATCAAATTAGCGTCATCATATTGAGCGCATTCAACAAAGTTTTCAAAATCTCCAAACAATGAATCAATATATTTAAAAATCTCTTCAAATGATTCATTCATCAATTGTAAATCGCTTTGCTTTGAATAGTAGTCTTGTTTAATCCCTCTTAGTCTCTCTTTGAGAGAAAGTGACGCTTGGCGACAATCTTCTTCTGGTTTCACCACTTGTAAAAGAGCATTGTTTAAACTATTCACTTCATTCTCATACATAGTGATTGAATCTTTAGCATCAACTAAAGTAGCTTTTAGAATTTTGTATTTCTTATCATCTGATAGGTCTTTTAAATTGTTAATCGTAGATTGAGCATGAGCGTCATATTTGTCTCGCACTTCTTTGAAGCGTTTTAAAAACCGAGTGTGAATATCAACATAGAGAAGATTGGATCTAGCAATAATTTCTAATCTTTTAACATATTGAGCGTCTTGGCCAATTAGCAAAGCGTGCAAATACTGGAAGCGTCTATCTAAGTCTCGAATTTGACGTCTTAATTGATTCTTTTCAAAAATCAATTTGAAAAGCAAAAAAACAATACCAGCAACAACAATGATTGATCCAACTATTATAAGGGCGATAAAGACGCCATTTGGTGTGTCTGCGAAAATTTTCATATAAGTACCTTGCGAGATTGATTTTAACATATATCAAAGTTGTTTTATAACTAAAAACAAAAATTACTATGGTATTTCTCGTTGCCACATATAAAAGTTTCTTCCTCTAATATTTATATTAGGCAACAAATTTTGTTGACACGAAGCGGAAGTATCTATAAGATATATCTTGCATTCTTGCAGCATGTAAATATTAGTTCGTCCGATGTCGGAACAACCGTGGAAGAGTAGCCTCTTGCTCAAAAGGTGAAATTCATCTCCATAACATCCGGAACTAGGAATTTGCACCTCTTGCTTAATGCATTTAAGTGAAAGGAGACACATATCATGAGATATACTGGTTCGACCTATAAGCGTTCACGTCGTCTAGGTTTTTCTCTTCTTGAAACTGGCAAAGAACTAGCTAAAAGAGCTTACGGTCCAGGCCAACATGGCAATGGTCGTAAAAGAAAACCATCAGAATACGGAAAACAATTAATCGAAAAGCAAAAACTTGAACAAATGTATGGAGTTAACGAAAGACAATTCCGTCGTTTATTCACTCTTGCTAAAGCTTCAGACGAAGTCACAGGTATTGCATTCTTCAGAATTCTCGAATCCCGTTTAGACAATCTAGTCTACCGTATGGGATTTGCTAGAACTAGAGCTGCTGCCCGTCAACTCGTTAACCATGGACACATCACTGTCAATGGAAGCAAAGTCGACATTGCTTCATACCTTTGCCAAATCGGTGACAAAATCGCCGTCAAAGAAGGTCATGATCTCAAAGTCGTCAAAGAAGCCCTTGAAAGTAAACCAGCTTCAGTTGGTTATGTGAAAGTCGACGCCGAAAAGAAAGTCGGAGAATTCATCCGTCTTCCAGAGCGTAAAGAACTTCCAGCAGACATTAACGAAGCCCAAGTTATTGAATACTACAACCGCTTACTCTAATTTGAGCAAAATGAAAGAGAGACATTCGCGTCTCTCTTTTTCTTTTATTAATAAATTAATAATTAGGCGTTTAAATATGTTATTTGGGCTCGTTCATACGAACAAGTGAATGTGGTGTAATGTGTCTCATTAACTTCCATGGAATAGGAAATAATCTTACTATCGTCGATTTGATAATAATATTTCATTAAATCCACACGGCCTTCAGCGCATAGGCTGTTGTCATTAAAAGATGAAAATTGAATCCCTGAATTGCTTACTGTTTTTTCATATTCGACAAGTCGACGGGAATAATCAATTGCTAACGAAAGATGAAAATTAATATCGCCGATGATAGCATTTTCGCTTTCTTCCCAGCTTTCATCAGAATAATCCGAAATTACAATCGCAACAGCTGGGAATCCATTTTCATCAAGGGCACCATCATAGCGACTGCAAAGATAGATTTTGTTTTCATTATTGTTATTATTTTTAACATATGCCCAGTGTTCTTCAATATGGAGAGCGCTCACAGCATATGAATAGTAGAACTTTGCACCTTTATCAAAGATAACTTTTTGTTCTAAAACATTGCCATCGCCATTTGTCTGTTTGCAATTATAAGTAAATTTTGAATAATCGATACTATTATCATCAATTTTCTTTTGAACATTATCAAGAACATCCAAAGCTACATCGCCAGAAATAAGCATCCCTCGACACGAGGTTACTAACGGGACAATTAAAAGTAAGGTAGAAAGAGCAAAATATTTTTTCATATTAACCTAATTTTACAAGATAATAGTTCTTTTTGCCTCTTTTTATGATGACATATTCATCATGCAAGGCGTCAGCTTTGGTAATAATCTTAGTTAAGTCCGTCACTTTATCACCATTGATGGAAACGGAATTACCATTAATGAACTCACGTGCTTCACGTTTGCTTGAAGCAGCTTTGATTGAAATTAATAAGTCTTCAAGGAGCAGTCCTTCTGGGCAGGCAACTTCAAGATCTTTGAATAATTCAAGAATGTTTTCTTTAGAAAGTGATTTCACATTGCCAGAGAATAAAGCGCTGGTCATATCAACTGCTTCTTGAGCTTTGGCTTCGCCATGGATGGTGGAAACTACTTCAAAAGCGAGTGCTTTTTGAGCAATTCTTTGACCTAAGTTTTCATAGTGATCTTTGATGATAGCTTCAATTTCTGGAATAGATTTAAATGAGAATATCTTTAGATATCGAGCGGCATCATCGTCACCACTGTTAATTAAGAACTGATAGAGTTTATATGGAGAAACTAGTTTTGAATCTAGATATAAAGCACCACCTTCAGATTTGCCAAATTTCTTGCCATTACTATCAAGTAATAATGGAACTGTGAAACAACCTGCTTCAGTCTCAGCTCCTTGAGTCTTACGGATAAGCTCAAGACCACTGGTGAGGTTACCCCATTGGTCGCCACCACCGATTTGAATCTTGCAGCCTTCTTTTAAATAGAGAGTTAAAAAGTCAATTGATTGGAGAATCATATATGAAAATTCTGTATACGAAACACCACTTTGAAGGCGGCTAGCAACAATATCTTTAGATAACATGTAGTTAACTGGAAAATACTTTCCATATTCTCTAAGATAATCTAAAACACTTAATTTGCTAATCCAATCATAGTTATTAACTATGATACCTTTCTTCGGATCTTCAAGATTAATAAATTTTTCAAGTTGGTTTTTGATACAATTTGTATTATTCAATAAGGCATCACTGCCAAGAAGATTTCTTTCTTTGGATTTGCCGCTTGGGTCACCAATCATGCCAGTGGCGCCACCAACAACAGCGATAATACGATGACCAGCTCTTTGAAGTCTCATTAGCATCGAGATCATGACAAAGTTGCCTAAGTGCATGCTGGATGCAGATGGGTCGAAGCCACAATATATCGTTTGTGGACTATCAAACAATTTTCTAACTTCAGTTTCGTTGGAAAAATCCTTGATTAAACCACGATACTTTAATTCATCTATAATATTAATCATAACTACTCCTTATTCTTTTGTTGATTGACGTGGGACAAATACAGATTCAAACTTGTATGTTTTTTGTTCCAAAACATTACTCGATAAATCGATCAGCATATACATTGCACGTTTTCCCACTTCTTGCATGTCAATACTCATAGTCGACAAAGTCGGCCTTGTTATATTAGCATACTTTGTACCGATAAGAGATACGACTTCAACATTATCTGGGACTTTTAGTCCTGAATCGGTTGCTGCGTTTACAATTGCAGCTGCAATTGAGTCACGATAGGCAATAAAGTATCCTTCCTTATGGTCTTTGAAATACTCAACGAAATCAGAATATGTCCTGGTGTATGAGTCATCAACATTCATAATGCGATATTCACGATTGGCTTCGTTGCAAGCTTTAATGAACGCTTTTTCGGTTCTAGCTAATAAACGGCCACAGTTATGAACATGTAAGAAAACAGGACGTTTGTGGTCATTTTCTTTAAAGTGATGTTCAAGAATATGGGTAAGGTTATGTTCGTAACCGAAAATGATACAGCCAGTTCTTTCACCTTCAACTTTATTATTAATAACGACAGTTGGGACATAATAGGAAGAGAGTTTTGCCACGTCTTCTTCATCAAGTTCATCATCAAAGATGATAGCCCCATCAACGTGACTGGTAATGACTTTTTCTAGCATATGCAAAGCATCTTCACGAGAGTGAGCAGTAACAAAAAGGGATAAAGTAAAACTTTTCTCTTTGGCGACTTCAGTTATTCCGTTAAGCATATTAGAAATATAAACATAATTAGCTGAAGGAATAATTACTCCAATATTAGTTGATTTATTTGTCGCTAAAGCTTGAGCAAGTCCACTTGGTTTATATCCAAGACGGGCAATTGTTGCCTCTACCTTAGCTCTTGTCGCACTAGTGACATTATTTTGTTTGTTAATAACTCGACTTACGGTAGCGAGAGAAACGCCGCTGGCTTTAGCTACCTCGTAAATGGTTACACGATCTTTCAAATTATCCATGAAAAGAAAACCTCCTTACAAGCACTTTCATTATATATGAAAACACTTTCATTTTCAATGCATGGAATATTCATAGAAAAAGCTAGCATATAGCTAGCTTATAAAACTATCCAAAAATTAGTAAATTGGATAAGGAACGACTTTTAAACGCTTGCTAGGAATATTGTGTCGCCCTTCTTTAGCTTCGTCTTTGCCATCAAGGACCACTAAATCGCCAGTAAAACCAACGGTCATATTATTAACAAAGGAAGTGCCAACGCCGTAGGTATCGACTGGAACATTTAACTTCACCCATTCTTTTATCTTTTCAGCATTAAACGAGGAAGAAACTATGATTTTAACAAAGTTAAATCCTTCATCATCTAATGCTTTTCGAAGAGCGAAAATTAATTCTTTACAAACTCCGTGAGCGTCAAAACTAGAAATATCTTTATCATCAAAATAATGATCAATTAAGGACTTAGAAGTATCGACTCTAACAGCGCGTAAAGTTGTGCCTAAATGACGGGCAAGTTTTAAAGAATCAATAATAACATCATTGTTGTAATCAATTAATGCGGTGACTTGTTCATTTGGATAAGTTTCATGATATATATCACTAGCTTTACAAATATCGCCACCGCAGATTTGAATAAGAGCATGTGGCATGGTTCCTACGCCATGTCCTCCCCACCATAAACCTTGAGCGTCAGTCGAGACTTTTCTGATGCCTGCAACATAAGTTGCATAACCATCACCAATTTGGGTATTGTATTCATCTTGGCGGTCAGCCATTGAGAAGATATCTTTGCCTTTAAGTTCACGGACAGTACGGTAAACGTTAGTGGCCACTGAACTGCGACGAGCTAAAATGCCATCGATCATGCTTTCGAGGAAACCAAAATTTTCATATTTTCCAGTCACTTTCAAGACTGGTTCATTGGCTTCAATTAAATCTCCATCATTGATTGCTTCAATCGTTAAAGAGACTGGATCGACAGCAAAAGTATGGACAAGCGCAATTGCTTCATCAATGCCACATGCCATAGCGTCATTTGTTCTTTGAAACCATTGCATGGTAACGATATGATTTGGAGCGTGTTCAACCACAATTTTTCTACTCTTTAAAAAGTAGTTTGCGGCAAAGAAACCATCTTTTAGCCGTGTATCAAATTGAAATGTTTTATTTGTGAGGCGAGAAATTTTTCCTGCTTCCTTTAGTTTAATTTCTAGTTCCATTTTTAGTCCTCCTTTAATGGACTTAAATTTGCATTAATTAAGATATGGTTAATTAGTTCAATAAATTCTGGGGCAGGGTCGCATATTTCACCTTCGTGGAAAATGCGCGAAATGCGCGAAAAATTAAAGATATTAATTCCAATTATTTTTTCATTGTTATATAAAGCTACGACATCATCAAAACTTACTATTTTATCAGCAATCCTTTCTTGGTCAAAAACGATGATTAAGACATCGCCGACTGCTCTACGATTATAGTAAATTTTGTACATATTATTTCTTTAAAACAATTCTATGAATTGGCTGTCCCAAATCACGGAATTTCCTTTCATATTCTGTCATTGCATCATTAGACTCATTAAACATATATTCTGGCTCGGAAGAAACGAGGGTAAATTTACTTTCTTTAATTTCTTCCATGGTAAATTCATACAAGCCATCGTTATCGGACTTAAAGAATAAATATCCACCGCTTTTTAAAACGCGATAATACTGCTGTAAAAATGTCTTATAAGTCAATCTTCGTTTAGCGTGTCTTTTCTTCGGCCAAGGATCAACGAAATTTAAGTATATAGCTTGCACATAATTTTCTGGTAATTGTTCAAAGGCAATGCGAGCGTCAAAAGGAAAGACAAGAACGTTTTCCGCTTTAGCATCCACCAACTTTTTAGCCATCATGCCAGCAACCGATTCAACTCTTTCGATGGCGATAAAGTTAGTGTCTAAATGCATCGATGAAAAGTTTAAGATGAAATCCCCTTTGCCAGAACCAACTTCAAGAGAAATTGGCTTCTTAAAATATTCACTTTCAACATCAATTTTAGGAAGAATAATTTCAGGATGTTCACCCAGATAGTCAACAGCCCATTGTTTAAATTTAGTTCTCATTTAATTCTCCTAGTAGTTTGATAGCATGAGCGTAGATGACACTAGCCATAAAAAAGTCTTT
Source organism: uncultured Staphylococcaceae bacterium (assembly GCA_964562705.1). Lineage (GTDB taxonomy): Bacteria > Bacillota_I > Bacilli_A > RFN20 > CAG-826 > Fiminaster. Next base: position 10,144 of record CAZLUI010000030.1, read on the forward strand.
AAGTGGCATATATTCATCTGGTTCATGCATAGAAGAAGCGGT
>CAZLUI010000031.1:0-9653 GCA_964562705.1 uncultured Staphylococcaceae bacterium
AAAAGCTCCCTTCTTATTGTACCAATTTTTGGTCCAAATTTAGGGAGCATTTTCAGTTCAAATGGGGCGAGTAACGAGATTCGAACTCGTGAGTGGCCGGTTCACAGCCGGTTGTGTTAGGCCTCTTCACCATACTCGCCAATGCGAATTAAATAATAACTATTTATGAGCGTTTTGTAAAGCAGTATTTGCGAGTATTAATATTGGAAGTTCGCGTTGTTTGACAAGTTTTCCCACTAAAACATTTTGCATTCCTTCGTAAAGAGCAATTGCTTCTTGAATTGGAACCCACATTATTTTGCTAATTCTAACCTTTTCATCTTCCTCTAATCTTTGAGGGCAAGCTTCTTTTCTTCTTGCTAGAAAGTAATGGTTTAAATTTTGACGTTTGATGAGATTGTAATAATCTTTTACGTCGCCAAGTTCACAGATGATTTCAATGTGAAAGCCAACCTCTTCTTCCATCTCTCTTTCAAGAGCTTGGGCATTTGTTTCACCTTTTTGAATGCCGCCTCCTGGAAGTTCATAATAATCTCTCGGGCCAAAACCATCATCATCTTTGATGTATTCAAGACAGACATTATCATTATCATCGAGTAAAACACATCGAGCGGTTTCGCGGATGTGATCGATCCCACGAAATGGGTATTGATCATCTTTTAAGGAAGCAATTAATTTCATATCTATATTTTAGTGATTAGGATTTTCTTTTCCATTCAAAATTGAAACAATGTGAGTGTATATTGGTTTATTAGGTTCGATTGTCTGGATATATTCTCGATACGCATTCACTTGTCTAACATATGCTTCATCATCAACGTGTGATAGTTTGTAATCAACAATATCTATGTGGTCTTCATAGATAAGAAGCAAGTCAATAACACCATTAACATCATTTATTTTGTCATAAAAGGCATATTCATGAGCCACTTTTGCGTTCGCGCTATCTTTAAATAAAGGAATGGTCAAGAATTTTTCAATGATTTGACGATCACGTTCATCTATGATGAATGATACATCTTTGGTAGCGAAGTCAACTTGTTCTAAGTAGTAATGTAGTTTCGTGCCAACCTTCAAGGCCTCTTGACTAACATTGTCTTCGCAAATCTCTTTTGAAATATGGACGATTTGCTTTGTTTTATCAGAGAAATTGTAGCCATCATGAATTTGGACTTCCGCTTTGCTAGAAGAAGCCGAAACAATGATTGGCCTAATATTTTCAATAACACCATCATAAGATTCAAAACCAACTTCGGATAACCGAATAAAGTCTAAAAATGAAGTGCAATCACTTAAAGAATTTACTGTTGATGATTTGTGATTGGCGCAGTTTAAAATAATAGCTTTTTCTTTCGCACGAGTTAAATCAACATAGAATAAACGCAATCTTTCATTGAGTTCAGATTGAGAATTTGCCTGTTTTAAAGGTTCAAGGAAGAACGATTCTTTGGCTTTGAAATCAAGGTTCTTGAGCATAATTCCATATTTATCATTAAACTTAAATACAGTTTTATTATTACCAACAAAACCTTTATATAAACCTCCGAAATAAACGACTTCAAATTGCAAACCTTTAGAAGCGTGAATGCTCATCAATTGAACGGAATCAACTGAAGGTTTTGTTTCTTCAAAATCTTGTTCAATGTTGAATGCATCGAGCATTTGGAAATACATCGCGTATTCATTCACCGAATAATTCATCTCATCCATCTGCTTAGCAAGGTCTATAAAATAATGCAAAAGTTCTATGCAGTTAGAGACATCTCCAAGCAAAACAATACGTTCATAAACATTAAATGATCTAATAATTTCGTTAGTAAGTTCTTCTAAAGAAGAATTTTTCGAGAATTCTGCTAAGTTGTCGATTTTAGCTTCGATAGCAAACTTAGAAAAGTTTTTCATTAAAACAGCATCTTCGACTTCTTCATCTGTATAGTCACATAAGAAAGATCGCATGATAGAGATAAAACAATGGGTGTATTCTTTATCAATTTGATTATTTAACTTCAAACTAATTATCTTAATAATGCTTTTAAGGACTAAAGTGAAGTTGTTATCCGCTAAGATTTGATTATAGTTGGCAAATAGAGGGATGTTATATTCATTGAATACTCTTTGGAATATTTTGTAATCGCTTTTCGTTGGAGTTAGAATTGCAAAATCGGAGAAATTAGCATCTCGTAAGCCCCTTTTTGAGGCAATTTGCATTTTGGAATTAATTCGTCGCACGATATCACTGGCGATTAAACGAGCTTCAGTTTCAGCTAATGAATATCTACTATCTTTTCCTTTTTCGTAATTTAAAAGTTCGTGGTGATAATTTTGAGTTTTGCATTTAACTAATTCATATGATTTGCTACCAAAAAGCATCATGTGGTCTTTTTTGTAGTCTAATCCTGTATCTTCTTTTGACATCAAAGCCATAAAAAGTTTATTGTTGCCATCGATTACTTCTTTACGAGAACGGAAATTATCTGGTAAGCTCAACAAAATTCCGCCATTATGCGCCATGTATCGATCGAACTTATTTTGGAATAATTCAAAGTTAGCGTTTCTAAATTTATAAATCGATTGTTTAACATCACCGACACAATAAACATTGTTATTAGCAATCATGTTAATCATTTCTTCTTGAAGATCAGATGTATCTTGATACTCATCAATCATGATGTATTTAAATTGATGTTTGAGTTTTTCACTTACTTTAGGAATCTTTGTTAACTGCATCGCCATCTTAAATATATCTTGGAATGAATAAGCAGCATGTTCATTTTTGAATGACATTAAATCACCATCTAATTCTTTAGTAATATCGATGATTGTGGAAATATATGGTTTAAGTGATAATTCAAAATCAATAATTTCTTTTTCAGAATCAAAAGTAAGCATTGAATGTAATACTTTGTATCCTTCTTTAGCACGGGCGGCTTCTTGAGCACTAACATCTTCTTTATACGAACTTTTAAATGTCGGATATTTTAAATTAGGATTTTTCAAACCAACAGACACTAAATCATCATAAGAATGACAATTTTCATAGAAAGAATAATAAGTCATAATCTCTTCAGCAAAAGTAACGTTGTTTAATGACTTAGCTGTACTTATTGAGTTTGAAATTTTCTTTAGAATTGACTTTACAGTTTCATCAATTTTAGTTTTAATAGCGGCTTCTCCATACACATTTTCTAGATAAGTATTTAGATAAGCGGACTTATCCATTTTCAAATCTGCCTTTTCATAAAAATCCAGAATTAAAGAAGTGATAGAATCATCATTTTTAAAACAGCATTTATTTATTAAATCTATGGTTTTTACATCGTTATTTGCATATCGTCTATCCAAAATACCACGCAAAAGCATCTTTTTTTCAAGTTCTAGCAGTTTTTGGTCAACTACTTTGACATCGGAAGGGAAACCGAGCAAACGATAATATTTCTTAACAATCGATAAAGCAAAAGCATCATAAGTTTGAATATTGACAGCGTCGACTGAAGCTGCAATTTTAGAATAACCTTTTTCTAAAAGAATGTTACGAATACGATCTCGCATCTCTTTGGCAGCAAAATTAGAGAATGTTAAAACGAGAAGTTCGTTGAGTTTACAGCCATCAATTAAAAGTTGAAAAACACGTTGCGTTAAAACAGCGGTTTTGCCACTTCCAGCTGAAGCACTAACCAAGATATTGCCGTCTTTGATATTAATCGCGGCAAGTTGTTCTTTTGACCAATTAATTTCCGCCATTACTATCTCCTTCTTCGTCGTTAGTTAACACCACAACATCTTTATTTGTTCTAAAACAAATATCCCTAAACGGACAATGTTCACAGGCTTCAATTTTTCCACCAATCATTTTAGGATCGATGGTAAAGCGATTATTGATAATCTCGTTTCCGGCGTAAATCAACTTCGTTTTTGCAATATCACCAACTGAATCAAACCAGGCTTCATTTTTCAATTTAGAAATATCGATGTTCCCAGTCTTGCTATCAATTTTTATGTCTTTAATGAATTCATAATTAGAATCTAGGCTATTAATTGCATCAATGTCACCTAATGTAATACCACCGATTTTAAGAGATTTAAAATAATCATCTTCCTTATTTGTATATTTATTAACCGCATCACTTAATAATCGCTCTGTCGCAATATTCACCACTGTTTTATCTTTAAATAAAGGATGTAATTTAGCTAATAAAACATAAGTTGGAAGTTGCAAACATTGTCCAAATTCTAACTTCGATTCGTTAAAAGATTCGCTGCTGGTTTTATAATCAACGATGGAAAGATATTGTTTACTATCACCACTTAAGATTGCCTTATCAATCATACCTATTAAATTAATATTAGGTGTTAATTCAACATACAATTTCTGTTCACGATAAAAAGAAGGATTTTGAATTTGGGATTCATACTTTTTAATGTAATTAAAGGTGTTTTCAAATTCTGCCTTACATTTCGGAAGGAAAATATAATCGTTTGGCTTTAAATCGCTTTTGCTATGTTCAACAGCCATAGCGAAAAGATCTTCAAACGAAATATCTTTGTCAATATATTGTAATACTTCATGAAGAATTTTGCCCAAAGTTAAGGCAAACGAATCTTCAATTTCGTCTACTTTTAAAACATTGTTCAAATAATATTTATAACGACATTGGTAGAAAGTTTTGGCTTGAGAATAACTAAGTTTAAGCACATCCACAGGCTGAAAATGTTCCGCCCCTTTAAATGACGAATCATATAAAAGATACGGAATATTAATTTGTTGTTTATAGCTATCCAGTAAACTGGATTCATGCAAATATTTTCGTTTGATATCTAAAATATTAGCTAATTGAAGTTTTGCTTCTTGAATTGAATAGACATCATTTTCGTCATTATCAAATGCCTCTTTTAGTTTGAAGGTATCTTTAATAGGCGAAGGAATATAAATCGAAGAGAAATCGCTTTTTGCAAAGCAGACTATAATATGACCTCGGCTTTTTAATAAGTCAGTATAGTAAGAGACACTGTCGACGTTTTTCTCATCGCTAGTAGGAAGATCTAAAATCTGCTTTACCGAATCATCAACAATATCATCATCGCGGTAAACGCGTGGATAAATGCCTTGAGCAAAATTGAGGAAGAATAAGTATTCATCATCGCCAATGATTGGTTCGTTTATCGATCTAATCGCTTCAACATAACGATCTTTTTTAATATTTATTCGACGAAAAGCGTCACGATATAGATTAATTTGCTGTTTAACATCTAATCCTTCAACAAAGTAAGCCTTGAACGCTTCAATCACTTGTTCAAAATAGTTAGATTTGTCGTTTAATGAAAATTTAATGTCTTCAATATTTCCGTTAAATGACTTCACCGCTTTTAAAACATCAGGTTTGCTAATTAAAGGTTTATCAAAACAATCGTTGAAGTTAATTTTATAATTATAGGATAGACGATTGAAGATAACTTCATCATCCTCTTGCAAACCATAAATAAATATTTTCTCTGGTTTAATTCCAGAACTAATCAATTTTTCAATTTGGTTAAAGACATAAAATAGTTGATCATCAGAATTAGCGAAACTTTTAAATTCTTGAGGAGCATTACCATCTAATTCAACAAAAGTATGAGGGTGATTCTTTAGAATTCGTTTAAGAAATGGATTGTCTTTTGAATAGTAATAAACTGAAATATCAGAGTTAGAAAGAACATTGTTAAACAAATCATTTTTAACAAGCAAACCTTCGTTTAACAACTCACCTTTATAAGCAAATAAAGAGTCAATACATTCATCATGATATGTGTTGTATTCAGGAAGCATGACTACATCGGAAATCAACTGATTCGCAGTTGATAAATCAAAGCCGTGGTTTTTAATCAAATATTTCGCCGATTCGAGATTGTAATTGTAATAAAAATTCTTCGCTAATTCTTCGAGAGATAAAAATTTCACATCAGCAAAAGGATCGTTTTTGCGAATATCATTAAATAAAACTCGATGTGCTTCGTAAGGAGCGATTATCAGTCTTCGTTTCATTAATATAATTTTAACATTTATTGACTTGATTTAATAGTCAAAAAAAGAGAGCAAAAGCTCTCTTTATTTGTTTAGTCGTTACTTCTTAAGGCAACAACTGGATCTTTTCTGGCCGCAAGAACAGCTGGTATTAATCCACTTATCAGCGTTAATGCAATAGAAACAAGGACGATTATAATGGCGTAATTCCATGGTAATATCATCAAAGTCCCAACCTTAACAAAACTATTAATAACAATGTTAACAATCAAACAAATAATGTAGGTGATAACTAAACCGAAAGCCCCACTGCTTGCGCCAATAATGAATGTTTCAACATTAAACAGGTTAGAAACGTCTAACTTGCGCCCGCCTAAAGAACGGATGATTCCAATTTCCTTAATTCGTTCAATGACTGAAACATACGTGATAATTCCAATCATCACTGTGGAGACAACCAATGACAAAGATGTAAAACAAATAAGCGCAATTGTGACAATTTCTATCATGCTATTAATCATTGAAATAACAACTTGAAGATTATCTGCATAAGTTACATCGCTTCGATCTGTTGGGGCAATGGTTTTATCACTCAAAGTGATTGTAAGTGACTTATTATTCCATTGGTCAAGATAATCAGTAACCAAATGTTTATCATCAAATGATATTGGATATACCGAGATATCATTAGTAAGGTTATTTCCAGCTACTTTTCTTATTGCAGTTTTAAATTGCGATTCAACTGAAAACTTGTCGCCAAACATTGCTTCAATAATCGAACCAATAGCACTTGAGGAGGACGAAGACCCAGGATTGACAATGGAAATGGCAGAATCAACTTTATCAGACGTTACCGTACCTCGATAAGAATAATCATAAGAATAAGCAACCAAATAGTTATATGCCGTCTTTTGTTCCTCAGTTAATGAAGGATAGTTCGTTTGAGCTTCTTTTAACGAAGCAGTAATCGCTGATCCATCCGAGTCAATAAGCATTTTTTGTTCAAATTTTGGTGATAGAACAAAACCGGTTTCAAGACAGCCATAACTCACATTTTCTTTAGCGCGTAAAATAGCGGTAATCTTCATCTCTTTGCCTTTGGCAAGAGTTGTTTCATCACTAATTTCGCCTTTGTAAGTGAATGGAATATTGGTACCAGGAACAACGTTATAAGGATTGACATCGTAAATGGAATCGTTTGGATAATAAGTAAACTTTTTATTTAATAAAGTATCATAATCAAATTGAGTTGGTGAGAGCACTAAATCTTGATGATTATCAGCGTCGGCGAATTTATCAATAACATCGACAAATTGATCTTGAGTGTAGTAGCCGATTTGACCTAAGAATATATCAGTGAGTTCAGTATTTTTAGAAACAACAAGCATCATCTCATCGTCTTCTTTTGCGACATAACCACCTTCGTTTAAGACATCATATTGAGATAAAACATAATCAGGGTTATCAGGCATTGAGAAGAAAGTATTAGTAAATGATGAAATCATAGAAGCAAATTCACCAAACGATGTCTCTTTAATAATCGCGGTGTACATCGATTCAACTTCAGTTAAAGAAACTTGGTCGATTTTTCCAATTGGATCGGTGAATTGTACATCGGTATACATATTTAGTTTTGGATTGATACCATATTCTCTTTGAATAGCGTTGTAATATTCGCTCGGCATTTCATCAACAAATTGGACATAATCTTTGCTAATGTCATTTTTAATCGCGTATGTTGAAAGGTTGTTTTGCTGTTTGGCAAGATACTCAATCATATATTTGATATTAATCTTGCCATCTTCAGTGCTATTTGTAACTGCGTTGAGTTGCTGCATGCTATCAGAAGCACTTAGCATCGAACTTAAATCAAGGGCGGTTTCGGTTATTGAAACTGGATTGCCCGAAAGCATGTCATCTTGCATGTTGCCAATATAAGATTTCACACCATAAGAAATAGCCAAAACAGCTGAAACACCAATGATACCAATGGAACCTGCCACCACAACTAATGATGTTCTTTTTATTTTCGAGACAAGATTCTTGCTTGACAAAGTAAATGCTGTCGCAAGCGACATCTTAGCTTTCTTACTATTTTCAGGTAAAGCCTCGAAAACTTCGCTTTCTTTTTCCTTGCCAACAAATGGTTTGGAATCAGATATCATCAAACCATCTTTCATGGTAATAATTCGATTTGAATATGTCTTTGCCAGTTCAGGGTTATGAGTAACCATGATAACGAGTCTATCTTTAGCAACTTCCTTAAGAAGTTCCATGATTTGAATCGAGGTTTCACTATCAAGAGCGCCTGTAGGCTCATCCGCTAAAACAATCTCAGGATCGTTCACTAAAGCTCGAGCGATAGCGACACGTTGCATCTGACCACCAGAAAGTTGATTGGGTTTTTTCTTATAAATATCACCTAGTCCAACACTCTCAAGAGCTTTGATTGCTTTTTCGGTTCTTTCTTTACGAGAAATACCACCTATAGTCAAGGCCAGTTCAACGTTACCAAGAATTGATAAATGGGAAATTAGATTGTAGGATTGGAAAACAAAGCCAACCGAATGGTTTCGATATGTGTCCCAATCACGGTCTGTATAATTTTTGGTGGACTTACCTTTGATGATTAAATCACCACTTGTATATCGATCAAGACCACCAATAATATTTAATAAAGTGGTTTTGCCACATCCAGAAGGACCAAGAACAGAAACAAATTCATTACGTCGAAAAGAGACATTCAAGCCTTTTAGGGCGTGAGTGAGAGTGTCACCAGAAGAATAATCTTTTACTATATTTACTAATTCAAGCATAATCTACCTCCCATAAACTTCAGTTTTTTATAATTAAATAAGTATAACAAAACTACATCTAATTACAGCAAATTATTTTCAATAAATTTCGCACACCCGTCTTCGTCGTTATTCGGGGCAATATTTGGGGCAATATCCAGGACTTCTTTTTTTGAATTTGCCATTGCCACTCCAAGGCCTGAAAGTTCAATCATTTCCATATCTCCATAATCATCGCCAAAGGCGGCAACTTCATTTTTGTTGCCCTTAACCAATTCAAGAAGATGTTCGATTCCGTTCCATTTGGTTGCACCTTTAATAGAGAGACGATTCCAGCCACTTCCGAGGTAGTTTTGCCATTCTAGGTTAAACTTATCAGCGATTTCTTTGACGAGCTTAAAATCCATTGAAAAGGCGAGAATTTTAAACGCTGCCTCTTTAAGGCCATTGGTAAAATCTGTCCAAACCGCATTTTGACCTTTATATTCTTTATCCGAGGCATAGAAGGTAGTTTTGGTTTGTACCGATATCATCATGCCTAAACTTGTTAAATATTTGGTAATAATTTCAACATCCTTGCTAGGAATAAGACGAGAAAAGATTTCCTTATCCTTATTAAATATCTGACAGCCACCACTATAAATACCATAGTCAGGATGAACTAAGTCAATATAACGTTGAGAATGTTGTACACTTCTTGAAGTATTGAAGACAATAAACATGCCTTTATCTTGGGCTTTTTTTAAAACTTCAACAGTGTAATCAGAAATGGTTCGATCTCTTCTTAATAATGTGTCATCTAGATCGAAGACTAAGTATTTTATGTTTGGATATTTGTTCATAAACAAATTATAAAC
>CAZLUI010000032.1:0-9298 GCA_964562705.1 uncultured Staphylococcaceae bacterium
AAAGAAAAGAGTATGATTCTTCAACCGCAGTTAGTGATGAAATTACTAGAGAACTAACTGGCGTTGGAACGAGCTATACAAGTTGGAATAAAAAAACCTCTAATAGTGATGCTGTTTATGCTGGCCATTGTATGAAATACACAACTAATAATAGTGATGCAATTCAATTAAGATCAACTCAAACCAACAGTACATATTCTGGCATTGTTTCTACTTCCTCAGGTGGGACTTTAGAAAGTATCGTTATTTCTTGGAATTCGGGAACATTGGACGATAGAACTCTTAACATTTATGGAAAAAACTCTGCATATTCTACACCAAATGATTTGTGGTCAAATGATTCAGCTACACAAGGTACTCTTTTAGGCTCTATTAAAAAAGGAACGAACACATCATTAACTATCACTGGTTCATATACATATATAGGTATTAGATCTGCTGGTGGAGCGATGTATATTGATAGCATCACAATTAATTATGCTGGTGGAAATAACGATGCAGAGAATCTGGCTAATTTTGTTATGTATGAAGATACAACTAATCAATGTTTAACAAAGTTAGATGACGCTATTGAGATTTTTGAAGGCCAAACAAGTTCTGAAAGAGCTAAATTCATGACAAATAATGGTTATGTTATTTCTACCGCGCGAGAAAGATTAAATGCTTGGGCTACTCACGAAGGCAAAACAATCACTTATAAAGATGGAGATTATATTGTTAGTTCAAGAGCGATCAGTCCATTTAATGATATAATCAAGAACGATTCAAGCATCACAATCGTTATAATCATCTCTCTAATTGGTATAACCGCTATTGGAGGATACTTCTTCTTAAGACATAAAAAAAGCTGAATAGACACTGCATATAAGATAAGTTATCTAAAGTGTAAGGAATATCAATCATTACCAACTAGATAGCAGAACAATTCAGAAGTATATAAGAACCTACCATTTAAAATCTGGTGGGTTTTATTATAAAATAATACTCAAAGAAGGTTAATGCTTTATGTACGAATACAAAGTTGTCGAGGCAAAAAACGCTTAAGATGCCGAAATTCAAATGAACAAATATGCTAAGGAAGGTTGGAAAGTCATTTCAAACACTTATTGGATGAATTTCAAAGCCGAACTTATCATTACCTTTGAAAGAGAAAAGAAATAATAATTGTGAGGTCTTATGAAAAACTAAGATTAGTCAAAACGACTATTTATGTTAAACATGATGAGTTTAGTGAATTAGAAGGAACCGATTTTGATGGTCTTCAATTAGCTCTTAAAAATATCGTTTCTAAAAACGGAAAAGGCAAAGACTGTATTTCAATAGTTAGGGTTATTCCAACTTTGGCTTCTGAAAATACCCACGATTTGCTATCTTAAATCCAGAATATACTTATAGTGTTAGAGAATATCAAATGTTAAGTGGTATCTTTGATATTTTCTCCCACCTGATGGAACAATATTTTTCTAATGAAGATGATAATGTTTCTGATTACTTATTAGAAGGATTGATGAAGTCATTAACTGTTGTAACACCATTAGCTTTAAAAGATCCACGTAATTATGAAGCTCGCAGTAACATAATGTGGGCCGCATCGATTGCTCTTAATGGTATTGCTGGTGTTAGTAAATTACAAGATTGGGAAGTTCATGGCATTGAGCATCAAATAAGTGCATATATAAACTGCGCTCACGGAATTGGCTTAGCGTCTATCTCGGTCAATTATTATAAAGCCGAATATAAATATGGATTGGCCAAATTTGTTCGCTTTGCTATCAATGTTTTTAATGTTAATCCTAAAGAAAAAAGCGATGATGAAATTGCTTTACTTGGTCTTGATGCTTTAGACAAATTTATCAGAGATAACAAAATGTATTATCCACTCAAAGAACTAGGTGTTACAGAAGAGATGCTGAAAGATATTGCCTATAGCGCTGAAGAAGGCGGCGGATATCATCACTTTACTCATAAAGAGATTCTCCAGCTTCTAAAAGAATCGTTATAATTTTATATTCACATTAAAAGGTCAGCAATTTGCTGGCTTTTAATTTATATTTGAGAATTTAGAATAGTAAGAACATGACTCCAATTGCTTGAAGAATTGTGCCAATCAGAACAAAGATATGAAATACGCAATGAAACCATTGATTCTTTTTATGTCCAATTCCGTATAGTACAGAACCTAATGTATATGCGATACCGCCAATAAGAAGCAAAACAAAGCTATTGGTTGGCAAATAAGTGAAGGCTGTCGAGTAGAGGATCATCCAGCCCAAGGCAATATAGAAAAACATTGAAATGACTTTAACCCATTTTTTGCTGAAATCATAAGCGTTTAACAAAACACCTGCTAAAGCAAGGACCCATTGAATAATAAGAAGAACCAAGCCGATGACATTTTGTTGCATGATGTATAAACATATTGGGGTGTAAGTTCCTGCAATTAATACATAAATGGTGCAGTGATCAATAACTCTTTTTAATCTGATGTGTTTATCATCTGCTGAGGAATGATGGTAGTTAGCACTCATGAAATATAAAAGGATAGCGGCCACTCCAAATATCAAGTTTCCAATTAGATAAAGAATATTTAGATCTTTTAATAAATATAAGACTATGCCCGCAATACAAATTGCAACACCAACTAATACCCCAAATAAATGAGAAACATAGTTGAACTCATCTTGTTCTTTTGTGTATTTAACAACTTGGACTTTTTCTAAATTTTCTTTCCATTTCATAACCTTATCCTCTTTTGACTAGGACTATGATATTGGAAGAGTTGTTACAAATGTCTAAACTTCTATCGAATTGTTTTCTACGTGGCTCAAAAACTTCTCTACGGTTGGTGGAATTATTAGAAAAATGGACATTAATCAGCAAAAATAGCATAAATTGTACGTATTCTACAAATTCGTTATTCTATAGAATAGTGACTTATGCTATATTTTTCCTATGGATTTAGAGAGTAAAACAGCAGTAATCTTATTGCCCTCGTACCAGCCGGAGAACACTCTAATCATTTTATCTAAAGCTTTAGCGGAACTCGGTTTTCCTGTTTTAATTGTCGATGATGGCAGCGGAAAGCAATATTCTTCTATCTTCGAAACTTGTAAACAGTGGTCTAAAGTTATTTCCTATCCTAAAAATAAAGGTAAAGGCTTTGCTCTTAAAACTGGTTTTGCCTATATAAAAGAGAATTATAAGGATTGCGATTTTATCGTCACCGCTGATGGCGATGGGCAGCATCGCATCCAAGACATTGTTCGCGTTTATAATTGCGCCAAAGAAAAAGAGATTACAGTTATCGCGGAGCGAAAATTTGATGTCCCAACTCCAATCAAAAGTCGAATTGGCAATTCAATTTCTCGATTTACACAAGCTCTTTGTACTTTTAGGTATATGAAAGACAACCAATGCGGTTTACGTGCTTTCCCAATTTCACTTATTCCACAACTAATCAAAATAGGTGGTTCTCGTTATGAATATGAGATGCGAGTGTTAACTTATTTGCAAACCAAAGAATTACCTTATGCGTGCATCTCGGTATTAACTATTTATGAAGACGGTAACAAGTCCTCTCACTTTAGGCCAATTAAGGACACGTTATTAATTCAAAGTTCCATTTTTTATATGGTTTAATTAATTTGTTTACCTTTTTTATTGCTATGTTTATCGCAACATTCTTTTACTATTTCCTCTTCAAAGACGGGGCGGTTGCATCAAACAAAATTAGTTATGAACTTGCCGTTGTCTGCGCTTCGCCATTAAGTTTATTATTTCATGTCGTTATTAACTTAATTGTATTTAAGCCCAAATACCCTGCCAAGACAATATTCAGGCTAGTTCTTTATGAGTTGATTATGCTTATTTCAGAGGCTATAACCGTATCGTTCTTTTGCAGATTATGCAATTTTACGATATTTGGAGCCTATTTGTTATGTTTGCCATTAATTCTATTCCCACTTTATTATCTAATAAAGGGTGTTGGATTAGTGTATAATTCCCAATATGAGTAAGAAGAACATTATGGAAAGAAAATACGAAATTGTCATTGAAAGTACTTGTGACTTAAATGCTGAATTGAGAGAAAAATATGGTGTCTACAAAGACTACATCCGTGGTTTTATTTATATGCCTGGTGGAGAAGAAATCAAAGCAGACGCTGAATGGGAAAACTATTCCCCCAAGAAATTCTTTTCGATTGTTCGTAAAAAAGTTGGCGATGTTAAAACCGCTTTTGCGAATTACGCTGAATTCAGTCGCGTTATCGAGCCAATCTTAAAAGAGGGTAAAGACGCAATCATTGTTACTATTTCCAGCGGAATAAGTGGAACTGCAAACGCATTTAGAAATTTCACTGATATTATCCTTGAAGATTATCCTGAAAGAAAGATTGCTGTTATCGACTCCTTAAAATACGCATCTGGCAGTGGCCTTCTTGCAATTTATGGTGCTAAGAACAAAGATAAAGGTCTTTCATTTGAAGATAACGTTAAATGGCTCAATGAAAATCGTTTTAGATTGCATGAAATGGGACCAATGGATGATTTACGTTTCTTGGCCAAGAACGGACGCATTGCTGCTGGCAAAGCTTTCTTTGGTCAATTAGCCGGAGTTCAACCAGTTGCAGATTTCACTATTGATGGCAAGAATATGCCTCTAGGCACAGTTCGTGGTGATAAAGCAGTTAATAAATTTTGTTTAGAATATGTTAAACAAACAATTGAAAATCCTGAAGATCAAATCATTGTTATTTGTCATAGCGAACGTGAAGAAAGAGCTAAATTGTTTAAAAAACAATTAGAAAAAGAAATCAAAGCGAAAGAAATTCTTATTATTCATGTTGGTGAATCTTGTGGACCAAATATTGGTCCTGGACTATGCGTTTATTTCTATTTAGGAAAAGCTCTCACCAAACAACGTGAATTTGAAAATCAACTATACGCTTCAATCAAGGAAACATTGTAATGACACCTGAGCAGTTAACCGCTTTAATTATTGGAATAAGTTTATTTATCATCATCATTGGTGGCATTGTTTTCATGCTTGCCTACACAATGCCAATTGCGGAGAAGTTATATCGCAAGCAATGGACAAGAAATAACGATGAATCTTTTAAAAGAGGTTGCTCGGCTCCTGAAATTGCTTTCCACTTTGATATGTATAACCAAGGAATGGCTTTTAGAGAAGCTAACCTAAGCAGAATCAAAGAAGTGGAAATTGAATCATTAGGAGTGAGACTGGTTGGTGAATATTATGACTTTGGCTTTAAAAAAGCCATTATCCTTTTACCAGGTCGAACTGAAACTTGCTACTATGGCGCCTATTATGCGGAAGCATTCAAAAATGGCGGTTATAACGTCATGCTGATTGATCCTCGTGCTCACGGCTTAAGCGGTGGCGATAAGATTACTTTAGGCAAGGAAGAAGGCATCGACGCGCTTAATTGGGCCAAGTTTCTTCACGATAAATTAGCTAATGAGACTATTGCACTCTACGGGCTTTGTGGTGGAGCAACAGCGGCTTGTGTTGCTCTAACAAATCCTGATTGTCCTAAATATATTAATGCTTTCATTGCAGATGGGATGTTCTATTCGTTTTATCGAGTTTACAAAAGACATATCCGCGATGAAAAGCATCCTATCTACCCTGTTGTATGGGAAGTGTTAGCAAAAGTAAAAAAGAATAACAACGTCAACCCTTACACCTTGACTCCTAGTAATCTGATAAAAAAAGTTAAAGTTCCATCACTTCTTTTAGCGGGCGAGTTTGATAAATTCTCGTTACCAAAAGAAACCCAATTATTGTTAAATAAATGTGGCTCAAGTGATAAAAAGATGGTTTTAATAAATAATGCTAGACATTCGCATTTAAGATACGATAACAAATCTAGTTATGATGAAACTGTCACAACATTTTTAAAGACTCATTAGTTGTGAGAATTGAAAAACGCCTATAATGGCGTATAATATTAAGCAATTCGCTTAAGCTTATAGCTTAGAAAGGAGCAATATGAAAAAGACCTCTATGCTGAGAAACAAGACCTTAATTGTTGGCTGCGGAAGACTTGGTGCTTCCATCGCTGAAAAAGACTCTTTAGCAGGCAAAAACGTCTTAGTTGTTGACCGCGATGTGAACTCGTTCGATAGGTTGTCTGATCGTTTTACTGGTTATAAAATAACCGGCGATGTTACTGATTTAACTCTCCTTGAAAATGCTTATATCGGTTCCGCTAAAGAAATAATCATCACAACTGGTGATGATAACGTTAACCTTTTCATTGCTCAAGTAGCACGTGAAATCTATGGTGTTCCAAACATTTATGTGCGTTTGGATGATCCATCATTAGAAATATTAATTCGTGGTATGGATATCAATGCCATATTCCCACACGAATTATCATTTAATAAGTTTTCTTTACTAAGAGGAGGACGCGCGAAATGAAAATTGTAATTGCTGATGGCAGCCATGCTGCTGACTACATTATCAAGACTTTCAAAAAGAGATCCAATAAGCTCATTGTTATAAACTCTCGTAGAGAAAGCGCTCAATACTTAGCTAAGTCTAATAAAATACCAGTTGTTTATGGTGAACCTTTCAAAATCCATGTTTTAAGAGATGCCCACATTGAAAATTGTGATTTGTTTATTTCTTTAGGGCCAAAAGATACCGATAACTTTGTTAGTTGTTCCATTGCTAAAAAAGTCTTCAACGCTAAAAAAGTTATTTGCATTGTTTCAAACCCAAAGAATGTTGAACTATTCCGTGAACTTGGCTTAGACAGCGTTATTTCTTCCACATATTTATTGGCTTCATCGATTATGAATGAGTCTTCCCTTGAAAAATTGACAAAGTCAATGTCACTTGAAGATGACAAGATTGTTTTAACCGAAGTACTTGTGAAAGATACTTTCGAAATTGCCAATAAACAGATTATGGAAATTAACTTCCCGAAAACTGGAAACATTTCCTGCATTTATCGTAAACCCGCTGTTATTGTTCCTAATGGTAAAACTATCATCATGCCTAATGACAAATTATTTGTTGTTTCTTCAACTAAAGATCAAAAAGGCATTGTCGATTTTGTTAAACGCGAAAAACAAATTAAGGTATGAGTAAAAAGTTAGCAAGCGGATATCGCCTAATATTTGGTTATCTAGGATATTTCCTAGTTTTAATTGGTATCATCTGTATCTTGCCACTTTTTATGCTAGTTGCCTATCCTAACGAGGTTAACGTCATCTGGAGTTTCTTAATTCCTGGTCTTACTTCAATCGTCATAGGATTCGCTTTATCGTTTTTCATATTTAAGCGCGAGAAATGCCAACTGGGAAAATTCCAAGATTCAGTTCTTCTTGTCGCTTTATGGATATTAGCCATCTTAGTTGGTGCGGTGCCATTCTTCCTTCGTGGTATGGGCACATCATATTTTGGAACTACTTCAGTTACAGATGCGATATTTGAATCAACATCTGGTTATTCCTCTACTGGTTTAACTTTGTTTGAATTTAGCGCGGATGCCCCTGGTTTTCATATTTATACCACCTATCGAAGTCTGCTTCTTTTGTTTGGCGGTATCGGCTTAGTTCTCATTGTTACTTCCGCCCTTAGCGATCGTTATGGTCTGAAGTTATATACAGCTGAAGGACATAACGACAAACTTATGCCTAACCTTGCTAAATCTGCTCGATTAATCTTAGCTATTTATTTAGGTTATATCTTGCTTGGAACATTATCTTACTGGCTCATCGGTGGAATGGAATTATTTGATTCATTTAACCATGCGATTGCTGCGGTGGCAACAGGTGGCTTCTCAACTAAGTCTGGTGGCCTGCCAGATATTATTGCTGCTGGTGGTGTTAATTCAGTTACCGGGATACCAATTAACGGGGTTGCAATCAATACTACCTCAATTGTGTTAATGGTTCTTGGCGCTACCAACTTTGTCCTCCATTTATTCTTATTCCAAGGCAAATTTAAAAAGATCATCAAAGATTGTGAAATTCGCTTCATGGGTTTAATGATTCTGATCTTCGTTCCATTATTTGTTATTAGCATTTTCACTACAAAAGATAGTAGCGGTAACCAAATATATGATTTTGCGACTTCTTTTGAGGATGGAGCTTATACGTTCTTTACATCTATAACAACAACCGGTTTTTCTACGGTGCATGATATTAAGGCTCTTGGTGAAACAACAGTCATTTTATCTGTCATCATGATGTGCGTTGGTGGCGGCATGGGTTCGACTGCTGGTGCTGTAAAACAGTATCGTGTCGTGGTGGCATTTAAATCATTCTATTGGTCGATTCGTGATCATTTATCGCCTCGAGGTGTAATGTATCCTCATTACGTCACTCGCTTAGGCGAGGAACATGATGTTTCGAAAAGTGAGACTTTTGAAGCATATGGGTATACATTGTTATACGTAACAGTCTTACTTGGTGGCACAGTTCTAATTTGTATCTTTGGGCAAGGCAGTATCATTGCTTCCGATGCCTTGTTTGAATTTGCTAGCGCCCTTTCCGGTACTGGTTTATCAGTTGGAATTACTGGTTTAAGAAATGTCGGTGTCAACTGGGTGCTAATTGGAGGCATGTTTGCGGGACGTTTGGAAATTCTATGCATTTACTTTGCATTCTATCGAGTTATTAGAGATATCTTTAGAAAGGAGACTGTCTAATATGATTATTGATGAATTACAAAAAGCTAACATTGAGGCTTTGAAGGCTCATAACACCACTGTGCGTGCTATCTTATCGGTTGTTATCTCAAGATATAAAATGCTTGCGATTGAACTTAAAGCCGAAGGAAAAGAAGCTAGCGATGTTGATATGCTTAAGCTCATTGCTAAAGTTCTTAAAGAACTAGATGAAGAAAAAGAAGGTTATGCGAAAGTTGGAAACATTGAAGAAGTGAAGTCCATCAGCGAACAAATTGTCGCCATTTCTAAATACCTTCCAAAGATGCTAAGCGAAGAAGAGATTAGAAACGAGATTAGTAAACTCGATGACAAATCAATTCCTTCTGTTATGCGTCACTTTAAAGCTAATTTTGATGGCAAGGTTGATAT
Source organism: uncultured Staphylococcaceae bacterium (assembly GCA_964562705.1). Taxonomy (GTDB): domain Bacteria; phylum Bacillota_I; class Bacilli_A; order RFN20; family CAG-826; genus Fiminaster. The sequence goes on from CAZLUI010000032.1 coordinate 9,074, forward strand.
GAGCCTTGTTAATAAGATTGCTAGGACGCTTTAATTATTAATTAGTTGTTGAAAACAACGAGTTATTTTCATATAATTTAACTCGCACTAGGGGTGTCGTACAATGGTAGTACAACGGTCTCCAAAACCGCTAACGTGGGTTCGATTCCTATCACCCCTGCCATCTTAATTGAAAATGCTCCCTAAATTTGGACCAAAAATTGGTACAATAAGAAGGGAGCTTTT
>CAZLUI010000033.1:0-9034 GCA_964562705.1 uncultured Staphylococcaceae bacterium
GGTGATTTAGTCAATGGCGACTTATTCTGGTTCTTACCTCGTATTATTTATAATAATATGGCCTATTCTAATGGTGTTTTTAACGGCGATGCTACTCAAATATATTTGCCACTTTTCTTGATTGAGGGAATTATTAATTTAGCTGGATATTTCATTATTCGCTACGCGATTGGTAAAGGACTTAAAAAATGGTTGTCACTTGGTGACTTAAGTATGTCCTATGTCATTTGGTATGGAATAGTTAGAGTTTTCCTTGAGCCTTTAAGGGGGGCGACGGCAGATTATTATTCCCAGTCTCAAATTACCGCTTATGTAATGATTGTGGTGGGTGTTCTTGGAATTGTGGCCTTCCGTGTCTACGATTTAATTCGTAAGAAAAAAGGTTTGCCACCGCGAAATCTAAATACCATCTAATGTATAAATTATTTCTTTTTGATTTTGACGGGACTTTGCTCGATAGTGACCAGATGATTTTGGTCACTTTTCTAGAATTATATGCGAAATATCGGCCTAATTATCATCCAGGGAATGAACATATGCTTACTTTTTCTGGACCGCCAATTCGCCAAACATTATTGAAGGAATTTCCTAATGAGAATCAACAGCTGATGTTTGATGAATTTGTTAAATATTCAACTATCAATTACGACAAATATGTTAAGCCTTTCCCTTATGTTATTGAAATGCTCAATACTTTTAAGAAAAATGAAATTAAGTATGGGCTTATTACTTCTAAAGCTAGAGCGGCGACAAATTACGCTTTGAAGCTTACTTCTTTGGATGGATTATTTGATTTTGTAATATGTGCTGACGAAGTGCGTAATGTTAAGCCAGATCCAGAAGGCGTATTGCTTGCAATGCGACATTTTAATGTTTTAAATAAAGATGAAGTCATTTATATTGGTGACAATATGTTTGACTATCAAACCGCTAAAAATGCAAAAGTTACATTTGGGTACGTAACTTTCTCACCACGTACGTTAGATTCGGGATTAAAAGCGGATGTATATATTCAAAACTTTAAAGAATTCACCGAGGATGTAATAAATGGAAAACACTAAAATTGTTATTATTGGAGCCGGCATTGCGGGATTAACTGCTGCTATCTATCTAAAAAGAGCCAATGTTGATTTTGTTATCCTTGAATCAAAAAGTGTCGGTGGGAAATTAAATATGATTCATGAGCTTGAGAACTATCCAGGCCTAGACCACGGAACTGGTCAGGGACTTTTGAATTTGTTAAAGAAACAAACTGCAGATTTAGGTATCGTTATTATTCATGGTAGCGTTCAAACCATTCTTAAGGATCCAGTTGGCTTTAAAGTAATTAGCGATTCTTTTGCCTATTTAACTAAAGCTGTTATTGTTGCATCGGGCATATCTCCAAAAAGTAATTTTATTGAAAATGAGAAGAAATATATTGGCCGTGGAGTTAGCTACTGTGCAACATGTGATGGAAACTTCTTTAAAGGTCAAAATGTTGCTATTTATGGTAATAACGATGTAGCGATTGAAGATGCTTTATATCTATCTAATATCGTTAAAAAAGTCTATTTGATTTGCAAAGAAGATTCTTTAAATGGTGATGAAGAGCTGCTCAAACAAGTTAATCAAAAAGTAAATATTGAAGTAATAACTAAAGCTATAATTAAAGATATCATTGGCGATGATTTTGGAGTAACAGGGATTAACCTTTTAAATGGAAAAAGCTTAAATATAGATGGCATTTTCCCGCTTGTTGGCGATAAAACAAGCGCTGATATGTTAAACAACTTAAAGCCAACGATGAATAATGGTTTTATTGTTACAAACGAGAATATGGAAACCGATGTTGAAGGCTTGTTTGCTATCGGTGATATTCGTCAAAAACAATTACGACAACTAGTCACTTCAGCCTCTGATGGTGCGATAGCTGCAACCTTAGCAATTAAATTCGTAAATAAGTAGTAATTAACTTCTTTTAAAGTTAAAATAGAAGAGGGATGAATATGAAAGAAGTCGCAATTGTAACTGGTGTATCCGGTGCTGGAAAAACAATAACGATGTACATTTTCGAGGAAAATGGGTTTTATCCTGTTGAGAATGTACCTCTTCCTTTAATTCCGGCCTTGTTTGAAGAAATTGTTAAAAATGATAACAAGAAAAAAATTGTCATCTCATTGCCACTTGCCTATGCTAAACAAGCTGTTGAAGTGGCTAAACAGGTTAAGGGCATTAACCTTATTTGCTTGGGTCTTGATTGCTCAAAAGAAGTTCTATTGCAACGTTTTAAACTAAATCGACGCGTTCACCCTTTGCAAAATCGAGGGCTAACCTTAAATCAAGCTATTGAACAAGACCGAAATAATCTTAATGATATGCGTGATTTATTTACCCATTTTGTTGATACTTCTAAATTTGGCGCCAGCGACTTACGTAAGTATATTTATGGTTCTATCTTTACCGCAAAAGATTCAAGATTAGTCGTTAATTTTATATCTTTTGGTTACAAAAAGAGCGTGCCTCAAGATGTGGAAATGGTGTTTGATACAAGAATTTTACCAAATCCGTATTGGGAAGCTTCTTTAAAAGATTTGGACGGCTTAGATAAACCGGTAGTGGATTATATTTTTGCTTCGCCTATAACAAAAGAATATTTGAAGCATGTTATATCTTATTTAGATTATTATTTGGATATGTTGGAAAAAGCGGGACGAAAGATGACTTCAATCGGAATCGCATGCAGTGGTGGGCAACACCGTAGTGTCGCCATCAGCGAATATTTGAAAGATTATTATTCCTCGAAGTATAATACAAACACATCACACCGTGATTTAACAAAATAATATGCAAGCAAAAGTATCGTTTACTCAGAAAGTCAAAGAAGAAATCGCCTCGGTTTCTTTTTCTGATGAACACCTTCGCGTTATGCTTGCCGCTTTTATTAAGATAAATGGGTCTTTATCATTTTCTAATAAGAAAGAAACAATCAGTTTGAAGACTGAAAATGCGAAAATTGCTAAGTTCATCTATCACGCTATCGAAAAAGTATATGGAGTAGCGTGCCGTTTTACTTACTCAAAAACGATGAATTTTAAGCGAAAACTAACTTATAACGTCGTTGTCGATGAAGCTGATTTCATTATCAGCGATCTTGAGATTTCGTTCTTAGAGGGAAAGATTTCCAAAAATATCATTGCTAATGACGATATGATTGCTGGTTATCTTGCAGGTGCATTTCTTGCAACTGGATCGGTCAATTCGCCAAAGAAATCAAATTATCATTTAGAAATAAGCTTGAACGATGAGTCATTTGCCAAATGGTTTTCAAAGTTATTTTTAAAATATAAAGGCGGCGAATTTTCAGCTAAGATTATTAAACGCCGCAATCAATATGTTGTGTATTTGAAACGCTCACAACAAATTGCTGATTTTCTTATTTTAATCGGCGCCACAAATGCGACCTTGGAATTTGAAAATGTTCGATTAAGCCGTGATTTTTCTAATATTGGTAATCGTCTTGTTAACCTTGATAACGCTAACTTAGCCAAAGCCACTCAAGCAGCTAAAAATCAAATTTTGGATATACAAATTTTGGATAAGATTTTTGGTATTAATACAATTTCTAACATCAAACAAAAAGAATTGATGAAATTGCGTCTTGAAAATGAAGATGCTTCTCTTTCCGAACTAGCGGTTTTACTCAGCAATCGATTAGGGAAACCAGTTTCAAGGAGCAATATCAACCATTTGTTCCGTTCAATTCACCAACAAGCTCTTCAATATAAGGATGCCTATAATGACCTCAAGTGAGCAGTTAGGAATGAGAATAACTTATTTACGTGGCAAGAAAGGTTGGTCTCAACTCGATCTTTCTTTAGAAAGTGGCGTTAATCGTAATTATATTAGTGATTTAGAGAACGGACGTCGCAATCCCTCACTTGATATCTTAGAAAAAATAGCAGATGCTTTTGGAATCTCATTAGAAGAATTGTTTCGAGGCATTCAAACAATTCCTGGTATTTAATCATTATTCTTTCTTTCTTCGGAAAGCGTTTTCACAAACAAAATATCTTGTCAATCGACATCTATTATATATAATAAGAACGTAATTTATTTAAGGAGGACATTTTATGTCAGTCAAAGTTGCAATTAATGGATTTGGCCGTATCGGACGTTTAGCCTTCCGTCAAATGTTTGGCGCGAAAGGTTATGAGATTGTTGCCATCAACGATCTTACTTCCCCTAATATGCTTGCTAACCTATTAAAATATGACACAGCACAAGGTGGATATGCTGGTGCCTTTGGAGAAAACTTACACACTGTTTCTTCAAAAGAACCTGTCTTTGCAGAAGATGGAAAGACAGTCGTTGTTCCAGGTTCAATCACAGTTGATGGTATCGAAATTACCATTTATGCTGAACCAAAAGCCCAAAATCTTCCATGGGGCAAATTAGGAGTTGATGTCGTCTTAGAATGCACAGGCTTCTACTGCTCAAAGGAAAAATCACAAGCTCACATTGATGCCGGTGCTAGAAAAGTCGTCATCTCTGCTCCAGCCGGAAAAGATTTAAAGACAATCGTCTTCTCAGTCAATGAAAACACATTAACCAAAGAAGATAACATTATTTCAGCCGCAAGCTGCACAACCAACTGCTTAGCCCCAATGGCCAAAGCTCTTGATGATACATTTGAAATTCAATCAGGTATCATGACAACAGTTCATGCTTACACTGGTGACCAAATGATTCTTGACGGTCCACATAGAAAAGGTGACTTGCGTCGTGCCCGTGCCGGTGCTGCCAACATCGTTCCAGCATCTTCAGGCGCTGCCAAAGCTATTGGATTAGTTCTCCCAAAATTAAACGGAAAACTCATCGGTGCTGCTCAACGTGTTCCAGTAACTACTGGTTCAACAACAATTCTAGTTGCTGTTGTCAAAGGTGAAGATGTCACTATTGAAAAAATCAATGCTGCCATGAAATCACAAGCCAGCGCTTCATTCGGTTATACCGAAGAACCAATCGTTTCAAGTGATGTCATCGGAATGAGATTCGGTTCCTTATTTGATGCAAGTCAAACAATGGTTACCAAAATCAGCGAAGGCTTATATCAAGTTCAAGTTGTCTCTTGGTACGATAACGAAAACTCATATACTAGCCAAATGGTTCGCACAATTAAGTACTTTTCTGAAAAGTGCTAATTAATTAATTCATTTAGAGGCATCCTTTGGGTGCCTCTTTATACATTTATAAGGAGAAAATTATGTTAACAGTAGACCAATTAAAAGACATTACAGGCAAAGTTGTCATCGTTCGTGTAGATTTCAACGTTCCATTAAAAAATGGCGAAATTCGCGATGATAACCGTGTTCGTGCTGCTCTTCCAACAATTCAAAAATTGCTCAGCGAAGGTGCCCGCGTTGTCCTTCTTTCCCACTTAGGAAAAATTAAACACAAAGAAGCTCCGGAAGTTGTTGCTGAACAAAAAGCAAAGAACAATCTTGAAATTGTTGCTCCAAGATTAAGCGAACTTCTCGGTCAAAAAGTATATTTTTCAGCCGCTACACGTGGTGAAGAATTTGAAAAAGCAGTCGCTAGTTTAAAAGATGGCGAAGTTTTGCTTGTCCAAAACACTCGTTATGAAAAAGGCGAGGAAAAGAATGATTCAGAACTTGCTCAAGCTTGGGCAAAAGTCGCTGATGCCTTCGTCATGGATGCTTTCGGTTCTGCTCATAGAGCTCACTCATCCACCTATGGCATTCCTGCTATTTTAAAAGAAGAAGGAAAACCAGTTGCTGCTGGATACCTTGTTGAAAAAGAAATTGCCAATCTCATGAGATGTGTTGATGTCAAGGAATCAGATCGTCCTTATGTTGCCATTCTTGGTGGTTTAAAAGTTTCTGACAAAATTAAAGTCATTGATTCACTTCTTAAGAAGTGTGACAAGATTCTTATCGGTGGCGCAATGGCGTATACTTTTAAGAAAGCTCTCGGTCAAAAAACTGGTAATTCACCAGTTGAAGATGATCAATTAGAATATGCTAAGAAATGTATTCTTGAAGCTCAAGGCAAAATTGTTCTTCCGGTTGACTCGGTTTGTACTGACGCCTTTGAAGGCTGGACAAGCAAAGTAATTACCAAAGAAGTACCAGATGGATTTGAAGGTATGGATATTGGTCCTGAAACTGCTCAATTATTTGCTAAGGATTTAGCAAATGTTAAGATGATTTTCTGGAATGGCCCTATGGGTGTCTTTGAACAAAAAGATTTCTCTAACGGCACTATTGCAATTTGCAAAGCTGTTGCTTCCTTAAAGAATTGTTTCTCAGTTTGTGGTGGTGGCGATTCTGCTGCTGCTATTAAAGAATTTGGTTATAAAGATGCATTCTCCCACGTTTCAACTGGTGGTGGTGCTTCTCTTGAAATGATTGAAAACGATGGCCACTTACCTGGCATCGATATTTTGAAATAATATGAGACGCAAATTACTATTTGGCAACTGGAAGATGAATAAGATTCGCGACGAAGCAAAAGACTTCGCTCGTGAGTCTATTGAACTAAATGAATATGCTTTAGCTCATGACATCGATATTGGGGTTGCCCCATCATTTCTCTCACTTTGCCCGGTTCGCAAAATGAATCCAGAATTAATTGTTGCTGCTCAAAATTGCCACTTTGAAGATCACGGAGCTTTCACTGGTGAAATATCCATTCCTATGCTTCTTGATTTAGGTGTCAAATGGGTTATCATTGGTCACTCCGAAAGAAGAACATATTTTGGTGAAACTAGTGAATCGTGTAATAAAAAGATTCGAGCTTTGTTTTTAAACAAGATGACTCCTATTTATTGTTGTGGCGAGACACTTGAACAATTTGAAGCATCAAAAACTAAAGAAGTTATCAAAGAACAAATTTCTGTTGGTTTAGCTTCTTTAAGCAAAAACGATGTTGCTAATATGGTCATTGCCTATGAACCAATTTGGTCGATTGGCACTGGTAAAAATGCTTCTAAAGAAATTGCTGAAGATATTTGCTCATATATTCGTGGATTAGTCCATGAAATGTATGGCGAAGCTAGCGATACTGTCCGTATTTTATATGGTGGCAGTGTCAAACCAGAAAACGTTCGTGAATACCTTTCGATGGAAGATGTTGATGGTGCTTTAGTTGGTGGTGCTTCATTAAAGGTTGATTCTTTTAAAAATTTAATTCAGAATATAGTTGAATAATATGGAATACACAGCACAACATACAACCATAGAAACTACCTCAAAATTTATAGGAAAAGTATTCCTATATATGTTTTTAGCGTTGATTCTTACCGCTCTAGTTTCTTGTGGGGTTGCTTATCTATTTAAGTACTTAGTACCTATCTATAACACTTCTAATCCATTAGCGGACAATAACGCTTTTATCTATTTAGGGGTGTTAGTTGGCTCCTTAATTCTTTTGGTTATTACTGGATTTTGGTTTAATATCCGCGCTGCTCGTGCAAAGCATAGCTTGGTTGTTCCATTTGTTATCTACGCTATTTTGATGGGCATTCTTGGTTCATCAATTGCCCTATTTTATGAGCCAGCTACAATCAGTATGGCTTTTGGAATCACTGCAATATGCTTTGGCTCGATGGCTTTGATTGGATTAATATCAAAAAGAAATGTAAATTTCTTAGTGTTCATTATTAGTGGTTTAACAATTGGTGCTCTATCAATTTACCTATTCAGTTTCTTATGGATGTTCATTTTCCCAGAAGTAGCGGTTATGAGTTATTGGATTGTTTCACTTGTAATCTTCGGGGTGGTTATGCTCATCACAATTGTTGATGTTTGGAGAATAAAGAAAATCGCACAGACAGGCATGGCAAATAACAATGTTGCCCTTTACTGTGCCTTTAATATCTATATTGATTTTATCAATATCTTCGTTCGTGTCTTATATTTGCTAGCCATTTCTAAACGTAATTAGTCTCGTGCGCGCACATGTATATATGTATATGTGCCCACGTGCCTATATAATATAGTAGAGTACAACGATTCTTGGAGGGTCAAAAAATGAAATTCTATAAATGTGAAGTTTGCGGAAACATTGTCGAGATGATTGACGACAAATGTGATTGTCTAAAGTGTTGCGGCGAGAAAATGAAGGAATTGGTGCCTGGTGAGATTGAAGCTTCTCAGGAAAAACATATTCCAGTTATTGAAGAACATGATGGCTATGTTGATGTTAGAGTTGGCGAAGTAGCTCATCCAATGCTACCTGAACACCATATCGAGTGGATTGTTATTCACACCGATCAAGGTTTCCAACGTAAACATCTTCAACCCGGCGATGCTCCAGTAGCTAAATTTGCTTTATTAGATAACGAAATTGTTATTTCGGCTTATGCTTATTGCAATTTACACGGACTTTGGAAAAAAGTTTAAATTGTTGTTGCAAATACTATTGACCGATATATAATAAATAAGCCCCTTAAAAAGGGGTTTTAAATTCACTCAATAAAAAAGTTAAAAAACTTGTTGACATTAAAATCAACTGAGTGATATTATACTTCAAGTGCGTATTTCTTAGGAAATGCCTAGAGTATACGAGAGTATATAGCACTGACTGATCTTTGAAAACTGAACAGATGTACAAGAAACATTAACGTCAATTTTTATATTTAACAATAAAACCAGATTTATATGAACTAAGATAAACTTTTTGAGAGTTTGATCCTGGCTCAGGATGAACGCTGGCGGCGTGCCTAATACATGCAAGTCGAACGAGATTGTAGCAATACAATCTAGTGGCGAACGGGTGAGTAACACGTAGGTAACCTGCCTTTCAGCTTGGGATACCCGAGGGAAACCTTGGCTAATACCGGATAATTGATTTGGAGGCATCTCCAAATCCTAAAAGGGGCTTCAAAGCCTCACTGAAAGATGGACCTGCGGCGCATTAGCTAGTTGGTGAGATAACAGCCCACCAAGGCGAGGATGCGTAGCCGATCTGAGAGGATGAACGGCCACACTGGAACTGAGACACGGTCCAGACTCCTACGGGAGGCAGCAGT
>CAZLUI010000034.1:0-8189 GCA_964562705.1 uncultured Staphylococcaceae bacterium
AAACTTGTTATATTCTCAAACAGAATTAGTATTGGTTAAGTATTTATGTAGATATCATCTTACTCCATCAAATTTAGTGGAGCGCTTTAACAATGAGCTAAGAGAACCAGACTATGACAATTTAATTGAGTGGCTTGGCTTCATTTCTATGAGTGATAGTAATGGATTTATCTTTACTCCACATTTAGACGATAAGTATTACGAGAAAGATTTATCAGGTACTAAAGATTATTTATTTGATGATGATGATGATCATATTGTTTCATTTGTTGTTAGATTAGTTAAAGAATCGCTAAAAGAAAAACAATTAATCGAGGACTTGAAAGCATACATTAATTTTATTAATGAAGTTATCTCACAGAGAAATGTTACTAAAGATAAAAGACAATATTCTAAAGAAACATTATCTTTAATCCTTCAATCTATTAGTTATGAGACTTATAGAAACAAATCTCTATCGGATGATTGTTTGGCTTTCTATCACGAAAATTTGCTGAGGAATGCCCAAGCAGGTGACAATCAATCAATGAGAAGCCTTGGATATGAATATTATGAAGGAACATGCGGTTTTCCTTGCGATGCTTTTCAAGCTTGTTATTGGCTAGAGAAATATTACAAAGCCACTGAAGATCCAGATGTTGCAAGAACACTTGGCTATATCTATTACTATGGCAGAACTACCAATGGTGTACCTCAAGGTGACAAGGCTTTTCAATATTTCGCTATCGGGCATTTAGGCGGTGGTTTCTATGAAGCTACGTATAAGTTAGCAGATTGCTATATTAAAGGTTATGGCACACCAATAAACCATCAATGCGCCTACAATCTAGTAAATAGTATCTACCAAGATACCAGAACTTACTTTTTAAATGGCAATGATTCTAAATTTGCGGATGTAGCCTTAAGACTAGGTTCGTATTATAAAGATGGCATTTATGTCCAAAAGGACTTGCTTGAAGCCCAGCAATATTATTTAGAAGCTAAAGTGGCGATCAAGAAAAGACTTGAACACATGGAATATGTTGGTGATAGAGGAGTTGCGATTGGCATCTCTAAATCAATTAAAGAAATACAAAAAGAATTAGACATTGAAAAACGTATTGTTAAAAGTGGTGGTTACCTAATCGATAATCAAGTATTTGGCTATGACAACAGGGAGTTTAAAATTGAATATAAGAATGGCTACATTCATGTTGTTATTAAACAAAACAAAGAAAATAATCTAAAATATCAAATCAATATGATGCCGAACATTGGATTTGCGGAAGTGTGTGAGCAAATTGAATTCTATGTAAAAACAGTTAATCCTGATGATGAAAAAGACTTTGTTGAATCAATTGCTCAATATGGCATTAAGCAGATTCTCTTTGCTGACAACAAGTTTTATGCGGTTGTTGATATGAAAGAAAAAGGCACCATGCCTGCATTTACTACTTTTGAAGAATTGATATTCGTTCCTCAAACTTTAAAAGAGATTTCAAAACAATTTGCCATTGTTAGTGTTGAGTTTTATCCAGGATCCAAAACATATGAATATCTATCTACATCCGGAAAAGTATCTGTTGGCGATAGAGTGAAAATAAACACGAATGGAGAAGCCAAAGAAGTTTTAGTCAAGAATATTGAACTTCTTTATGAAGATGAGTTGCCTCTTCCATTGGAGAAGATGGCAAAGATTTTATAAAATATAAAAGAGGTTTAAATTATGTACAAATTAAGAAGAATAGATGGAAAAGAAGAAATTTGTTTCAATCATATAGAAGAATTCAAAGATTTCTTGAACAATGAACACGGATCATATTATGGATTGGATACTGATTCTTTGAAAAGTGATCCTTGTGACAAAAGTTTTCTTGAAAATCTCAAACAATACTATGAAAACCGTTGTGAAAATTTGCAAGGGATTGTCGTTATTAATTCAAAATTGTATTTTTTGATTAAACAACCATGTTCTGACAAATAAGAGTGTAAAGATTTATAATTCCTACTGAGCCGAGTTCTATAATAATTACTAATTGTTTCCACACAGTTAAATCTTTTTTTAAATACAAAACATTTCTATTTTTCCATAAGTTCAAATAGGCCGATTTTCTTATCAAGTTTATCTTTCTATTTAAATATATTGCTAATTCACAGAGAAAAAGCAGTTAAGAGATATTCACCTATCTATAGAGGATTTTCTAAGTATTACTAAAAATAATTTTTTTGAAAACAAACAGTTCGATTTATCCATGAATTTGATACACAGATTTTTCGCAACGGTTGCTTCAAGTTTTTACTTTATCAATTAGAATGTCATTAAAAGCATGATTGGCGGTTTGCTTTTGTTTAAGCTTTGATTTGTTTTATTCTTCACATGTTATTCGTTTTATGGCTTAAAAATAAGAATATTTTTCCTATGAATACATGTACGTCCGATTTTATAATCGTTGTAAATATAGAAAGTTTTTTCATAACGTTTTTTTCTTTGCAAAGAAAGTATTCTTTTATAAAATGTAGTAGGTAGTATTAACTAATTACAAAGTTACATTGAGTTTGTCACTCAACTAATTCTATGATTGCTTAATTTAGGTTAGATTTTTCTATTTATCAGCGTTATAATGAAAAGAGGGCAATTTATGAACATATTAGCAGGCATATTCTTCATTGTTTGTGCAGTAATTACTATAATAGGCTTGATACTTCCGTTTCAAGGTGGAATGAGTTTTATTTCTGCTTTGGTTGGAATATCGTTTGGCATTGCGGGAATTGTCGTATTCTTCTTTAATTATGACATGCTAACAATACGCATTTTATCGATTTGTTTCGTTGCTGTTGGCGGTTTTGGGAGGTTGCTTGGAGCTTTAATGGGAGAAAACGGTTCAATTACCGGATTAATTTTGACGGTTATTGGCGCTTTAGGCACGCTTACGATGGGAGTTTGTTGTTTTTGCATAATTTAGTTTTCTATATTTTGTATTTCCTTTAAAGAATAAATAATTGAAATGTAAAAGTACAATGAAAATTCACCTTGATATTTACTCATTGGCTTATTTGATTGAAGTTCCTTAAACAATAAAAACTTAAAAATAGTTTAATCTAATATGATCCTCCATTCGACAGAAGAGATTATTTGCTTTATCAAACGCCCACTTCGTTATTTTGATACCAATTTACCTGATTGGTAGGCAAGTCAATAAGCAATTGCTTGTTTGAAAAAAGTGAATGCAGAACAAAGATGAAATTTTGAAATTTTTTATTTATAAAAAGTTACTAATTTTAAAGCTTGCTTCTATGACATAGATTCTTTCTAAAATACAATTACACAGTTAATTTTCTGTAAATTAAAAACCGAAATAGACAAATATTCCGTTCACTTTGCTGGGGAAAGAAATTAAACATGAATACTGAATTAATTGCACTGTTTAGTTAACAAAATGGAAATATGGTTAACTAATGCGGTAATTATTAAATGTAAACTTTGAAAATTTAATATTCTTTTGGCTTTTCATACTATTAGCCAATTTGGATGAGGCCAACTTTTAAATTAAAAAGATTTTATAAAATTCTCATAGTGTTACAACAAATAAGTTTGATTCGCATTTAAAAGATATTTCTAGTAACTGTTTTGATTATTGAAACAAGTTAAGTAAAAATTTATTATCTTTCTTATTTCATTAGTCTTCATGAATATAAGTCTGCAAGAATTTTTCTATAAAATTTTGGAATAATAACTGTGTAAAATCAATTTTAATTGATGATGGTGAACGGTACATACGAATATTATTTAAATAATATATTAATTTATTAGCTAAGATATATGAAATTTTTATAATTTGATTTCATGTTGTAAAATAATTAACATGCAGAAAGCTGGTATTAATCGTGGCAAATAAAAGACAAGTAAAAAGCGTACTACATAAAATATGTTTAGCAAATCAAAAATATAAAAAATATTACGGAAGTAGAAATAGGCTGATGATTCCATATCCTATCCAAAAAGACTTAATCAAGTTGTGGCTCCAGCCAACCTATATACCTACTAATGGGACATATGATTATACCGATGCAGCAACAAAGACTTTGAAAATTGAAGTGAAATCATCGTGTTTGAAAAATGGGTGTACTCCTTTTAAAACAACACAAAATGCTTGTAATGAAATTATTTATTTTGAAATTCTTTTGCCAGTAATCAAAGTTTTCAAATTGAGTCAACAGGAAGTCGGAACAATTAATTCGTTGGTTAGCTCTGGCAAATGCAATATTGTTTGTGGAAAACATTGCAAGAATTCAATTTTATTATTGCAAATAAAAATTTGATTTAATTTTAATATATGTAAATTTTATAAAAATTTCCCTTTTTATTAACCATTTTTCATGCTAGATAATTGCTAAGTTACAAATTTTCTTGTTAAATGGCAATGTTAAAGCAACAAAATAATAACTTTCGAATTAATCAATAGTTTTGTTTGAATCTTTGCACTAACCTTGTCGTTTAACTTACTAGAAAACTTGTATGGCATAACTTGATAATATTAAATTAAAACTATATAAGGAAAAAATGTTAATTCCTTTTGAAAATACACCTCTTTGGTTTTCTATTCCAACAATTTCGTTATTTTTTATTATTTGCATAATATCTATATGTACAACTGGATTGGTTTCAACTATTTCATGTGGCATAAGCTGCATTTGTGATTATTTTTTTATTGCGGTTAGATGTTGCAATCCATGCATGGAAAACGCGTTTTCCAGAATAGACTTGTGGTGGAAAATACTTATAGTATTGGCGTGCCCGCTTTTTATTGCACTAGGAGGAACGATTCAAACAATTAAAGAAGATGGAAATGGTGGCACTTATGTAGTTTCAACTTTTGCTCTCCCAGTTGCCCATATTGCAGCCATGATTCTTGTTATGATTTGGTAACGCGGTTTTTGATTTGATTTACAAACGTTTAGAAGACTTAAAAGTGCCAAATAAAGGATCTTTCACTATTCGAGTGATTTATTTTGCCTGATAATCGTTTTACTTACTTTGACATATTACAGTTGGGATCGTGGCTCCTCGATTATAAATGAAGATATTAATTTTCTTGCAAAAGGTGAAAATTGCACTTTTGGTTCATATCCACTAACAAAGTTATTTCTAAATCTTTAGCATAATATTTTAATGGAGTATAAGGCATTTGCCCACTTCAAATACTTATTATGCTTGGAAAACTATGAATTTTATAGTGATAATCTTTTTTCATCTTGCATGTGTATCTAAATATTGTTAAGGATGAAATTAGATATCGTGGCATTTATTTTTCTTCATTTAGGCCTAGTTCGATAAAAGATGTGCCAAGTGCAAACGATAAAGGTTTCCAAAACCAAAATGGCTATTATTGTAAACAAACATATTGGTCTAAGTTTTGTCTAATTTCCTGGAAAGCATTAGTTATAAATATTGAAGAAGGTAAAGTTCTTTTGTTTTCGAACTTGATACTTGATTCGCAAAATTGCAGTAACTCAAATCAAAATAAGTACAATCAATCATATATTCGGTCATGGCTATAATCTATATTTTTTAAAACTGCTTTTGCAGTAATGAGCAACCAAAAATTGACATTACCATGATCAATGCCGATTCGTTATCTACCGGCGAAGAAGCTAACCATTATATTTGCAATGATGCGCAGGATAAACTTTTTATTAAGTTATTCAGAAATGAGTAATACAAATTTGACTTTGAAACAGATTGTTCAAGAAGAAAGAATATAACCGATTGTGCAGACACGAGGTCTCAATGGGTTATGAAATTAGAAACTGATGGATATTGAGGAACTTATTATTTGCGTTTCCCCTCTTCGGCTTCTTCACTAATATAAACATTTATTGTGGTGAGAGTTTAATGCTTAATCAGTGTGTTCGACTTACATTGACGTCGTTTCGGCATTTTGGTATTCTTTCAATTAATTGTGTGGTTTAAAATGGAAAAAAATATAATTGTTCTAACTATTGAAAAAACAGTCGGCACCGACAAAATCGAATTTATTAGTGGTGAAATTGTTAATGCAGGAAATAATAATTGTAAACTGTCAGGTCCTTTTGGTTCAGTCTATGGTATAGCAATTAAACTAGAAAACGAAGATGCAATTAATGATGTTTGGAAGAAAACAACAAAATTTAGAAAAAAGAATGCAGTGCAAACAAATTGGAAAAGTCTAGGAGATAATTATTACCCTCTTTACTGGGGAAAAGATAAAGCCCTAGGTTCAAGACTATTTGCACATACCAAGTCGCAAAAATCCACAGGCACGATCCAGTTAAATAAAATAAAGTTACAAGATTATAATATAATATACGGAGCAATTCAATGTATAAATATGGAAACTCATGAAGCAAAAATACACGAGAGATATCCCGATATTCTCAAAACAAGCAAAAAATGAGCAAATAACTTTCTTGATTTAAATTTAAGGAGAAATTATATGATTTATGGTTATGTAAACGAAGTATCTAATTGTCAGTTAAGCAAGAGTTCGCTTGAAGAGTCAAAAAAGACTATCTTAGCTAAATATAAGTTAGCAAATATATGGGAAGAAAGATTGTCTTCATTTAGTAGCGAACGGTCAACGTTTCAAAAACTTGTAAATAATCTAACAAAAGGCGATATTTTGGTTGTTAGTGAACTTAATTGTTTTGCTAGAACAATCAAAGAAGTTCGAGACTTTATAGAGGTATTAAGTAAACGCGGTGTAATAGTGGATATTCTTAGCATTGGTATTATTGATATGCTTAGTCCTCAGGGACAACTCGTGTCTAATACATTTAATGCTATAGCTGAATTAGATGCCCAACGAATATATTTAGAAACACAAAAAAGTGCCCCAAGCCTTCCTTGTAGTGAAGAAAACACTGATAAAACAATTCATTATAAGGATGTTCTTAATTTTGAAATATTTTTCATGCTTTACAATGCGAAGAAAATCAATTTAAGAGAAATTGTGAATGACTTGAAAATTTCGCCAGCGCTGTTCTATCGTTTATCAACCGAATATATTAAGGAACATAAGCTGGTTGATCCTGAATCAACAGCCAAGATATATTGCAAAGAAAACGAAGCAATGCTTTATATGTTTATCAAATAACTTATTTAAGCAAACTACTCATATAATCGTTAAAGGTAATGGAATAAGTAATTAATTCATTGCCTTTTTTTATTTGAGAAAATTTAAGATGTTCAAATAAGGCAATGGAACGAGTGTTTTCCATACAAATCTTAGCTTGTAATCGCTCTATTCTCCAAGAAAGGAACACTTCTCTTAGAATTTTCTCTAGAGCTTTCTTTGCATATTGCCTGCCCCAGTTAGTTTCATCTCCGATAGCGACGACAACTTCATATTCTTTCATATTGCGAATGGTGAAAAGATTGATAAAACCAATACTTTCATGGTATAGGTCGATAAGGAAGAATCTTCCATCTTGATTAAGATAATAAGTAAATAGATCGGATTGATTGTTGTCTATTACTCTTTTGATAGATTCAACCGAATTTATATCTTCGTTTAAATATTTAGTAATTGTTTTATTATCAAGCCAGGAAATCATCTTCCTAGCGTCTTTTTCTTTGACTTCTAACCTTATTGAAATATCGTTCATCTAAGACACGCTCCTATCATTTTATTGATTAAGCCTGTTAGATATTTCTAATGGTTCTTAAATACATGGTTATCTTATCATAGATATTTCTTTTCGCAAGATGAGAAAACATTTAGTGGAATAACATTGATAACTCTTCTTTCATTTTGCATAATATTACTAGATTCAAATTAACTAAATATATACGATGAAATCACTTCTTAGATGGTTATCAGTAAATTTTTATTGAATACTTTTTACTTATGTCTATAATAATAGATGTAATCAGTCAAAAATTACTGATAGGAGGAAAACATGACAAGTAAATCGGTCTCAGTCAAACAACTGTCACGATATCCTGTTTACCTAAAACTATTCAAGCAGCTTAAAGAGCAAGGCGTTGAAGATACAAGCGCCCCTCAGATAGCCAAAGTCCTTGGCTTTACTGAAGAGCAAGTCAGAAAAGACTTACAACTTGTCTCAACTATCGACGGAAAGCCTAGATGCGGTCGGAAAGTCATTAATCTAATCGATGATATTGAAAACTTTCTTGGCTATCGGGATTCAACTCTTGCGGTAGTTGTGGG
>CAZLUI010000035.1:0-8183 GCA_964562705.1 uncultured Staphylococcaceae bacterium
GATGATACAAAGTTCTAAATAAACAGGTTCCCTTAGGGAACCTTTTTTCTTTCTTAATATTGTGCTCTTTATTTTTAAATAAAATGAGTGATAATATAGTTTGTAAATTATTTTATAAATAATGAAAGGGATTTTTAAAAATGGAAGATTATCGTACAAAATGTATTGAACTCCTTGAATCAAGAGGAGTCACTGTCGCTGACATCACCGAATGTGCTCGTTTTTTACAAGCAGATTACCATGTCGACTTAAAGAAAGAAGAATTGCTTGAATCAGTTATGAGCGTATTATCAAAACGCGAAGTTCAACACGCTATCATGACTGGTATTGAACTTGATATTGCTGCTGAAAAGAAACTTATGGACAATAAGGATCTTCAATCAATTTTAACAAGAGATGAAGGCCTTTATGGTGTCGACGAGGTTCTCGCTTATGGTATTTGTAACCTTTATGGTTCAATTGCCTTAACAAACTTCGGTTTTATTGATAAGAAAAAATATGGCATTATCGCCAAATTGAATGATGAAGGTAAAGACAGCGGAACTGTCAACACTTTCATCGACGATATTGTTGGCGCTATTGCTGCTTCAGCAGCCTCTAGATTTGCTCACCGTTGGGTAAAATAAAATGTTTGATTTGGTAAGCAAATCATTTAATTTTTCTAACCCAATTATTTGGGTAGATTTAGGAATCTCATTATTAATTTTTATTGCTGTAAGCATTCTTTTATTTCGTCATTTAAAAAGAAAAATGATGATTGCTATCTACGTAGTAGAGTCAACTTTAGTTTTTGCATCATGGTTTTTTAGTTTGAACCTACTTTGGTCGATTAGCTTAGCTATTTTTATTATTACAACAACTGCATTCATGTTTATTAATGTTGCCGAATTTAGACCATTGTTTTCCAATAGTTTAGCGAATATTGATCCACTTGGAAAAAAAGGTACAGGCAAAATTTATGATCGTCACGCTTTGTATTTAAAGATTGAAACCGCCGTCAAAGCTTTAAGTAAATCTCGTACTGGTGCTATTATGACTTTTGAAAAGAAAGTCGAATTAACTGATGTCGTAAAATCAGGGACGATGCTCAATGCCCCTGTTAGCCCAGAATTATTGATGACCATCTTCTATCCTGGCACTCGTCTTCATGATGGGGCTGTGGTTATTAGAAGAGATATGATTTTAGCAGCTAGTGTTTACTATAACCCAACTACCAAGCCTTTAACTGGTAAGTTTGGTTCTAGACATAGAGCCGCGATAGGCATTAGCGAAATTACTGATTCCGTGACAGTTGTGGTCAGTGAAGAAACCGGAAGAATCTCTCTTGCTGTTGCTGGGGAACTTATTCCAGTCAATGTTGACAACTTCTTAAGAACATTTGAAGATTATATGTTCGAAGAAGAGAAAACTGGGAAATAAACGATGGGAAAATATTTTGGAACTGATGGATTTCGTGGCGTTGCTAACGAACAATTAACAGCCAAGATTGCGTATCGAATAGGTCGCTTTATTGGTCAGTTTGGTAACAAAAAGAATAATATTCTTATCGCCAGAGATACAAGAATATCTGGCCATTTTCTTGCTGATGCTGTTTGCTGTGGCATCGTCTCAAGTGGTGGAACAGCAAATAATTTAAGAGTGGCGACTACTTCTTCGGTGTCATATCTAGTTCGTAAGTTTGGTTTTGATTATGGAATAATGATTTCTGCGTCGCACAATCCCTATTACGATAACGGCATAAAATTGTTTAATAACGAAGGCGAAAAATTAGAAAACTCAATTGAACTTCAAATTGAAGACTACATTGACTCTGACAATGATTACTTGCCTTTCCCAATAAATGAAAACATCGGTAGTTATCCTAAAACTGATCGTTATTTGGATGACTATATCGATTTTTTAGTGAGCAAAGCCTCCCCACTCATAAGTGGTCAGCGCATTCTTATCGACTGTGCGAATGGCTCCGCTAGTGTAATTGCTAAAAATTTGATCAGCAAATTAGGCGTTAACGCCGACATCATAAACGCAAACCCTAATGGTATAAACATCAACGATCGCTGCGGCTCAACTCATTTAGCTAATTTAGCGCAAAAAGTCAAAACTGGAAAATACGATATTGCTTTTGCCTTTGATGGCGATGCTGATCGTTGCCTCGCTGTGGCTCCAAATGGAAGAATTATTGATGGCGATGCCATCATGTTCTTAAATGCTGTCTATTTAAAGAAAAACGACATGCTAGATAAAAACACGGTCGTGTTAACGGTTATGTCAAATCTAGGTTTAAAAAAGGCGTTAAAAAAGCACAATATTGAAGTCAGCGAAGTCGGCGTGGGCGATAAATATGTTCAAGCCGAAATGAAACAGAATGGTTATTCTCTTGGTGGAGAACAATCTGGTCATATTATTTTTCTTGAAGATATGAATACTGGTGATGGTTTGCTAACCATGATTAAAATTCTTAATGTTCTAGCGAGTGAGAAAAAACCTGTACTTGAACTGATTAGTGACTTTAAAGTTTATCCTCAATGTTTAAAAAATATTACTGTTACTAATAAAAACGCTATCCTCACCCATGCTGGTTTTATTGACTACATTAAAGAAGTTGAGGCATCTTTAAACGGCAATGGTCGAATTTTAGTTCGCGCTTCCGGCACTGAACCTTTGATTCGAGTAATGTGTGAAGCTTTAACAAGTGAAATTTGCAATGAAGTGTGTGATAAGCTCATTCAATATATAGAGGAGATTCAATAATATGTGTGGAATTGTTGGCGCAATCGGTAAAGTCGATATTCGTAAGTTTCTCCTCGATGGTCTTTATTCGCTTGATTATCGTGGATATGATTCTGCTGGTGTAGCATTTTTAAATGCAAATAATGAATTTATTGTTCATAAAACAGTCGGCAAAGTTGATGTACTTGATAATGAAGTACCTGCCTCAGTCGATGCTTGTTTAGGAATCGGGCATACGCGTTGGGCCACGCATGGCGCCCCAACGGTTGATAATTGCCATCCCCATTTTTCAACTCACGGTGAGTTTGCAATTGTTCATAACGGAGTCATTGAAAATTACCGTGCCTTAAAACAAAAATTATCTAGTTTTGGTTTCACTTTTAAAAGCGATACTGATACCGAAGTTATTGCTAATCTTTTGGAGTACAATTACAAAATTCATGACGATGTTTTAGACGCTATGCGTCGCACTATTGATGAAGTTAAGGGCAGTTTTGCTTTAGCAATCATTCATAAGTCGGAAACTGATAAGTTATATTTTATGAAGCGCAGTTCGCCTTTATTTATCGGTGTTGGCAGCGGTGCTAATTTTTTAGGAAGCGATGCAGTACCGATGATCAAATACACCAACAACTTTGTTGATTTATCTGATAATCAATACGGTTTTATCTGTGAAAATGATATTTCTATTTTTGATGGCTATAACAAAGTTGAGCCAAATATTAAAAAACAAAATGCCGAATATTTAAATCGTGATTTGGGGGATAATCCAAATTTCATGATCAAGGAAATTAAAGAAACCCCAGAAGTTATTACTCGTTTGATTGATAATTATTTCGACGGGACCAAATTTCTTTTTGATAACAATATGCTTCAAGCTATACGCAAGAGTGATGATATTGTCTTTTTAGCCTGTGGCACTTCATATCACGCTGCTTTAATGGGCGTTAGATATATGCAATATTTAGGTAAAAGAAGCGAAGCTTATGTAGCAAGTGAATGGGCATATTATCCTGTTTTTACAAGCAAGAAGCCTCTTTATATTTTGATTTCCCAATCTGGTGAAACAGCAGATTTGATCCGCTGCCAAAAAATTATCAATTCTCGTTCTTCGATTAATATTGCAATCACCAATACTGTCGGTTCGACTATATATCGTGACGCCACTTTTCCATGCTTGCTATTTGCTGGTTTAGAAGTTGCCGTAGCATCGACAAAAGCCTTTTCTGCCCAAGTAGCTTTTTTAGCTTTACTAACTGGCGCGATTGAAAGACGCAACAATGTTGTCACTCATCTTGGCGATGTCATATCCACTTTGAATCGCATCATCAATGAATCAGGGGCGATTGAAAGCATTGCTGAACAAGTCGAGGATGCATCTATTGTTTTCTTTATTGGTCGCGGCAATGACTATTGTGCTTCTTTGGAAGCATCATTAAAAATGAAAGAAGTGTCTTATCTTCATTGCGAAGCCTTTGCTGGTGGTGAACTTAAGCATGGTCCAATTGCCTTGGTCGATGGTTATACAAGATTAGTAGCGTTTATCTCTGATATGTCAACCGATTTTGCTACTCGCAATAACGTAAAAGAAATCGAAGCCAGAGGTGCTAAATCGTTCATCATTTCTTATGACTCATTAAGAAAAGAAGGAGATTCATTCTCCTTTCCATATGTGAAGAGTTATTTATCAACCATACCAATGGTATTCGTTAGTCAATATTTGGCGTATTATGTTGCATTGCATCGCGGAGTGAATATTGATAAACCCCGCAATTTAGCAAAGTCAGTTACAGTTGAATAATTAAATAGAGTGTCGATTATTTGGCACTCTTTAATTTTTCTAGTTGGATGAACCTGACGCCAATTTTTTCGCAACGTTTTGTTAATGTTTCTGACAACGTATCGCTGTCTTTTAAAGTGGCCATCAAAATGCCTTCGATATCGTGTTTTCCAATATAATGATAAGTTTTCACATCCACAATTTCATATGATAAACGATAATTTTCTCGTTTATATTCATAATTTTCTTTTATCTCACCAACTCGATACATTCCAACACGTCGATAGACAATTGGAGCAAAGAAATAAAAACCAGGTTTAAATATTCCAACAAATAAGCCGACTCTCTCAATGATGGCCACCCTGCCCTTTTTAACGTGTATAAAACCGGTTAAAATGAATAAAATTGCACTTAAAACCAAGATACCTAAGAAGATTAGGCCAAATTGAAGTGGGGTTAGCGGGCTAGCGTTTTCGAAGACTTTCATAAACATAAAACAAATATATCATAAATCAAGATAATATGCTTTGAGTTTGTTTTAGCAAGATGTTGTAGAGTCAAAATTAAGAATTTCTCAATATTGTAGATACGAAACATCTCTAAAAAGGGTATGATTATATTATAATATTTGTTATTATTAACAACGATAAATATGAAGAAGCCTCCAGTAATTAGTAGAATCTTAGCAACAATATTCGATTTTGTACTTGTTGCCGCTTTATGCCTTGTTTCTTTAATTCCTGCGATTATATCTTTAGTAAATACATTAATCTCCAACAACAACCTTAATATTACGGCCTTATTTATTTCTGCTTTCTTTGGTGGTGGCTTAACAATAGTCATCATTATTGTTTATTCAATTGTTCTGCCAGTTTATTGGAATGGTCAAACTTTAGGCAAACGTTTCTTTTTCATGCAAACAATCAAACAAAATGGCGATCAAGTAGATTTTAAATGTATGTTTATTCGCGTCATGTTCCGTGTTTTTATGATTTTTGCTACATTCGGCGTTTCGATATTTGTTGATTTCATTACGTTATGTTTCTCTAAGAGACATGTGACGTTTTATGATATACTCGCATCTACTTGTGTTAAAGATGTGATTGAATAAGGAGGGTAATTATATGCCTACACCACACAACGAAGCAAAAAAAGGCGAAATCGCCAAAGTAGTCCTCATGCCGGGAGATCCAAACCGAGCACAGTGGATTGCTGACAATTTCTTACATGATGTCAAATTAGTTAATAAAGTTCGTGGAAACTTATGTTTTACCGGATTGACCAATAATGGCAAACGTATTTCAGTTATGGCCTCGGGAATGGGACACCCATCCATTGGTATTTATTCACATGAATTATTCACAGAATATGATGTTGATGTCATTATTCGTGTTGGAACCTGCGGTTCCTATCAACCTAATATTAATTTAAAAGATGTCCTAGTTTGTTCAGGTGCTTGCACCGATAGCAACTGGATGAGCCAATATGGTATTAATGGTACATATTCCGCCATCGCTTCCTATGAAGTGCTAGAACAAGCTGTTTCAGTTTTAAAAGAAAAGAATTTTCCATATCATGTCGGCAATATATTTGCCGCTGATGTTTTCTATGATGTTGATAAAGACATTTGGAAAAAATGGGCTCGCTTGGGCATTATGGGTGTCGAGATGGAATCTTACGCTTTATATGTAAATGCTGCTTATTTAGGTAAGAAGGCTCTTACCCTTCTCACTGTCACCGATAATTTTGTTAAGGAAGGCCGTCTTTCTGCCCAAGAGCGACAAACAGGTCTTCACAATATGATTTCCGCTGCAATTGAAACTGCTGAGAAATTTGCTTAATGTTACCTCTTTTTATCTCTTTAATATCATTGCTTGTCATCTCTATTTTGTTCTTCCTTTTCATTCCTATTATTAGGAAAAGGAATATCAAAAGGAAATTCATTAGCATCTACGGAAAACAGATTTATAAATTTGCTTTTCATTATGATTTTTACTTGATAAATAGATTAATTCTTCAAGCTAATGATGATAGCAAGATTTCCATTGACCATCTCTTGCTTGCAAACAAGTATATTTTTGTGATCAATGATTGCTATCTTCCCGGCGCTATTTCTGCCAAAGAAAAAGATCAGAGTTGGATATATTATTATGGAGATCCGAAGAATCCAAAACGCCGATATATTGATAATCCTTTGTTAAAGAATATTGAAAGATTGTCAAAACTAAGTCAAATCACTTGTCTTGATGCTGGCCTTCTTATTTCGATTGTGCTGATTAACGATGATTGCCTGATTAACGAATACGAAAACACCGATGACAATAACTACCTTGTAAAAAGAAAAGATTTGCCAAGACTAATTAAAAACATCGAAGATAGAGATGTTTCGCCTCTCGATGAGGAACAACTACGTTACGCTGTTCATGACTTGGCTAGATTAAACCTCAATCCACATGAATAAAGTATCAAAACAAGCTTTCCAAAGTTATAAAAAACATTT
The DNA here is from genome assembly GCA_964562705.1 of uncultured Staphylococcaceae bacterium. Lineage (GTDB taxonomy): Bacteria > Bacillota_I > Bacilli_A > RFN20 > CAG-826 > Fiminaster. The sequence goes on from CAZLUI010000035.1 coordinate 7,011, forward strand.
CGGAGAGAAGAGCAGTTATGCTTTAATGTATGGCTTCATCGTTCTCCTAGTTTTAGTGGCAGCTTTTTTCTTACCAATTTCTTTATTTCTAACAATTCCCTTTGTGGTGGTGCCTTTTACTTACGCTACCCAATTATCCATGGCGAATATTAATAATGGTTTCCCATATTCTCTTGGTACTTTGTTTTATGGCTATCGCATCTATTTTTCAAAGAAAGGCTTTGGCGCTTATAACACAATTTCAAGTATTCTTAAAAGCATCCTTGTCTATGTAATTTTTTACACTCTAATTGGCTCAATTTCGCTTGGCATTATAATTAGCAAAGACAGTTCTTTGTCGGCTTTGTTCGACTCTATCAGCGGAATTAAAACTATGGATGAATATGTCAAAATATTGAATGATATTTCTCAAAATGCTTCTTTCCTTTTAGCGACGAATATCTCTTCTCTTATTGCCTTTGGAATGGGCTATTACATGTTTATTCATGCTAGCTTAGTAAATTCAATTAAAGCCGAGATGTCTTTCTATTCGATTAAAGAAGTGGATATGGGCTCAATTAAAATGTTGCATAAACAAGCCTTTAGAATCATTAGAAAATCATTTTATCAAGATTATTATCAATCTTTTTTCTTTATTGCCCTCATTTTTGTTATCGGCTACGCTTCAGGAGTGACTTTGTCGAATCTTTTCTTAACAAATTTGCAGTTCTATCAGGTTCAAATAGTTGGTCTTGCTAGCTCCTTTGTTCTTATAATGTTATTTATTCCTTATTGTTTTGATGTTTTGGAAATTATATATAAGAAACACGCTCAAGATTATTATCAAGCTGGTATTAACAGTGTCTTAGAAGCCTATGACCAGCTTTCTTCTTCTAATACTCTTTCACCTGAAGAAAAGGAAACTTTAGATAAATTATTGGAAGAACATAAAAAAGAAGCCGAGAGCAAGCAAAAGAATAATGAAAAGAATGAACGCTAGTTTGTCAATTGTAGGCATTTTTAAATAAGCTGACTTATTTAAAAGTTATCAGTTTATGCAATTGGCTACCAAAATGGCTACCCAACTAAGAAAAAACCTCGATTGAATCGAGGTTTTGCTTTTAATGGAGCAGATGACGGGAATCGAACCCGCATAACTACCTTGGCAAGGTAGTGTTCTACCACTGAACTACA
>CAZLUI010000036.1:0-8155 GCA_964562705.1 uncultured Staphylococcaceae bacterium
AAAAGCTCCCTTCTTATTGTACCAATTTTTGGTCCAAATTTAGGGAGCATTTTCATCGAGCATGGCGGAGGATAAGAGATTTGAACTCTTGCGGCCCTTTCGGACCCTACGAGCTTTCCAAGCCCGCCCCTTCAGCCTCTTGGGTAATCCTCCAACAACATTGAAATTATATGTTTTATTGAACTTAATTACAAACGAAATATAATGTTATTTATTATGATTACAATTAAAGTCTCTTTAAAAGAAGAAAACCAACGTGTTGATAAATATATCAGAAAGTATTTAAATGAGGCTCCATTGAGCTTTATTTATAAGTTATTTCGCAAGAAAGATGTCAAAGTGAATGGCCATTGGGTCAAGCAAGACTATATTCTTCAACAAGGCGATGAAATTATTGCCTATGTCACTGACGAACAATTAAAAGAATTTTCAAAGCCAAGAGCGTTACAAAGCTCTGATTTAAAATATCCAGTCATTTATGAAGACGACAATATTTTGATTGTAAATAAGCCTCGTGGTCTTTTGGTTCATGGTGATAGCAGTGAGAAACGTCTAACCCTTTCGAATGAAGTTTTAAATTATCTTTATTTTAAAGGCGAATACAATCCTCGAATTGATCATGGATTCATTCCTGGTCCAGCCCATCGACTTGATCGCAACACTTCAGGCTTAGTTGTATTTGGCAAGAATTTGCCCGCTCTTCAAGCATTAGAGAATTTGTTCAAAGATAAAACTGAAATTGACAAAGTGTATGAAGCTCTTGTTTTTGGTAACTTAACAAAGAAAATGGAAATTGATTTACCTTTAATTAAAGACGCTAATAGCGGACTTGTTCGTGTTGGCAAAGCCAAAGAAGGCGCTAAGAGTGCACTAAGCATTGTTACTCCAAACAAATTATATGCGGATGTTACTTTAGTAAACGTTTCTTTAATTACTGGTCGAACCCATCAAATTAGAGTGCATTTAGCCTCGGTTGGCTACCCAGTAGTGGGTGATGGTAAATATGGCAATTTTGAGATGAATCGCATCTTTAAAGATACTTATAAATTTGAAAACCAATTTCTTCATGCAAAGAGCATCGAATTTAAAAATATCCAAGGTGTCCTTTCTTATTTAAGCAATAAAAAATTCCTTGCTCCACTTCCAAAAGAAGAACAAGAAATTTTGAATGAATTACGCTAAGTCTTTAAGTATCTTTTTTAAGGTATGGTAAATACCATTATGGTCATTATCTTTTTCGGTGACAATAGTAGCGTGGTCCTTTAAGGATTCTTTACCATTTTTCATAGCGACTGCAGTGCCAGCGCCATGAAACATTTCGATGTCGTTTTCCGCATCGCCAAAAACGATGATATGGTTTTGGTCAATATCGTAATATTTAGCAATTTCTTCAATAGAAGCACCTTTAGATGTTTGCTTGAAGAATAATTCAAAATATGGGCTTCCAGTCCAAAATCTAACTGATATTTCTGGATATTTGTTAACGATGGCTTCAATTTCTTTTGTAGCGGTGCAGTTTTCTTTCATTTGAACAATCATGGTCATTGGATTTTTATCTAATATTTGTGTTAAATCTCCGTAATGAATATGCATTTTTCCATACCAGAAGAATTTAGCTAAGTATTGGTCTTCTTGATCAATCCAAATTTCAGTATCAGTTTCGCACATTACATTATGCATGTATGGCTTCAATTCCTTGATTAATGATTTAATGATTTCTTTTGGGAATTCAAATTCGTGAATTGGAAAATCTTTATCGCTTGGTGAAAAACAATACGCTCCGTTATAACAAATTAAAGGGGTGGATAAATGTAGTTGTTTGTAGTAGTTAGTTAATGCCCGCGACGGACGACCGCTAGCAAGAATAATCTTATGTCCTTGTCTAGTTAGTTTTCGTAAGTAAAATAATGTGCGTAAGGAAATAGTCTTCTTCTTGTTAAGAAGAGTGCCATCCATATCAAATGCAATAAGACAAGTATGTTTCATTATTTGCGATATAAGCCTACGGCTTTTTGAACTCTCTTTAAGACGACTGATGAAGCTTCGTAGGCACGTTTTGCTCCATCTTCTAATATTTTATCAACCTCGCCACTAGCGATAATTGCTTCATAACGAGCTTTGAAAGGGTCCATTTCTTGAATAACGCAATCAGCTACAGCCCGTTTGAAATCGCCATAGCCTTTGCCTTCAAATTCTTTTTCAATATCAGCAAATGATTTTCCACTTAGTGAAGACATAATTGTCATTAAGTTAGAAATGCCGGGTTTATTTTCAACATCAAATTTTATTTCATGTCCAGTGTCAGTAACAGCAGACATGATTTTCTTACGCATTTGTTCTAAAGTATCACTTAAATAAATATCGCCTTTTGGGTCTGATTTTGACATTTTTTTCTTTGGGTCACTTAGTGACATGATTCTAGCACCAACCTTAACCATCTCTGCTTTTGGCATAGTTAAGACATCACCATAGATGTGGTTGAAACGTTTGACTAAATCACGAGTAATTTCAACGTGTTGTACTTGGTCTTCGCCAACTGGAATACGTTTAGCGTCATAGATGAGGATATCTGCAGCCATTAAAACCGGATAAGCAAATAAGCCTAAGCCTATTGCTTCCGAATTAAGCTTTTGAGATTTGTCTTTGAACTGTGTCATGCGCGATAATTCGCCCATATAAAGATAATTTTGAAGGATGATAGCAAGTTCACTATGAGTTGCCACATCACTTTGTAAGAAAATAGTGGTGTGTTTCGGGTCGAGTCCAGCTGCTAAATAATAGGCAGCAATATCACGAGAATTTTTACGTAATATTTCTGGGTCGATTGGCAATGTTAAAGCGTGCAAGTCGGCAATGAACAAAAATGTTTCGCCTTCGTATTGCACTCTTGAGAAATTTTTAATTGCTCCAATGTAATTGCCAAGTGTTAATTGACCTGTTGGTTTTATTCCGCTTAATATTCGTTCCATTTTTCTACCTCAAAACTAAATAGTATTATACGCGCGTAAAAGAAATTATGTCAATTTAACATATGTTAGATTGACTTTGACCTCATAAAAAAAGATAATAAAACATATGATTAAAATTTATGTATCACCAAGTTGTTCCTCATGCCGAAAAGTCAAAAAATGGTTTCAAGAACAAAAGATTCCATTTGTTGAAAAGAATATTTTAAGTGATGACATTAAAGCGGAAGAACTACGTGATATTTTAATGAAAACTGAAAACGGAACTGAAGATATCATTTCTACCAAATCAAAGATTGTTAAAGAAGGCAAAATTGATATCAACTCAATGACTGTTTCTCAAATGATTGAATTTGTTAGAAAAAATCCAACCATTTTAAAACGTCCAATCATGGTTGATGATGAACATGATCGCATGCAAGTAGGCTACAATGCAGAAGATATAAGCATCTTTATTCCACGTGCGAAAAGAATGCCAGTATTTCCTTGCGATGTCGGCGATTGCTGCGATGATGACAAAAAATAGCCTAAAGGCTATTAATTACTCTTTGAATTTTGCTAATTTTATTCTCAATGAATTCGATGTTATTCTCTAGCAGAAATTGCTGGAGATTTTTTCTTGCTAAATCCATGCTATTTGATTCACATTCAATCTCGTAATCTGTTTTTCCTAGATATGTATTTTTATCAATGGATATTAGTGAATCATGATAGAAAATATCAGTTCTAATGGTAGACAATGAACCAAACATTTTTAACGTTTCTATCTTTATTCCTAAACTAATTATTTCGTCTTCAACTTCACCTTTAGGAAAAATATTTTTATTAATAAAATTATCAAATTGCTGTGTGCTTATCATTTGGTTAATTTCTAATCTCGCCACTCCTCGTTTTACTTTTAAAGTAAGTTCGTATTCATTATTTTTAAATCTAATTCTCAAACCACTTTTCATTTTGATGAGAGAAAATTCCTCATCATCAATATAAAAATTATTTTGCTCATATGATGGGTATTTATTATTTTTTAGCAAAGACAAATAGTCAGCTTTTGTCAACATTGATTTGCATTCAATTTCAAGATTTTTAGACATAGATTTCTTCTATATGATAACATAGTTACATGATTTATTTTACAAGCGATCCAACCAGCAATCCATTAAATGATTTCTTAATTAATTATGGAATATATATCGCCATTGCAGTAGCAGGCGCAGCATTCCTAGCTGTCTTAATTCTTTTCATTATTTCTTTAGCAAAAAAGAAAAATGCGGTGTCTGCCCCTAAAAGTGAAAAAGAGATTCCTACTAATTCACTTGAGATATTAGAGGCGCTAGGTGGCAAAGAAAACATTATCGAACATTCGTTGAATGGTTCAAGAATGAGCTTGATGTTACACAACTACGACATGGTTGATGAAAATAAGCTAAATTCACTTGGTGTTGATTCTTGCATCAAGATGTCTAATAAAATAATTCTTGTGATTAAAAACGATATGTCTTCAATCTATAAAGGCATGTTCCGTTAATCTTGTGAATCTGGATGGCTAATTAATTCGGCCATCTTTTCTTTTTTCTGATAATGATAACTCAATAAATAAAAGATGACAGAACAAGCGACAGAGATGGTGGACAATAACACGATACCAAGTGGCGAAATATCATAAAGAATACCGATAATCCAACTTCCTAAAAACCAAGTTAGACCAAAGAAAGTATCATAGATTCCAAAAGCTCGTGAGCGAGTATTTTTGGTTGTTAGATCGGTCACGTATGCTTTGATAATGGATTCAACTGCGCCCATACCAACACCCCAAAGAATTAATCCAATAACGGTGGACCATAAAGTATTTACATAAAAAATAAAGAATGAAAACGGAGCACAAATCAAGGTACTGATAATAATTGATAAAATACCTTTTTTATCATAGAGGATACCGAATATATAAGCTGCTAAAGCATCAACTAGCATTGCTAAGGCGTAGAAGAGAGGAAGATAAGTTGCATCAACATAGTTATGATTTGCTATATGCATTGTAATTAAAGAAAAATCAGCAAAACCGAAGGCAAACAAGCCTACAGCGATAATGAAAAAGACAAATTTCTTAGTTAGTATTTTGCCTTTTGGAGCATTTTTATCCTCGCGTTCAAAATCATCTGGCTTTGGGAATTTAGCACGTGCGATGAAAAGTAATATGAGACAAATAATTGCTGGTATTCCCAATACCAAAAAGGAAATACGATAAACAAAGAAGGTATCATTATTATTAGCAATTAATCCGACGACGAATAAAATTAATGGACCTAAAAACGCTCCCAATTGATCAATTACTTCCCCAATTGCGAAGCCTTTTCCGGTTCCTGTTTGAGTGGAAGCAAAACTAATTAATGAGTCTTTTGCTGGCTTTTTAATGGCTTTGCCAATCTTTTCACCAGTAACAAAGAAACAAGCTAAGAGCCAACCGCTTTCTTGAACGAAAAATAGAAGTGGAATAAACACTAAATCAAGGGCGTAGCCAATGATGGTGAACAACCAATATTTATGAGTTTTATCAACAATATAACTTGATACGATTCTTAAGGCATAGCCTAAAAACATTCCTAATCCAGAAATGAAACCAATGGTGGCGGCATTAGCGCCGGCTAAAGATAAGAAATTACCAATTACTGAATTTGCGCCTTCATGCGTCATATCTGAAAATAATGAGACAAAGCCCATCAGCAAAATGAACGCCATCGCTGAGGTAATTATCGCTTTCTTTTGACCTTTATTTTTCATATTTATAATGATAACTCTACGCTACCTTGATGGAATTGAATATTTTTGAAAATAATAAAAACCACGTAATGATACGTGGCTAGTATTTATTTATTGAAGCAGTGAGCTTTGATGTCTTCAACTGGTAGGCCGACAACATTATCTAGGCTTCCTTCGATATGATTAACTAAGTTAAATTCACTATCTTGAATGCCATAGCCACCAGCTTTATCCATAGGAGAACCGCTGGCGACATATTGTTCAATTAACTCTTCACTTAGTTTATTGAAATAAACATAAGTACGAACAGTTCTTGTTATTTCTTTATCCTTGTTAATAAAGGTGTATCCAGAGATTACAACATGTTTCTTGTTTGATAACTTGCGAAGCATCTCTTTAGCTTTTTCATTTGTGTGAGGTTTGCCCATCAGTTCGCCATCTAAAATGACAACTGTGTCACAGGCAAGAATCGTGTCATTTGGATAACGAGAATACACAGAATAGGCTTTTAATTTTGATAATTCACCTGGTAAATCGTGTGGAGCAATGTGCAAGACACTTTCGTCCACGTTTGATGGAATTACGACAAAATCGTTTGTGATTTTTTTAATCAATTCTCTTCTTCGAGGAGATTCACTTGCTAAGATTATCATTGCACTTTATCCATGACCACTGGAATTACCACTGGTTCCCTTTCTGTTTTACGTTTAATAAATAGACCGACATCATTTCTAATCGCATTTTTAATATGATTGAAAGTGGTGTGGTTAGACATCACTTGTTTTAGTTTAACTGCAGTCATTTGCTTAATCTCTTCAACGATTCTTGTGTCGTTAAACATGAAACCTTTCGTTACTACGATTGGTTCAACAATGACGACTCCTTTTTTGGAGTCGATTCCAACTGTAATGGTAACGATACCATGTTCCTTCATAATCTCGCGATCGCGAATAACGGCACTATCAAGACCATTGATATCTCTACCATCAATAAACACTGGTTCAGCAGAGAAGTGTGGTCCAGCAACAATTTTATGTTTTAACATTTGAATTGTATCGCCGTTATCCATAATAAAGACATGATTCTTAGGTATACCTAATGATTCAGCAATTTGCCCATGAATCTTTAGCATACGGTATTCGCCATGGATTGGCATGAAGTATGCTGGATTTATAAGTTTTAGCATGATGCGTAACTCTTGTTTTGAAGGGTGACCTGAAGAGTGAACTGAGTACAAGATGGAGTTAGTTAATACTTCGGCGCCTTTTCTAGTTAATTGGTTAACAACTCTTTCGATAAAGACAGCATTGCCTGGAATTGCACTAGCGGAAAAGACAACTGTATCACCTGGAACGATGGATAAATCTTTGTGATCACCGTTAGCAATTCGCGTTAAAGCAGCCATTGGTTCACCTTGTGAACCGGTACATAATACACATATTTCACTCGCTTTATGAACACGAACTTCTTCAATTGGAATGATGCGTTTATCTGGAATTTTGATGTAACCAAAATCACGAGCGATTTGGACAACATTTTCCATACTTCTGCCAATGATGGCAATATAACGGTTATGTTCAATTGCGACTTGAACAACTTGTTGAATACGAGAAATGTTACTCGAGAAAGTTGATAGAATCACTCTTCCTTGAGCAGCATCAAATATTTCATTAATACCTTTTAAGACGCTGGTTTCACTCGGAGTGTAGCCTTCAATTTCAGCGTTGGTAGAATCACTTAGCAATAAATCGACGCCTTCAATACCAATCTTGGCAATTTTTGATAATTCTATTTCGTGTCCTACTGGCGTTAAATCAATTTTGAAGTCGCCAGTGTGGACAATTCTTCCTTGAGGAGTGTCGACAACAATGCCGTAGGCATCAGGAATGGAGTGAGTAACATAAAAGAAGGAGATAACAAAACCACCAACATTAATTATTGAATCGCTATTGAACTCAACAATTTTGACTGGTTCTTTAATTCTCATATCATTTAGTTTGTGACGAATTAAAGCAGCGGCCAGTCTTGGCGCATATATTACAGGTATATGCAAACTTTGCACTAAAAATGGGATACCACCGATATGGTCTTCGTGACCATGGGTGATAAATAAAGCTTTGACTTTTTGTCTTGATGATTTTAATTTGCTGTAGTCAGGAATGACATAGCTAACCCCTGGAGTATTTGCTTCAGGGAACATGACGCCAGCATCAATGATGATGATAGAGTCTTCGCTTTCGATACAATATGTGTTTTTACCGACCTCACATAAACCACCGAGAGCATAAATAGAAATAGGCGAATTGGTTAACTCCATAAACCCTCCAATAGATTTTCTGAATTATCTTCGATATTAATAAGCACACGAATTATAATTTGTTGTACAAATAATGTCAACAACTAGGCGATTAAAGAACGGATTTGTTTGAATTCTT
>CAZLUI010000037.1:0-7316 GCA_964562705.1 uncultured Staphylococcaceae bacterium
GAAGGATTTGGGTTGGATATTCATCAACGATAGAAGTTATTAGTTCATGAACTTTAACATTGATGCAGAGTTCTTCTCTGAATTCACGCGCTAAAGCTTGTTCAGGAGTTTCTCCTGGTTCAATTTTGCCACCTGGAAATTCCCATTTAAATCGAGTTTCGCCATGGTCTCCTCTTTGAGCAGCAAACACTTTCTTATCTTTAATAATTGCTCCAGCAACAACAAATACTTCTCTTTTCATAAACGATCCTCTTTATCTTTTATATTATAAATGATTCAAATAAGAAAATTCAGAAACAATCATTATTCTTTAAACTGCGAAGAATACATTGAATAGTAAAAACCTTGCAGTTTGATTAGTTCAGAATGATTTCCTTGTTCGATGATATGCCCATCTTTTAATACTAAAATAATATCGGCATTTTTTATGGTGGATAAGCGATGTGCAATAACGATGGAGGTATTATTTTTCATCATTTTATCAAAAGAATCAGTGATTAACATTTCACTGCGAAAGTCAATATTTGAAGTAGCTTCATCTAGCACAACAATGTCGGTTGAAAGAAGGAAAACACGGGCAATATTAAGCATTTGTTTCTCGCCTTCACTTAAACTTCCGTCATTGGAAATATTGGTCTGATAGCCATGAGGAAGGGTGGAAATAAAGATATCGGCGTGAGCCTTTTTACACGCTTCAATCACTTCTTCATCACTTGCACAATCTTTAACATAACGAACATTGTCCAATACAGTTCCTCTAAACAGCCAATTTTCTTGAAGAACAATACCAAAATTGTTTCTTAATGAAGACTTTCTAATATTGTGTTGAGAAATTCCGTTATATAAAATATCTCCTCCTAAAGGGGAATAAAAATTCAAAAGCACATTAATTAGGGTTGATTTACCTGCTCCTGTTGGACCAACAATAGCGACACTTTGACCTTTATTTATTTTGAGATTAAAATCTTTTATAAGTTCAATATTTGGGTTATAACTGAAATCCATATTTTTAAATTCAATTTTATTAATTGATGATAGATCAATAGTTCCATTATCAATATCATCATCGAAACATAAGAATTTATTTAAACGATCAAAAGATGAGAGTGCATTTTCATACTCTGAGAGCACACCGCTGATTTCGTTGAAAGGTTTTGTATATTGATTGGTGTAACTTAAGAAAGCGGCTAATTTGCCGATGCTCATTGCTCCGCCAATGGAAAGTAATGTTGCATTTCCTTCTTGAGTATAAATAATCATCAAAATGCCTATTACTCCAATAACAGCATAAATTGAATTGTTTACAAGCCTAGTGCTCGGGTTAATCCAAGAAGCTGAGAAAAGAGCGATTGTACCATGTTTACGTAATTCCTCACCTTGTTTGGAGAACGATAATTTTTCACTATCTTGGTAATTATAAGTTTGTATTAATTCACTATTTTCAATTACTTCTAGTGAAATGGAATTTAAGTTAGATTGTAGTTCAGCTTGTCTTTTAAAATATTTATGAGAAAACTTAGCAACAAAGCGAGACATCAAGACGCTCAATGGCGAAAGAACGATAACACCAAGTGCCAAAATCCAGTTGACAAATAGCATTAAAACAATGGTAATAACAATTGTCAAAACGCCTTCAATTAAGGACTTAAAAACTGCATGCATTCCGTTGGCAATATTCTCAATATCACCGACCATTATTTGAACAATATTTCCTTTGGTTTGCTTATATAAAACTTCAATAGACACGTTATTGATTTTTTCATAGATATCATCACGCAATTTCTTTATGACGTTTTGAGTGAGAACACCAATTTGATATTCAAATAAATATCCAGTAACTACACCTATAATTGCTAAGAATGTCGCAATGATAATATAAATCAAGAACTGCGTTCCATCTAAGGCGATAGCGGCATCTAGAGCGGAGCCAAGCAAAAATGGTTGGGAGAGTTGGCAAACAACAAAAACAAAAACTAATAAAACAATGGCAAAAATGCGTTTATTTTGACCTTTAACGTAAGAAAGAAAGCGAGTTTTTGAGTTCATCTAGAGGGCTCCTTTCTTAACCTGGCTATCATAAGTTTCCTTATAAATAGACGAATCTTTAAGGAGTTTTTCGTGATTTCCTTGAGCAACTAATTTGCCTCCGTCAAGCACTAAAATCAAATCACAATCTTGAATTGTAGAAACTCTTTGAGAAATATATATTTTGGTAACACCTTCATATCCTTTTTCAATATTCTTTCTAACAGCTTTATCAGTCAAATAATCAAGAGCTGAAGTTGCATCATCAAGGATTAAAATTTCTGGTTTTTTAACTAAGGCTCGAGCAATGCATAAACGTTGTTTTTGTCCACCCGAAAAATTGGTGCCTCCTTCGCATACTTCATGGTCTAATAAATCTGGATATTTTTTAATAAAATCGTAGGATTTGGCGTCTTTTAACGCCACCACTATTTCTTCATCGCTAGCATTAGGATTTGCCATCTTCATATTGCTACGAATTGTTCCTTTTAATAACTTGGATTTTTGCATTACGAGTCCTAATTCTTTTCTTAAGGAATCTAAACAATAGTCTTTAATATCGACGCCTTTATAAAAAACTTGACCGCTGGTGGCATCTAGTAACCTTTCCATCAAACTAACAATGGTTGATTTGCCACTTCCAGTGCCACCGATAATGCCGAGCGACTGGCCTGTATCTAAACTGAAGGAGATATGCGATAAAGCCAAATTGCACCCATCCTCATAACCGAGCGAAACATCTTGAAATTTAAATATTTCGTCTCCGTGGGAAATTTGTTTTGTAATACCGTTTTCATCGTTTTCGATTGTTGAATTCATTGCTAAAAGTTCATCAGTTCTCTTTCTCGAGACTCTTGATTTGGTAATAATAAGAACAACATTGGTAAGTTGAACTAAAGTTGTGAATATTTGGGCAAGATAAGCAATTTCGGTAATGATTGTTGAAGCAATAAGAACGCCTTCTCCACTGGTGGAAGAAAGAATTGGTAAACCAGCTATAATGACCACAAATAAGGTGGCAATTGAAATAATGGCAAAAGTCAAAGGATTAATTAAGGCGTTAATTTTACCAACATGAATTGCTGATTTTTTATATGTTGAAGTTTTCTCAGAAAAACGTTTTTCTTCATAATCTTGTTTATTGTATGAGCGAATAACCTTTGCTCCATCTAACGTTTCACTGGTGGAAGAAGAAATGTCATCGAGTTGTTCTTGAATTTTTAAATATTCTTTCGATGAATGATTCATAACTAAGAACACCACAATCAAAATAAGCGGAATGATGGCAGTAAAAACAAGGCCTATTTTATAATCGAGAAAAAAGGAAATTATTAATGCTCCTAATATTATAAAAGGGGCGCGGACGATAAGACGAATAAAGATTAATACACCTTGTTGGATTTGGTATGAGTCAGCGTTAAGAATAGTCAGTAACTTATTGTTACCAATCTTTTCTTTTTCTTTCTTGGAAAGAGATATTGTTTTATCGAAGAGCGAATTTCTTACCTCGGTTCCCACTTTCATAGCTGTTTTAGCAGCAATATATTGAGTCACCATTGTAATTAAAAAACCAATAATTCCCATTGAAATAATAATGACGAACCCAACTAATACATCGCTTAAAGATTGGTTGTCATCCACCCCAGTACCAAAGCTTCGCACAAATGCAGCTAAAAAACGGCTAATTGGATTTGATTCTGGAATTAATTCAGGGGTATTAAATTTTGACAAATCGATAATTGATTTCATGATTAAAGGTATCAATAAATCAAAAAAAGCTTCCACCATCTTAAGCATCGGTCCAACGATGAAGGCTAACAAATTATGCTTATACGATTCCGTAACTTTCTTTACCATGTGATTAATTATATAAGATTTTGTATTTAAAATCTTTGTCAATGTGTATAAAACGAAAGGTGCCCAGAATTTGAGCACCTTAAGTTAACGTTTTATTTCGTCTTTAACATCCTTAATTGCATCATCATATGCTTTAGCGAGTTTTTGAGAAAGTGTAACTTTTTTAATCGGAGCTTTTTTGGCTCTATTCTTACGATTGACTGCGTCTGACTCTTTCTTGTCTTCATCAGAAGCTTTTGGACGATCTTTAGGATCTGGTGGATTTACAACAACTTGATCTAATGCCACAATGATATTATTTTTCACGTACATTTGATAAATTTCACGTTTGAAATCACGTGTGGCTTGGAAACGATATTCTACTTTGGTTGTAAAGGCAAAGCGGAAGGCAATTCCGTTACTGCCGAAACTGTCGATACCTTTGTAATAAGGACCATCCACAATTTGTGGCATTCTTTCTTTAATTCTTGGTAGTTCTTTAGCAAAAACTGCTTCAAGCCGTTCAACATCTTCATTATATGAAGCAGACATAGTTATTGAGATATAGTTTGGTTGGCGCGATAAATTCACACACGAGGAGATAGAACCATTATTAATCGATTTAATATTTCCGCAATTATCATCAATCTTCACAGCCCGTAGTCCAATTTCCACAATGTAGCCTCTAAAACCATCAATAATGACCATATCGCCAACAGAGAAATAGTCGTCAAAAACGATAAATAAACCACTGATGATATCGCTGATGAGAGATTGACAGCCAAGGCCAATAATAAGAGTTAAAACGCCAATGGAAGCAACTATACCCATAATATCAACGCCCCAGAGAGTGAGAAGAATGGCAGCGCAAACAAGTACCGCCAAATATTTGAGAAGTGAACGGATCAATGAGCCCGTCGTCTTTACTCTTTTGCTTCCGTTGATGGTGAATAGTTTAACTAAAAAATCAATAATAAAAGTGATTAAGAAAGTGATTATAACTGTGAGAACTGAAGCCCAAATGCTTAAGCTAGCTTGTTTAAAATGATATCGGATAGCGTCAAAACTGGAATAGAAATAATTGCCATCTTGATCTTTGCCATAGACACTATTAGCAAATTCATCTCCATATAATTCTCGAGAGAATAATAAAGAGATTAAAAAACCAACTGAAAGGGCTAGAATAACCATCGTCACAATAAAGGTAATTTTTTGACGCTTATGCTTTTTTTGCCACCAATTTAAATCGTTCTTTTTTTCAGCGTCGCCATCAATAGCGATATCTTTGTCTTCTGCCATAATCAATCCTCCTAAATCAATGATGTTTTAAATGAAAACCCATAGTTTGTAATTTCTTTGCTGTAATCAAATCCGTTACTCGAATAAAATTTCACCTTATATTCGGTATTATATTCCAATTCAATACTATTTTTATAGACACCAGTATTGCTAAATTTGATATTTTCTAATTCGACTTTTCCACCATTAATTTTCATAATTAATGTTGATGAACTAATTGTTATATCAAAATTGTAAGAGAAGATATTACCTTCAACAAAATAAGATTCCGAAAAGTTGTTAATCACAGGATCACTACCAATAAAGGAATTCATCATAAATGAACCAGCCAACAAGGCGGTCATTGAAAGAGTTATAATTGAGACAGTTTTTGAAGCTTTACTATTTCTTTTTGCAGCAGCATACTTTGTTCCCTCAATAACGCTATTGTTCTCATTTATTGCCAGTTCATCGCTTGTGAAATTGTTGTTTACGTCTAAAGTAACAATTGGATTATTGTTGCCATTCAATAAGTTGATTTCATTGATTTCCATAGCTAATTAAATATAACAAACATTTTTGTTTTTTAAAACAAATAGTTATTATTCTTCTTTATTATCGAAAATTCAGTCATTCTCTTAATATGGACTTTTTAAATAAAGAATTTCAAAGAAATTCTACTAAAACGATATATGACAAGAGAAACCATTTTCCTTATTAGTAGATAGGAATACAATAGCAATATTGTTAACATTCATCTCGCGAGGTTAATTTATGAAATACGAAAAGCACATTCCAATATTCTTCACTGTTGATGATAACTATGTTCCTTACTTAAAGGTCGGCATCACATCATTAGTTGAACACGCGAGCAAGAAAAACAAATACGAACTAATTGTTGTTTACGACAAACTCTCTAGCGAATCTAAAAACATTATTCGAGCGTTCGCAAAAGGTAACATCTCAGTTCGCTTTTATTCAATAAGTTTAAAAATGCGTTCATTAGCCATCTCGTTAGATGTGCGTGACTACTATACACTGACAACTTATTATCGTTTGCTTCTTCCAGATTGTTTCCCAACAATAAAGAAAGCAATTTATTTAGATAGCGATATCGTTTTGTTAAACGACATTGCTAATTTTTATGATATTGACATCAAAGACAACCTTTTGGGTGTTATTCCAGATTTATCAATCCAAACATTCAACGAATTCTCAACATATGTTGAGGCCATTGTTGGTGTTCCTCATGAGAAATATTTCAATGCCGGCGTTCTTTTAATGAATTTTAAAGAGATGCGTCGCTTCAAATTTGAAAGTAAGGCTATAAAACTCTTAAGAAAAATTACTTTCAAAGTTGCTCAAGATCAAGACGTAATGAATTATATTTGCAAAGATAAACTTACTTATATTCCTTTTTCTTGGAACCTCATGCCATTAGGTGAAGAAAGAAAAAGAGAAGATATTAATTTAATTCACTATAACTTAATCCTTAAACCTTGGAAGCAAGATAACATCATGTATGAAGACATCTTCTGGGAATACGCCCAAAAAGCCGGTGAAGCAGAAAAATTAAAAGCAATCAAAGATAGCGTGCCACAAGAGATAAAAGACGAAGATAGAAAAGGTATTGATAAAGTAAAACAACTTTGTCTATATGAAGCCAGCAGAAAAGATACTTATTATAAAGACATCACCAAAATTAAGGCTAAACGCACTACAATTTCTCAATCATATGAAGAATTGAAAAATGATGGAATAAAACCATATCGTAAAGGGGTTTTAGAAAAAGTTGCTAAGCTAGAAAAAGAAGGCAGATTTGATGAAGATGTGGAAAATGATCCACCATATTTCCCAATCCAGCCAGGGGAAGTTGACTACTTAAATAAAAAATATCTTAGCAAATTGAAATCTTTCTATGCAAATATATATTCATTTAAATATTTCAATCACTTAATCAAAAAAGGCAAAATTGTTATCGATGGTTATGAAGGCATCGAGAACTTAAAAGATGTCAAAGGTGGTGCGATTATTACTGCGAACCATTTCTCACCATTTGATTCTATTCCAGTCCATAAAATAGTTAAAAAATATGGGAACGGCAGGAAATTATTTAAAATTATTAGAGAAGGAAACTATACATTCCCAGGTCTTTATGGTTTCTTTATGAGACACTG
>CAZLUI010000038.1:0-7278 GCA_964562705.1 uncultured Staphylococcaceae bacterium
TCAAAAAACGAAAGATGTATTCAAAAAACGATAGGGTGTTTGCAAAATTTTATAGATGTTTTCAAAAAACGAAAGGGTGTTTGCATTTTGTATTAAAATGGTTCATCTTTGCCATTAAGAATTCCTCAGAAATGGGGATTTTTTTATTTTCTAATGACTGTTTCGCGTTTATAATAAAACTAACGAAAGAAAACTTCTATAAGAAGAGGCTACTTTATGAAACAAACAAATTGGTACAAAGACGCGGTGATTTATCAGATCTATCCAAGGTCTTTTTGCGACTCAAACGGCGATGGTGTTGGTGATATTCCAGGAATTATTTCTAAGTTAGATTACCTTAAAGAATTAGGTGTTAATTGTGTTTGGCTTTCGCCCGTTTATAATTCTCCTCAAGAAGATAATGGCTATGATATTTCTGATTATCGAAATATTTATCCACCGTTTGGAACAATGGATGATTTTAAAAAGATGCTTGATGGTATGCATGAAAGAGGCATTCGCCTCATTATGGATTTAGTGGTGAACCACACTTCAAGTGAACACGTTTGGTTTCAAGAAGCTTTAAAAGATCCATCATCCCCATATCGCGATTATTATTATTTTAAAAAAGGTAGAAAGAATGGCAAAAAACCTCCAAATAACTGGAGTGGCTTCTTTGGCAAGAGCACTTGGGAAAAAGTTGGCGATAGTGATGAATATTATCTTCATCTTTTTGCTAAAGGCCAACCTGACTTAAATTGGGAAAACCCTAAAGTTCGTCAAGAAGTTAAAGATATCTTAAAGTTTTGGCTTGATCTAGGCGTGGATGGCTTTAGATGCGATGTCATCACCTTAATTAGCAAGAAACAAGATTTTAAATCTCGTTTCCCAGCTTTAGCCCTAACTGGTAAGGATGCATTTGTTAATGGTCCTAGATTACATGAATATCTTCATGAATTAAATAAAGATGTCATCAGTAATTATGATGCGATGACAGTGGGAGAAACTGTGCTTTCATCTTTGGATGACGCTCGCGCATTAGTGGATCCTAAACGTGAAGAATTATCTATGGTTTTTAACTTTGATCATACCGATACAGATAATTATTTAGGCATTAAATTTTTGAAACGTAAATTTAAAGTCAAACGTCTCAAGAAAGTTATTAAAAAATGGCAGCTTGGTTTATTTAATTGTGGTTGGAATTCGCTTTTTATTGAAAACCACGATCAAAGACGAAGCGTTGGCCGTTTTGGTACCGATGAAGCTTATCGTGAAGTTGGAGCCAAAATGCTTGGCACCCTCTATTTCTTCTTGCAAGGAACGCCGTTTATCTACGAAGGACAAGAAATAGGCATGACTAACGCTCACTTTTCCTCAATGGATGAAATCGTCGATGTTGAATCGCATAATATGGCGAAGATGGCGAAAGCAAATTTCTTGTTAAGACCATTGATTAACAAATCACTATTTGAAGTTTCGCGTGATAATGCGAGAACCCCAATGCAATGGGATGATAGCAAAAATGGTGGTTTCTCTTCTGGAACGCCTTGGATTAGAAGTAACTCTAATTATCAAAATATAAACGCTAAAGAAAGCATTGCTAATCCGATATCGATATTTCATTACTATCAAAAGTTAATCAATATTCGTAAAAATGATAACGTCATAAAACATGGTGATTATGTTGAATTGTTGCGACATAATCGACACATTTTTGCCTATTCAAGAAACTTTGAGAACGAACAATATGTCGTTATCTGTTCATTTAGTAAAAAAGATTTAAAGGTTAAAGGCATTGACTCAATTTTAAAAGGAAAACTACTTATTAGTAATTACGATAACCCACAAGGCAATACGTTCAAGCCTTATGAGGCTCGTGTTTATAAGCTCGTTAAGGAGAAATAATTATGAATAGACCATTCAAACTTCGGGATGATTTACTCTTAGGCGTTGCAACTGCTTCAACTCAAATTGAAGGTGGCGACATCAACAACAACTGGTACCGCTGGACAAAAAATGGCGATAAAACTCATGATGGTAGTAATTGTTTAAGAGCAAACCGTCATTATGAGTATTATGTTGAAGACATTGAATTAATGAAAAAGATGGGACTAGAAACTTATCGCTTCTCTTTAGAATGGTCACGCATTGAGCCAAGTGAAGGTGAATTCTCTCAAGAAGCGATGGAACACTACATTGATGAAATTAAGCATCTTTTAGCAGCCGGTATTAAACCACTCATCACTCTTCATCACTTTTCTAATCCACTTTGGTTTGAAGATAAAGGTGCCTTTCTTTATAAGAAAAATAATCATTATTTTGATGAATATGTGCGATTTGTTGGTGAAAACTTAAAAGATTTAGCGCATGAATACTGCACGATTAACGAACCAAATGTCTACGCTGTTAATTGCTACTTATTTGGTGAATGGGTTAATGAAATTAAGAGCTTATCTAAATGTTGCAAAGTGCTAAAGAATCTTGCACTTTGTCATATTAACGCTTATAAGATTCTTCACCAAATTGATCCACTTGCTAATGTCGGTTTTGCTAATCACCAACAATATTTCGTTCCTCAAAGAAAACATAACCTAATTGATAAAATTGCCACTCATATCTATAACCAAGGCTTTAATGACTCAATCACTAAAGCGATGGGCTGGGGTAAATTCACTTGGCCCATTGGCTGTGGTTTATTTTCTAAAAAGAAAGGCGTTTTTCTCGACTACATCGGTTTAAATTATTACACCAGCAACGAGGTAAGAGGCGCAAAGCTTATAGCTAATCCTCTTTATCCGAAGAACGATTTAGGCTGGGCAATTTGTCCTGAAGGAATCGCTGTGTTATCAAAAAGACTGCACGATTTATTTCATAAAGATGTCTACATCACCGAAAACGGAACTTGCGATTATAAAGATAGCTTCCGCAGTCAATACATCTACGACCATTTAGTAATGATTAAAGATTTACCTTTTGTGAAACGTTATTACTATTGGACCTTCTTTGATAATTTTGAATGGAAAGAAGGAGAAGCAATTTGCTTTGGTCTTATTCAATATGATTATGAAACCGAAGCAAAGACTCCTCGTAAAAGTTGTCGCTTCTATGAAGATATCATTAAAAACAAAGGAATTACTCAAGACATGCTTGATACATACATAAAGAAAGAAGGATATGTAAAATGAACGCACGTGGATTAGGTTTTTATTCTGGAGATAATGTTCCAAAGAAGACAAAATGGCTCTATTCTGTAGCTGCTATCGGACGAGATGGCGCTTATGCTTTAGTGAGTCTATTTCTTTTAACATTCATCCAGTATTCAGGTATTCTCACTCCTTTAGGAGATGTAGGACAATACGCGGCAATGTTTGCCGTTATTTCCGGGCTTGTTATTGGTTATCGAATCTTTGATGCTTTAAATGATCCATTTATGGGCGTCATCATTGAAAAAGTCCATTTCAAGACTGGCAAATATAAGCCATGGATTTTAATTGGCGCCATAACAAACGCCATCGTGGTGTTCTGTTTATTTTGTGTTCCACAATATTTCACGGCTTTACAAGGTTGGGGGTATGTCGCGTGGTTTGCCGTTTTCTACCTCTTATGGGGCATCACTTTTACAATGAACGATATTGCTTATTGGGCAATGCTTCCTTCTTTAACTAGCGATGAGAAACAACGCGCGACAATTACGACAATCATGTCGGTGTTCTGCTCCGTTGGTCAATTCATTGTCGCGGGATTAACACCGATTATCTCAGCAAATTTAGGCTATCAAAGTGGTTATCAAATTATTACCTATGCTGTTTTAGCGGTGTTCCTTGGATTACAAATCCTACTTTATTTCTTAGCCCCAGAGCACAAGCGTAACGTCGAAGAAGAAGCCAAACACGAACCTCCTCATTTCAAAGATATGTTCAAAATCTTAAAAAGAAATGATCAAGCTCGCTGGGCTACTATCATCTTCCTTATTTACTATACAGGCGCGGGTATATTGAATGCCTTGGGCATAAACTATTTCTATTTTGCGGTCAATTACTCAGTTGGTTCATTAGTTATGACTATCTTTACGGTTATATATGCAGTAGGGGTTATTATTGCTCAGTTCTCTTTCCCGGCATTATCAAAACATTTCTCTAGGAAAACGTTATGGACGGCATGTATTCTACTGAATGTAGTCGGATATTTAGCGTTTTTTATCTATGGGCTGCCTTTAGGCAATGGCAATTACCTATCGCCTTCGCCAATCGTTGATGGGGCAGTTAATATTCTCTATCTTATTCCACTATGCGTTATCGGTATTGTCATCTTCTCTTCTCAGGGATTGATGAATATGATGCTCATTATGATGATGTCAAATACCATCGAATATAACGAATACAAGTTTGGTGAACGAAAAGAGGCTGTTATATTCTCGCTTCGTCCATTAACTGCGAAGTTATCAAGTGCAATTCAACAAGGGGTTTTATATCTCTTCCTGCTTGTCAGCGGATTGATGACCTTTGTCAGTCAAATATCTTCCTATCAACAAGCAGCGGCTTTAGATTCATCGATCAGCACTGAAACACTAAACAGCCAATGTGACGTAGTTTCTATGAATGCATCATCATTAGATGTTCTTGTTTATAAACTCGGTGTTGCTATCTTGCCAATGGTCTTATTCATTGTCACTTATTTCTTACAAAGAAAGTTCTATAAGATTGACGAAAAGAAATATGCGGATATGTGTGTGGAAATCAAACGAAGACAAGAAAATAGTGTTGGTGAAAACCCTACAGTTGAATAACTATGATTAAGGTAATTGATAAAGTATTTAAATTAGACACTAAAAACACTACTTATATCTTTCGGGTATCTCCTTTTGGTCATCTTTTTAGCGAATATTATGGAGATTATATTTCCGACGAGGATAATTTCGAATTCTCTAAAGAGAAAATTGTCTGTCCGGCTGGTTCATCGGTAATGTATGACGACGAGAAAGACGGCAATTACACCCTTGATCAATACTCTTTAGAAGTAGCGACAGTAGGCAAAGGAGATTACAAGACTCCTTCAATTATTATTAAAACTAAAGAAGGCTATCTCCTTGATTTGATTTATCAAGGTTATGAAATTCATCCAAACTTTAAACCATTAGACAATCTTCCGTCCCCTCATGGCGATATGGAAGAACTTGTAATTTCCCTGAAAGACAAGGTTTTAGATATCGTCGTTCAACTAATTTATATTGTCGATGAAGAAAATGATGTGATTATGCGTAACACTCGCATCATTAACCACACCGATGAGAAGATAACCATTGAAAAGATTGCTTCGATGCAACTTGACTTAGTCAATCGTGATTATGAAATGGTGTCTTTATATGGCGGATGGGGTTTTGAAGCCCAAAAAGCTATCACAAAACTTGTTCCTGGCATTTATATGAATGATTCCAAGACTGGTAGTTCCTCAAATCGCCATAATCCTTTCTTTATGCTTAAAGAGAAAGACGCTAGTTATAGTTATGGCCGTTGCTATGCTTTTAATCTAATGTATAGTGGCAATCACTTTGAACTAGTGGAGTTATCTTCATTTCATAAAGTAAGAATTCAAACTGGAATCAATCCTTTTTGTTTCTCTTATGCCTTAGCACCAAACGAAGAATTTGTCTCACCTTTTGCGGTGATGACATATTCCTCAAAAGGCACTAATTTAGCCTCAATCCATTTCCATGACTTTGTCAAAAATAGAGTTATTCGCCCAAGTAGTATTAATAAAGATCGTCCTTTGGTGATCAATAACTGGGAAGCAACCTATATGAAGTTTACGGAAAGCAAACTGAAAAGCATTATCAAGCAAGCCCAAAAACTTGGCTTAGAGATGTTCGTCCTTGATGATGGTTGGTTTGGTCGAAGAAGCGATGACACCAAAGGTCTTGGTGATTATGATATTAACAAGAAAAAGCTACCTCATGGCTTAAAAGGTATTAGTCGATATTCTAATAAAAAAGATTTATCTTTCGGCCTATGGTTTGAACCAGAAATGGTGAATATGGATTCGGCTTTATATGAGGCTCATCCTGATTGGGCAATATGCTCATCAATTAGATCACCTTCCAAAGGAAGACACCAAATGGTGCTCGACTTAAGCAAAAGCGAAGTCCAAGATTATATCATTTCTTCTGTTAACAATATTTTAGATGCTTATCCAATTTCGTATGTGAAGTGGGATATGAACCGTCATATAAGTGATGTTTCTTCCTCGAATTACGAGGCCGGGGAAATGTATCATCGTTATATGCTTGGTTTGTACCATATCTTAGAAAAGATTAATTTAGTGCATCCTGATATTACTTTTGAAGGTTGTTCAAGCGGTGGTAATCGATTTGATTTAGGCATGCTAGCCTATTTTGATCAAATCTGGACAAGTGATGACACCGATGCATACGAAAGAATCAAAATCCAAAGTGGTTACGCTTTAGGCTATCCTCTTCGTTGTTTATCAAATCACGTCTCGGCCTATAAGTCTCATCAATTGTTAAGAAGCATCAGTTTTGATACAAAATTCAATGTTGCTTGTTTTGGGGCACTTGGCTATGAAATGGATTTATCTACTTTCACACCAGTTGAAGAAAAAGCCATCAAAGCTCAAATTGCCTTCTACAAAGAGCATCGTGATTTAATTCAAAACGGTGATTTTTATCAACTTAAAGATATTAAAACATCACCTTATGCTTTGTGGCTGGTAGTTAGCAAAGATAAGAAAGAAGCGATTTTAGGCTATTTTAACGGTCTACAAAGCATGAATCCATCAATTGATGATATCTGCCTAGTGGGACTAGATAAAGACGCCTTATATTCGTTTGAAGTTCGTCATCAAGAACATGACATCAAAGAATTTGGAGGATTAGTTAATATGATTCTTCCATTCCATGTCAATGAACGAGGCTTCTTAATTAACACAATCTCCAAACATAAAACTATGCCAGGAGAAAAAGAAAGTTATATCTTATCCGGTTCAGCTCTTATGAATGGAGCGTTAAAACTCAATCAGCAGTGGATGGGAACAGGTTTTAATGATCAAGTCCGTGCATTAGGTGACTTTGGCAGTCGACTTTATTACATCAAACAAATTGATAAATAATAATTAATTCTCTAAGTGCAAATTGCACTTTGGGATTGCACTTTGGAAATAAACAATCTCTTGTTATCGAAACTTTTTGTATTTTTAAATTCTATTTTATTCGTTTATTTAAGCAAACTATCCATATAATCGTTAAAGGTAATGGAATAAGTAATTAATTCATTGCCTTTTTTTATT
>CAZLUI010000039.1:0-7211 GCA_964562705.1 uncultured Staphylococcaceae bacterium
CATTCCGTTATTTCTAACGAAGTTATTATCAGCGAAGACGCTATTGTGGAAAATTCCGTTGTTATGAATGGCGCCCGTATTAAGAAAGGCGCTATTGTTAAAAATGCTGTTGTTGCCCCTCTTTCACTAGTTGGTGAAGGAGAGGAAGTTAACGCTCCAACTGGAGAAGTAACATTATATTCAAGAAGGGTGGCAAGAAGTCATGAGTAAAAAAATTATTGGATTTTTAGATTTATACAATTCACCAAACCTAGGACCTTTAACAGAAACAAGAACATTAGGTTCAACTTCTTTTTTAGGTCGTTTCGCTTTGATGGATTTCTCTTTGTCCAACTTCACTAACTCGGGTATTGATGAAATAAATATCCTTGTGAAAGATAACTTTAGAAGTGTTGCCAAACACGTCGGCTCTTTAAAGACTTGGGTGAGTAACACTAAAATTGCCCGTCAAAATATCCTCATTACTGAAAAAGGTATTCGCAATCCTAAAGATAACACCGAACTTGAGTGTTTACTTCAAAATGACTGGGTTTTATTAGAAGAAAAAGCTGATATTGTCGTGCTCCAACCTGCTCATATTTTAACTACTATTGATCTACGTGAAGTAATTGAACAGCATTCTGAGAACGACGCCGATGTGACTGTCGTCTATCAACATATCGAAAATGCTGATGAAACATTCTCTACCAGCAACATTGTCAAAATGGATGGAAATCGAGTTGCTTCTTTTAAGAAAAATACTGGAAAAATCAAAGAAAACAACGTTTCTCTTGAAATTTATGTTATTGGTAACAATACGTTGAAAAACATTCTTCACTCCGAAGAATATATGAAATTAGGTTCAATGAAAAAAGTTATTGAACGCTTGGTTGCTAATAAAGCTGCCAAAGTGTGTGGCCATGAATATGTTGGTTATGCTCGCTGTATTGATTCTTTCCAACACTTTGTTGACTATTCTTTCGAACTATTAGATTACAACATTGCTAAGGATCTCTATGGCAAAGATTGGCCTATATACACTTTGACTCATAACACCCAGCCAACAATGTATGGTGAATCTGCCAAAGTAAAGAATAGTTTTGTCGCAAACGGTGCAGAAGTTAATGGGGGAGTTGAAAACTCAATCATTTCACGTTATGTCACCATCGGTAAAGGCGCTATTGTGAAAAACTCAATTATCCTTACTGGAACATATATTGACGACGGAGCAGTCATTTCTAATGCTGTCATTGATAAATATTGTCATGTGGCTTGCAAAACTCACATCGAGGGCAAGAAAACTAGCCCAGTTTATATCGAACAAGGAAAATTTGTTAAATGAAAATAGCAATGGTGACTAGCGAGGCTAACCCACTTTGTAAAAGTGGTGGGCTAGCAGATGTTACGTATTCTCTTTCGCGTGAATTAAACGCTGCCGGAGAAGACGCAATCATCATTCTACCGTATTACAAATCAATTAAAAACAAACTCTTAGATACTAAATATATCGGATGTTCATACATTTCGATGTCTTGGCGACATCAATATGTAGGTGTCTTTAAGACTACTATTGATAACATCAACTATTACCTAATTGATAATGAGATGTATTTTGATCGTGATAACCTTTATGGTTATGACGATGACCAAGAACGTTTCGCTTTCTTTTCTCTTGCGGCTTTAGAAGCTCTGAAGCTTATCAAATTCAAGCCAGATATTATTCATGTGCATGATTGGCAAGGGGGCATGATTCCTTGTCTTCTTAAAGAAAGATTTTTTAGCGATGAGTTCTATTCCCGTATTCACACGGTTCTAACTATTCATAACCCAGCATTTAAAGGCATTATGGATAAATATTATCTCAACAATTATTTTGGTTTATCAGATGAATTATTTGATAAAGGACTAGTGAGATTTGAAGGACAGGTTTCCACTCTTAAATCAGCAATTGTCTTCGCTGATAAGATTACAACTGTCTCTCCAACGCATCGAAATGAATTACTCAACCCGGAATTATCTCATGGTTTATCGGCCGTCTTGACTCTCAGAGCAGATGACTTCATTGGAATTCTTAATGGACTTGATGTGGTGGAATTTGATCCATTACATGATAAAAAGATTGCCAAAAACTATAACGCTTCGGCTTTCATAAACGCTAAAAAGATAAATAAACAAAATGTCCTTGAAGCATTTAACCTTCCTATTAACAAAGGACCACTATTTGGCTTAGTGTCACGTCTAACTTGGCAAAAAGGAATCGATCTAATCATTTCTAATGTCGCTTATCTTGTTTCACAAGGAGCATCGATTGTTATTGTCGGTAGTGGCGAAGCTGATTTAGAAAGCAAATTCCAACTGTTACGAAATCAATACCCAGACCGTGTTGGCATCTATATCGGTTATAACGATAGCTTAGCCCATAAGGTTTACGCCGGTAGTGACTTCTTCCTAATGCCGTCGTTATTTGAACCTTGTGGCATCGGGCAAATTATTGCTCAACGTTACGGCACGCTCCCACTTGTACGTGAGACGGGTGGCTTGGTTGACACCATCCTTGGTTATAACGGCAAAAATGAAAAGGAAGCAACAGGATTCAGTTTTAAAGATTATGATGGTATCGCTTTAGGCTATTCAATTAATGAAGCCTTAAATGTTTATCAATCTAAAGAGGTATTCCATCAATTAGTGAAAAACGCAATGAGCCTTGATCGATCTTGGAAAAAGTCGATGAATGCTTATAAAAAGATATATAAAGAGGCAATGAAAAATGAGCTATGATCATCAAAAAATAGAACAAAAATGGGGCAAAATATACGAAGAAGAAAAACCTTTCTTCTGTGATGTGTATGATTTTTCCAAGCCAAAATATTATGTACTTGATATGTTCCCATATCCAAGTGGACAAGGACTCCATGTTGGCCACCCAGAAGGCTATACCGCCACTGATGTGGTCGCTAGAATGAAAAGAATGCAAGGTTTCAACGTCCTTCATCCAATGGGATGGGATTCTTTTGGTCTTCCCGCGGAGCAATTCGCTATTAAGAACAATCGTCACCCTGACGAATTCACGCAGAAGAATATCACTAACTTTAAACGTCAAATCAAAAGCTTAGGTTTTTCTTATGACTGGAGCAAAGAGATTGCTACTTCTGATCCAAGTTATTACAAATGGACTCAATGGATCTTTACTGAACTATATAAAGATAGTTTAGCCTACGTTAGCAATGTTCCTGTCAACTATTGTCCAATGCTTGGCACTGTTCTTGCTAATGAAGAAGTTATCGATGGCAAGAGTGAACGTGGTGGTTATCCAGTCATTAAAATGCCAATGAGACAATGGGTTTTAAAGATTACCAGCTATGCTGATAAACTTCTTTCTGGACTTGACCAACTCGATTGGCCTAAGTCTACTTTAACGATGCAAACTAACTGGATTGGTAAATCTTTAGGCGCTGAAATTGTCTTCAAAGTGGTGGGAAGTGATGAAATATTCTCTGTGTTCACTACTCGCGCTGATACTTTATTTGGTTGCACTTACTGTTGTTTAGCACCTGAACATCCACTTGTTCAAAAACTTGCTAGCAAAGAGCAACTTCCAGAAGTACTTAAATACATTGACTCAGTTAAGAGCAAATCTGATATGCAAAGAACTGAATTGAACAAAGATAAAACTGGTGTATTTATTGGAGCTTACGCTATCAACCCAATTAATGGTAAGAAAATTCCGATTTTTGCTGCTGATTATGTTTTATATGGCTATGGCAGTGGCGCGGTTATGGCTGTACCTGCTCACGATCAACGCGACTATGAATTTGCTAAGAAACATGGCTTAGAAATGATCCAAGTTCTCGAAGGTGATATTTCTGAAAAAGCCATGGAAGATGATGCAAAGCACATCAACAGCGGTTTTGCTGATGGTTTAAATATCGCCGATGCAAAAACAAGAATAATTGCAGAACTTGAAAAGCTAGGCGCTGGTCAAACTAAAGTTAATTACAAATTGAGAGATTGGATTTTCTCTCGTCAAAGATATTGGGGCGAACCAATTCCAGTCGTTAATATGGATGATGGCACAAACTATGTTTTGAATATAGATGAACTTCCACTCACTCTTCCAGAACTAGATCAATACGCTCCAAGCGGAGATGGCTTATCGCCTCTAAATAATGCTGGACCATGGCTCGATGTTACCATAAATGGTAAACATGGTGTTCGTGAAACGAACACAATGCCTCAATGGGCAGGTTCTTGCTGGTATTATATTCGCTATCTTGATCCGCATAACGACAAAGCTTTTGCTGCTCCTGAATTAATCAAGCATTGGCTTCCAGTTGATTTATATATCGGTGGGGCCGAACACGCTGTTCTTCATCTTCTCTACGCTCGTTTCTGGCATAAGTTCCTATTTGATAAGGGTTATGTATTTACTGACGAGCCATTTAAGAAATTGTTTCATCAAGGCATGATTCTTGGTGAAAATGGTGAAAAGATGTCTAAATCAAGAGGCAACGTTATCAACCCTGATGACATTGTTCGCGATTATGGCGCTGATTCACTTCGTTTATTTGAAATGTTTGCCGGACCTCTTGAGGAATCGTTTCCATGGTCAACTACTGGCCTTGCCGGTGCTCGCCGTTTCATTGAGAGAGTGTATCGCTTATATACCGATGAGGAATTCGTCTCAAAACTAAGCGATGAAAATACTCATGAATTAGATTATATTTATAACTTCACTGTCAAAAAAGTGACAGCTGATTTTGAAACACTTCAAATCAATACAGCCATTTCTCAAATGATGATTTTTGTCAATGGCTTGTTTAAAGCGAATTCTTTGTACCGTCCATATATGGAAGGATTTATTAAGATGTTTGCCTGCATTTGTCCATTTGTTGGTGAAGAATTGTTTGAAAGTTTAACCAAGAGACACTTAATTGATTATGAAAAGTGGCCATCTTATAACGAAACTTGCCTTGTGCTTGATAGTGTAAAGATTGCTGTTTCTGTTAATGGAAAACCGCGTGCCACAATTGAAGTGAGCAAAGATATTTCTGATAGCGAACTTCAAGAAAAAGCTCTAGCAATTGAAGCAGTCCAAAAACATCTTGAAGGCAAACAAATCAAACGTGTCATCATTGTGAAAGGAAAGATTGTTAACATTGTCGCTATATAACATGAATAACAAAGCAATAATTGTCGATATTGGAAATTCAGTTATTTCCATTGGTATTTTTCTAGATGGGAAACTATCTAGTCGCTTTGATATGAATTCAAGCATTAATGATGTTAATGATTTTCCTAAATTATTTTCTTCTTTCTTAAAAGAACATCATGTCTTTAGTGAAGATGTTATCGGTGGTTTAATCTGCAGCGTTGTGCCGATGTATTCGAAACAAATTCAACATGATATCCAAAATTTGGTTGGCAAAGAACTTCCAATTATGGACGCTTCTTACGCTCACTTTTTAAAAGTGATTGTCGATAATCCTAAGGAAGTTGGATCTGACTTACTTGCCGATGTTGCTGCCGCTAAATGTTATTATGATATGCCTTGTATCGTGTTCGATTTAGGCACAGTTACTAAAACTATCGTCGTTGATTTAGATGGCACTTTACTAGGAGTTAATTTCTTTCCAGGAGTGGAGATGTGCTTTGATTCAATGCACGTTAATACCGCTCAACTTCCAGGTGGAGAATTAACAAATAAACCTAAGAAAATTATCGGCAACAACTCGATTGAAGCCCTTCAAGGCGGCGTTTATTATGGAACAGTTGCTCTCATCGAGGGTATGAGTCAACAGATTGAAGAAAAATATCAGATGAAAATGACTAAGGTATTAACTGGTGGCAACTCTAATATATTCAAAGATTCTTTTGCTGATTATGAGATTGATCCTGATTTGGTGCTTAAAGGCATTTACATTATTTATACGAAAAACTAGGAGTACTTATGAACTATTATTCATTGATGAAAAAATACAAAGAAGAAATGATTGAAAGTCTAAAAGCTTTTTTAGCTGTTCCTTCCATTTATTCTGAGAAAACAAAAACTAAAGAAATGCCCTTCGGCAAAGATGTTGATAACGCTTTAAAACATATCGCTAAATTAGGTGAAAAACTTGGGTTTAGCGTGGATTATTGCGATGGTTACGCTACCGAACTTACTATTGGTGAAGGCAAAAAAATGATTGGCATCTTTGCTCATGCAGACGTTGTCCCAACAACTGGAACTTGGACGCATGGTCCATTTGAACCAGTCATTGAGAAAGGCAATATCTACGCTCGTGGGTCAAGTGATGATAAAGGACCATTAATTGCTGCCCTTTATGCCACCAAAGCATTATTCGACAAAGGCTTATTAAAAGGCTATCGCGTTAGAATCGTCGTCGGTGGTGATGAAGAAAGAGGTTCTAAATGCCTCATTCATTACTTCGAAGCAATGAAGAAAGAAGCACCTACTTATGGTTTTACTCCTGATAGTGACTTCCCGCTTATTTATGGCGAGAAAGGTATTGTTGATTTTGACACAAAATTGAAAGTTGAGATTCCTAATGTCACTTCCATCAAAGGTGGCGTTGTCAGTAATGCTGTGTGTGATAAAGTTGATGTTGTCATGGAAAAAGATGCGGAATTTATTAAGTTTTTGACAGAATCAAAAATCAAATATATCGAGAATACCGATGGCTTAACTTTTATTGGTAAAGCTGTGCACGGAAGTACTCCCAAATTAGGTGTTAACGCCGCTCTTATTTGTCTAAAAGCTCTTGGAGATTTCTATAATATAGAAAAACTATCAAGAATAGGCGATAAATTAAGTGATACTAGCGGAAAGTCTTTCAATGGTTATTCTCGTTCCAAATTGTTGCACGATACAACCTATTGTGTCGGCATTATTTCCTATGAAAAAGGACAATTAGAATTCAGTGTGAACTTCCGTTTCAACGAACTCGTTAACGCTGAAGAATATCGTGCTAATTTTGATAAATTCTTTGATACTACATCTTCTATGGGCGAGCCATCCAAAGTTCTTCTTTATGATCCAAAATGCAAAATGGTGAAAGCGATGCTTAAAGCCTATCGACTCGAAACATTTGATTTTAGTAAGCCATTAACTACTGGTGGCGGAACTTATGCAAAACATGCGCCTAATACTGTCGCTTTTGGGGCACTTTTTGCCCACACCGCTTCTTCTATGCATGAACCAGATGAATATATGCCACTTAAAGACTTTTTTA
>CAZLUI010000040.1:0-6789 GCA_964562705.1 uncultured Staphylococcaceae bacterium
TTAGGCCTAATTCCTTTTAAACCCATCTTATTCATAAGGCGTTGAACTTTCTTGTGATTTACTATGAAATCTTTGTTAATGAGCTCATGATATATTCTTCTCACACCATAACGAGACTTGTTCTTCGAAAAGATACTATGTATCTCGTCCATCAACTCTTTGTTTTTATCATCTGTATCTATCTTATGAATCTCAAAATAATAAGTTGATCTAGATAAAGAAGCCGCTGCAAGAAGTAACTTGAGTTTCCAGTTCCTATGAGCTGATAACAAACCATGAATTACTTTTGCTTTTTCGCCTTGGGATGCGCGGCTTCCCTCTTTGATACCAAGGCATCGAGTTTTTTTAGGTATTCATTCTCGATTTCTAAATACTCATTTCGTTCTCGAAGAAGTATGAGTTCTTCTGATTCACTTTGAGTAAGTTTCTTTTTCTTAAGTTTCATAACAATGTTCTTTGACTTTCGACCTTTGCTACATTGTAAACCATCAATTCCTCTTTCACGATACCGTTTTACCCATTGATAGAGCTGGCCTGAATCAATATGCTCTGCTAATGAAACGCTTGTAATTGAGTTACCCGCCAAGACCTTTGCAACAAGTTCAAAACGTTGTTCTGGAGTCCATTCTCTGTTTAATAAAGAATGCTTAAGGCCACCAATTCCTAGATCGTCATATCTTTTGTTCCATCCACGAACAAGTCTCACAAAATTATGACGGCCAATCCCTGAAGGTTGAACAATATGATCGCCATCCTTATACTTTATGACACATTCGAGCTTGAATTCTGTTGTGTATTTCATGAAAAATACCCCTTTCCTGTTTTTGTCCAGGATTAGGGGTACATTTCAGTCTGACCTTTTTCCCTAAAAATACAACTGTTGCAATAAAGTAGTCAAAGTTATTGCAATGGTCTTTTCGACATATTTTATTTTATAAAGATTCGTTCAATTTTGTCAAATTTGGTCAAGGTTAACGCAACGATTTCTACAAAAATATCGATTAATTCGAAAGTAATTATTCTGTTGCTTTAACTTTGTCATTTAACTTTTTTACTACTTTGTATATACAAACCTTAACTATTTGCGTTTGTTCGAGCTCTTTTCTTTATTAAAAGAGTGGCCACTAAAAGATTTGTGGACAAGAAACTTAAACCTATAAGACAATAATTAATAATTGTTTGAGAAAAGAAAAGTTGGAGCAAAGACCAAATAAACAATAACCCGCTTAGAACAATCGACCCGATAAGCAAACTTCTTTTCTTGGCAAAAACCACTACCAGAATTAGCTGGGCTAATAAAGCAATTGATGTAAGAACACATAAGATAGCGGGGAGCACACCATAGCCAAATACCATGCTGCTAAAATAAGGATAATAAGAAGCAACAAGGACAATTTCTCCACCTTCGTTGACCCTCGAAAACTGCATCATCACCCCATCGGGTAATGCTTCCAAAACAATGATAGCAATCATAGAACATAAGGCCATAATCTCAAAAACATAACGAAGGACACTAAAAGGCAAATCAAAACGGCTTGTTCTAACAGAAATATCTTTCCTTTGATGAATGAAAGTAAGAAGAAGAACGGTAGCTAAAGACGCTAAAGATAAAAAGAAAAAGACAAACATGGTTGTATCATTAAAAAACGCTGATGAATAAAATGATCCAACAAAAGCAAGAACACCAAAAATAATAGCCAACACTAAAAGGGAGATGACAAATATCTTCTTTAATAACTTCTTTTTCTTATCTAGCATTTCGTTTATTTAATTTAAATTTTATAACATTTTTATTATAACATTTCCATAAAGATTTAGGCGGTATACACAAAGATTTATTTCTTAATAAGTCCTGTGGCAATCTTTGCATTGATAAATATAATAAAAAATGCCCTAAACCGAATAAATTAGATTTAAAGCATTTTGGTGAATATAGACTATCGAAATAAACTCATTAAATCTTGCGATAACCGCACTTAGGACAAACACCGTTTTTGTCTAAGGCAATTCCACAAAGTGGGCAACGTTCGATTGACTTTTGAACTGGATACTCTTGGGTGGCTGCATTGACGCCGCTAGTGAAGGTAAGTTTGACGATGTTTAATTTATCTTTTAACAAATCGTAGACAATCTTTATCATCCCTTCGACAGTCATAGTTTCTTTAGTAACAACTAAACGACATTCTGGATAGGCTGTCGCCCACTCAGTTTTGAAGGCTGGTCCTTTCATCTTGTTGGTTATGGCACCATGGCGGATGCCTTGTTTTTCATAGACTTCAAGGATAGCTGGTAGAAGTGGATCATCTTCGCGAAGAACTAAAGCGTGATCAAAATTGCGTAACAAATCCCAAGCAGTCTTTTGAATTTCATTGCATGGAAAAACCATGTTTACACCAGCGTTGATGGAATCTTCAACTTCAATGATGAGGTGACCAGTATGACCGTGGAGATATTGAGCTTCTTCTTTGAATCCGTAAAAACGGTGGGCATATTGAAGGTCAAGCGAGGCAATACTTCTCATAACTTTTTTCTCCTTTTGCGATTAATTTGTTGAATCGCATCAATAAATAAGATTGGAAATCAACGCTTTTGACATTTTGGACACAAGCCCTTAAAGACAATGTCATATCCAGAAATATCATAACCATGGTCATCACTTATTTCTTTTTTTAAATCAATAGATGATGGTATTTCAACATCGAACACTTCGCCACATTTTTCACAACGAAAATGTTGATGTTCATCAAGGCGATAATCAAAACGATCAGCCCCACCAATCATCTCCACTTTGTGAATTTGGCCTAAGGCAGCCAATTTGTTTAAGTTTCGATATACTGTAGCGCGGCTGATTAATGGATTGTCTGCTTTAATCAAATCATAAACTTTGTCAGCACTCGGATGACATTTTGCTTTCCTAACAGCAGACAAGATTATGGTTTTTTGGATGGTGTTTCGTGATGTCATTGTTTTCCTCTCTTATTAATACATTTTATCATTTGAGACTTAATATCAATATTTATTGCTAAAATGGATATTTTGAATAACAAAAAACTGCAATCTTGATAATGATAAGAGGAATTTCTTAATCAAATATTTAGTTGCAGTATAAGACAAACGCAAAAATATAATTTATTTTGAAGCCAGTTTTTGCTTTAACAATTCAACATTTTTTAGTGTTTCTTTAAAAAACTGTCTTGGTTTTTGTGGCAAATAGATAAAATGTTTGCCATACCTACTAGGGACTGTCCATCTATTTATTTTACGTAATTGGACTATCTTAGTTTCAACATCATTAAGTAAATCATTAAATATATCTTGGTTGTTGATTAGATTCTCGTTGATGCATTTATGAACTAATTCATATAATTGAGTTGTAATCGCACAAAAATCATTAAAATTCTGGAAATATATTATGGTGTCATAAAGACATACTTCATTATATTTTTTATCAATTAAACCTTTAATTTTTACAATATAATTCTCTTTTGCCTTTTCATTTTCTAGAGTATTTAAAAACGCAACAAGGTGCAATATATATCTATTGAATTCATTGATTGTTCGATTGTTTGTCAATGAATAATTAGAAAGAGAGAACTTAGAAATATTAACTTCATTATCAAAGCAATCGCTGTTGAAAGCGTAGCATTTGGCAAACTCAGTTAGGAATTGGTTAAATTTGTCTTGGAAAAATACTCATCGGCTTTGATTAGCAATTGTTCATATTCAACTTTATCCATATTTTGTTCTCTTTTTTAATCTTATAACATCATCCTCATCTAAAT
This sequence comes from uncultured Staphylococcaceae bacterium, assembly GCA_964562705.1. Classification (GTDB taxonomy): domain Bacteria; phylum Bacillota_I; class Bacilli_A; order RFN20; family CAG-826; genus Fiminaster. The sequence continues at coordinate 3,783 of CAZLUI010000040.1, forward strand.
AAAAGAATTGGAAAATTAATCGTTTTTAGAATTGGTTCTTTTTCCTTTTGAAAATCGGTGGGAAGAATGGCTATCACCACGAGCTGAACCAAAACTGGAACGACCTCTGGATGATGAATTACGTCTATCATCGCCACCGTGGGATGAACTGCGGCCAGCATAGCCACTTGAAGAACTACGGCTAGAACGACCGCCGCGAGTTGAACCAAAGCTAGAACTTTCGCCACGTGATGAACTGCGGCCAGCATAGCCACCACGGGATGAACTTCCACGTGAAGAGCGGTCATCTGAGCGACGATCACCTTTTCTCACGGAGTCATAATTTCTCTTATAAGCACCCGGACCTTTTCTGCCAGCATCAGCCTTCTTTTCGCTTAATTCAACATGAACTTCTCTGCTGCCATAGGTAATGTTGTTAACTTTTTCCATGATTTCATCTTTAAAACTATCTCGAACTTCAAAGAATGAGAAAGTGTTTTTAATATACACATCAGCGAAATCTTCTTCAGTTAAGTTTGGAGTGTACTTAATCAAGAAATGCATGAGGTCTTTCTTATCAGTTCCATCCATTTCCCCAATATTGATGAAGAATCTTTGGGTGTTATCAATCTTGTTAAAAACAATATCTTCGTGACGGCTTTCGCGACGAGGAGATTTTTCTTCTTTCTTTTCTTCTTGTGAGACTTGAGCAGCTTTGACTAAGGCTGCGGCAAGAGTGATTTCACTGACATTTAATTCTTTAGCTTTTTCGCTAATCGCCGATTCAAGTTCGCTTAAATCTCCATTTAGATAGTCTTGGGCTTTTTCTAATAATTTCTTTTCCATAAAGGTTAAACCTTCTTTCTTTCCTAACTCATAGGATGTTAGTGTATCGCTAGTCATCTTTTCGTAGATTGCAACAAGATGATTTTGATGTCGATTGATGAAGACATATGAAGAGCCTAGTGAATCCGCTCTTCCGACTCGTCCGATGCGATGAAGATAGAATTCATCTTGCTCTGGAACATCGTAATTAATGACAATATCTACATTGCTAATGTCGATACCGCGAGCAGCGATATCGGTGGCAATTAAGATTGGAACTTCTTTCTTCTTGAAAGAGTTCATCGCTGATGTTCTTTTTCCTTGTCTTAAGTCTCCATGAAGGCAGACACAAGGAATCTTTAACATAGTTAATTGTTTTTGTAATTTACTAACTTTACGTTTGGTTCTAGCAAAGATAAACGCAGAATTAAATGTTAATTCAGTCAATAATTGGGTAAGAGAATCAAACTTTTCTTCCTCTTTAACCTTGATGAGATATTGATGAATTGGATTTTGCTTTTCGCGTTCTACTTTAACGCTTTTAAGATCACTATTTTGAATCTCACGGCTCACCGCTTTGACTTCTTTATTCGTTGTGGCAGAGAAGAGAACAGTTTGATGCTCATGTTTGATAAAGCTAATAATCTTTTTGACATCTTTGATGAAACCCATATCTAAGAGTTCATCACATTCATCTATAACTAAAGTATCAATATTGTCTAACTTCAAGGTGTGACGATTGAGATGGTCGAGCAATCTTCCTGGGGTTCCCACCACGACATTTGGTTTACGTTTTAAGGCTAAGATTTGTCTTTGGATTGGAGCGCCTCCAAACAAAGGAATAACTGAGATGCCTTCTTTTTTGTAGAGAAGTTTCCTAATCTCATCTGCACTTTGCATAGCAAGCTCACGAGTTGGAGTTATTATCATCGCATGGACTTCTTCGCTGTTATCAGGAATCTTGTTAAGCATCGGGATAGCGTAAGTAAAAGTCTTCCCCGTTCCAGTAGGGGCTTGGCCGAGAAGGTCGTAGCCTTCTAATAGATATGGGATAGCAGCTTCTTGTATAGGAGTTGGAGTCTCAAGTTTGAGACGAACAATATTGTCTTTTAGGTAGTCTTGAATTTGTAATTCATTAAATTGTAAAAATTTCATCGATAAAGATTAGCAGTTATTTTAATAAATAGATAGCAAAAGCGTATAAATTTACTCCCATATTCAAAAAATCACGTGAAATGATGGAATCTTTTTTCTTCAAAAACAACATTTGTTATTTAAAAAGAAAAAAAGCAGGGCTCAGAAAAATAAGCATCAAAATAATTAAGCTATTTTTAATTTGATATTATGGCAGGAAACAAGCCTCTAAAAGTAATAAAAATTTTTTAGCGTTAACATTATTCTCTCGTTTTTGTTAATTTTTGGGAGTTTAATCAACTATTTGGGAGCAAAAGGTTTTTTTATTTTTGACTTTTATAATTTATCGTAAAAAGGAATAGTGGTCTTCATGAGTAATCGATGAAAAAATAACCTGATTGTCTTCATAAATTGCTACATCTTGGAAATAACAGATTTTTTCTCCCCAATCATCTTTCACTTCATCAACAAATATTTTTATGCTTTCTTTATTTAACTCAAAGAACATTGTCAGTCCAACTTGGCTATTTTTTAATTGAAATATATCTTTGAAAATTCCTTTAAGATAAAAAGGTTTCAATCTAATTTTCGTAAAACACTCATTAATATTGTTATTGCTATTCCAAATAAATGAGAGAAGATGGGATTCTATTGATGAATGCAGAGCAAGGAAAGCTTTTATCTTTATAGTCATTTCTTCTTTAACTCTCTCCGATTGATCTTCAAACCATTTGACATGCTCATAATAAAATGGTTTGTTATTCAAAATGGAGTTCGTTAGGCTTTCTAAATAAACCCTGAACGATAGGTTACCTTTAAACAATGGTTTATATTCTTTTTCAAATTCTTTTCTAAGTCTAATCTTCTCGTTACAAAAAGAAACATAGTCCGCATTTGTCATGAGGATTTGTTCAACTGAATATAGAGTAAGCGAAATGGTGTCTCCACCCTTTGCTTTATTAAATATATTAATATATTTCATTTCGTTATAACTTTACAATTTGTCAATTACCATTCTATCTTATTTCAACCTATTCAAGATGTTAGATTACATTATAATGCCAAAGAT
>CAZLUI010000041.1:0-2881 GCA_964562705.1 uncultured Staphylococcaceae bacterium
CAGCAAATATCCAAGTTGTCTAATTTGCTATGAAAACCTTGGCTATTGGGGTAAAGAAAAATTCCCTGCTCGTCAAAACATTAGGTTTATTCCTCTTACGTTTAATTCCGAGCAATGGTTCATGCAGTATTCACCCTATGGCTATTTTTATCGCCATTTTATTCTTGTTAAAAAAGAACATACTCCGATGGTGGTCAGCGATGATAATCTAACAAGACTATTTGATTTTGTGGATTTGTTCCCTCATTTTATGATTGGCTCAAACTCTGATTTACCAATTACTGGTGGAAGCATTCTCACCCATGAACATTTTCAGGGTGGCGAACACATTTTTCCAATGATGAAACGTGATTTGAAAGCTATATATGAAGATCCAAAGCATCCTTCCTTAGAGATTGGAATTCTTGATTGGTATAACTCATCGATTAGAGTGGAAGGCAAAGATAGAGATGAAGTGCTTAACTTTGTTAAGGATGTTGTCCATTCTTGGAAAAAGTATAACGACTCCGCTTCTGGTATCATAGCTTTTTCGAATAATGAACAGCATAATTCCATCACCCCATTTGTTCAAAAGATTAATGGCAGTTATCGCGCCTATATAATTTTGAGAAACAATCTCACAACAAATGAATATCCTGATGGCGTGTTTCACGCTCACAAAGAATATTTCATGATTAAAAAAGAAGGTATTGGCTTAATTGAAGCGGCAGGTAAATTTATTCTCCCTGCTCGACTGAATCGTCAACTTAAAGCAATAGAGGAAGTTTTAAAACACAATATCTCAAAAGAAAAATACCTTGAACTTTATCCGGATTTGGTTGACTTTGTTCCATTTATCGAGCCTCTTAGAGGAGTAAAAAATATTCACGAATCAGTAATCGGAAAAGTTAACGAAATTTGCAAATGCATACTAATGAATACAGCCGTTTTTAAGGATGATCAAATAGGCAAAAAATCATTTGATTTATTTATGCATCAATTAGGACTTAAATAATGAGACGAAAACACTTTCTTGGTTTATTAATTACCTCTTGTGTTTTAGCTTTTGTTTATATTGGCTTTTTGTTCTTGCCATATTTTGCTGACACTAATGGCTTAACACATAGTGTTCTTAAGATAGTTTATGGTTACCAAGTTGGCTTTGGTGTCAGCGGTCAACCTGATGTCAAAATTGTTGGCAATACGTTTATTGCTATCGGTCAAATTGGCGGTATTGTTGCAGCTATTTTTTCAATCATTGTTTTCATTGGATTTGGACTTCACAAAAAAGAGAACCCAATTTTCTTTTTTCTCTTTGGCATTGCTGTTGCTGGGTTAGCGTTAGCGTTCACTTCTTCAGTTCTAGCTTGGCCAATGTATCAAAATCTAAATGCCTCGAGTAAAGACGTCGCGGTTTTCTCTTGGACATATATCGTTTCAACTGTCGCAATCGCCCTTGCATTTGTTATCGAGGGTTTTCTGCTTATCTATCTTGGTTTTAACCGCAAAAAAAGATGGCTTGAGAATTAAATTTAATGTATTTTAGCTAGTTAACAAAAATCCGTTTATTGACCTAAGCGCATATGCGTGTAAAATAATAGTTGAGATTGTTAAATGATTAACGAAAGGAATAACAAACAATGAAAAAAATTATTAAAACAGCATTCTTACTACCATTACTTGGAGTATCAATCTGTTTAACAGGCTGTGGCCAAACAACTAGCGATAGTATCGGCACAACCGATGATTATGGAATTGATACTGAATTAAGTGGACCACGTTTACTTGTCAAACTTCACGAAATCGTGATTGATAAACACACGACTTACATCACTTACGCTCGCTTTGTCTCTTATATTCAAGCTGGCACTTCTCCAAGAAGTATCGACCAAAGTGGCACTAGCTCAACTCAAAACGAGATGTTTTACTCTGGAAAATTAGTTTCGAAAGGCACTAGTGTTTCTCGTGAGCACGTTTGGGCATGTGCAAACTCTTCCAGTATGTGGACTCATAACAAAGCTGACGGCACTCATTATGTTGACGGTAATGGTTATAAAGGTGGCGGTAGTGATTTATATCATATTCGTCCTTGCACCAGTGAACTCAACACTTACCGTGGAAGCGGCAAATTCTATGAATTTAGTGAAAGCGAAACTACTTTTACACATGGTGATGGCGGTCCATACTCTATTAAAACTGACACTAATGATGCCTTTGCTAAAAAAGTTGAACCAGCCGATGAATTCAAAGGTGACATTGCCCGTATTTTAATGTATGTCTATGTTCACTATTCCAGTGGCTTAGGCGATAACTCAAAATATAAAGATACTCCAGTTGCTGATTATTTAGGTAATTTAAATTTAGCTAATGTCTTCAACTCCTCATATTCAATCAGCGAAGTTCAAGCGATGCTTGTCAAATGGAACAAGCTTGATCCAGTCAGCGAGACCGAAAAACTTCGTAACGACACTGTCGAGCAAATTCAAGGAAACCGCAACCCATTCGTTGACCATTCTGATTATATGGCTCGTTGCTTCTCTATCGAAGAGTAGCTTTTGCTAATGAACACTAAAGGACTTCTTTTACCTATCTTTTCTCTTCCTGGAAAATTCGGGATCGGCGAATTTGGAAAAGAAGCCTTTTCTTTTATCCGCATATTGAAAGATAATGGGTTTAATACTTGGCAAATATTGCCACTTAATCCCATCAGCTTTGGACATAGTCCGTATCAGCCGTTCTCCAGTTATGCGATTGAAGAATTGTATCTATCTTTAGATGATTTACATGCCAAAGGTCTAATTAAGAAGCCAAAATCATTCCGAGTTGGTAAATCTCATATCAATTATGAACAAGTCCGAAGTTTCAAAGAACCATATTATCAAGAAGCTTTTGAAAACTATTT
>CAZLUI010000041.1:2981-6768 GCA_964562705.1 uncultured Staphylococcaceae bacterium
GCGGGGGTATCACCCGATTATTTCTCTAAACTTGGGCAAAGATGGGGCAATCCAATCTATAATTTTGTTGAATTAAAGAAGAATGATTATGCATTCCTAGTAGACCGTATCGGTTATGCCTCCTCTTTGTATGATCGCATCCGTCTTGATCACTTTCGAGCGTTTGATACCTATTATGTGATTGATGCAAAATATGAAGACGCCAGAATTGGCAAGTGGCTTGAAGCTCCTGGCTATGAAATCTTTGATTTACTATTTGCAAAATATCCTAATATCGATATCATCGCTGAGGATTTAGGCGACCTTCGTCCTGAAGTTTATCGCTTAAAAGAGCATTATAAACTTCCTGGCATGAATGTTTTGGAATTCAATTTAGATAACATCATACAAATGGGAAAACTTGAAGGCAAGTTGCTTCCTAATGAGATCACTTATATTGGCACCCACGACAATATGACACTCAGCGGCTTTATTATTTCTTTAAAAATGAGCCAAAAGAGTGCCTACAAACGCTATTTTGCCTCGTTAAGTATAAATGCTCGTTCATTAGAAGATATGATGCTTATTTACGCCTTTAAGTACTTTGAAAATGTTATTATCTCATTTGGCGATTTCATGCATTTGAACAATCATGCTAGAATAAATACTCCATCCTCTCTTAATGAGAGCAACTGGACAATTAGACTTAAAGACTTCAAATTGTTGAAGTACTATCTCAAAAAAGGAATTCAAAATGTATAAAGTAGGAATTATTTCACTAGGTTGCGCGAAGAACCTCGTCGATAGCGAGATGATTTTAGGCATGTTGAAAAATTCTAATTTCGAGATTGTTAACACCATTGAAGATAGCGACATCATCGTCGTTAATACATGTGGTTTCATCGAAGCTAGTAAAAAAGAAAGCATTGAAAATATCCTCGATGTCATCAAATACGGCAAGAAAGTTGTCGTTACTGGTTGTATGGTGGAACGTTATAAAGAGGAACTAAAAGAAGCGATTCCGGAAGTTAATCTTTGGGTTTCTATCAAAGATTATCCTCATATAAATGAAATGTTGATGCATTTATTAGAAGACAAAGTGGAAGTGAACCAACTCAATCCTTTTGTGAGATTATTATCCACCCCAAGTTATATGGCTTATCTTCGTATTAGTGAAGGTTGCAACAATTGTTGCGCCTACTGCGCTATCCCACTTATTCGTGGCCATTTTAGAAGTAGGCCACTAGAAGATTTAAAAATAGAAGCCAAACTTTTAGCGGATCAAAACATTAAAGAACTTGTGCTTATTTCTCAAGATACAACTAGATATGGCAGTGATATGAAAGATGAAACAAACATTATCACACTTCTAAAAGAAGTGCTTAAGTTTGATGAATTTGAATCAATTCGACTTTTGTATTTATATCCAGATGAGATTAGTGATGAATTAATTGATTTCATCGCTGCTAATCCAAGAGTCTCACCTTATTTTGATATTCCTTTACAGCACGCATCAAACCACGTTTTAAAAGGAATGCTAAGAAGAGGCACGAAGGAAACATATCAAGCCTTAATTAACAAGATTCGTCAGAAAATTCCTCATGCGATAATTAGAACGACATACATCGTTGGTTTTCCAGGCGAAACTGAAGACGATTTTATCGAATTAGTGAAATTCACCAAAGACAATCACTTCGACCATATGGGCGCTTTTGCCTATTCTCGTGAAGACGGCACGAAAGCTTTTGATTATCCTAACCAAGTTGAAGAAAATCTAAAGATTGCTAGACTACATAAGATTATGGATGTGCAAAAGAAGATATCTTATGAGAATAACAAGAAGCATATCGGCGAAGTGATGAAGGGAATTGTCATTTCATATAATGAGAAGAATAAAGTATATGGGCTTAGAAGCTATTGGAACGCTCCAGATGATATTGATGGCAACATTTCCTTCACATCTAAGAAGTCTCTAAAAGAAGGCGAAAATGTCGAAGTTAAAATAACATCCGCATTTATTTATGATTTATTTGGCGAACTCGTCGAATAAACCTATTGAAAAAGAAGAAGTATAAATATATAATTTACTTCGCTTGCCTCCATAGTTAAGTGGTATAACGGATCCATGGTAAGGATCAATTCGTAGTTCGATTCTGCGTGGAGGCACCATTCAATTTAAACAGCGACAATACGTAAGGTTGTCGCTTTTTTGTTGCACCCGTTTAACTTGGTTTGACATTCATTAGACCTCAATTAGCAGGTTTAAGCAAAACCAAAAAGCTCTACGATTTACGCATGTTTTCACCAAAAATGAGAAAAAGAAGAAAAACAAAAAGTTTGAATAACCAATGCCGGTATGGTTATTCGAACTACTAATACGCACCTGATTTATTAACAAAGAAAACACCTAGATTCCTCGCGGGACCTAGGTGTTTTTTTCTTGCTTTTAACGGTTGATGTAAATGCCGAAATTGCAGATGAACGTCGTCTTCCTGATCTTGTATTTGTAACAGCAAGTGAAGGAAGACTCTATCTTTCTTGGAAGTTTTGACATGTCCTCGCTCCCAATGATGAAGACCAGTTTATCCCTTTTGTAAATGGCGACCCTTTTGAAGAGCTTTTTAAACTCGTACTTTCCAATGGAATCGCCATCCGGGAAATTCCTCAGTTCTGTTATTATGTTTTTCGCTCTGGCTTGAGGATTCATCTTTGTGATTATCTCGTTCTCTATCACCATTTTTTCTTTCGCTTTTAAGGAGATGCTTCTTTTGATTTCTGCTTTTAATTCATCGAAGGCCGGGTCCTTGTATCTAGAGAACTTGATTGACTTGGCACGCAGGGCCTCCAGCTCGCCTTCTAAGGCTTTTATTTGGTTGCGTTGGGTTTCCGAGCGATCCTCTTCAAAAACCTTTAACAAAGCCTCTTTAAACAAAGATTCATTGTCCTTGAGCTTTTTGACTTGAATTGGGATTATCTTGTCGAGGTCTTCTACGAAGACGGACTCGCTGTTTTTGCATAGCTTCCTAGTCCTGTTCGAACCGCAATAGAGCATTCGGACGTCTCGGTTCCATTTTGCGCTGTAGTTCCCGTGGCAGTAGGGGCAATAGCCGAAATGCGTGTACTCGGTCACGAAGTCCTGCGAGTTCCCTTTGAAGATTTTGTATTTCCTTGCGTTCGCGCTAATCATTTCTTGGACCTTATCCCAAGTGGACCTGTCGACAATTCCCTCATGGCCATCTTTTACGTAGTATTTATCTTTCTGACCGTTGTTTGTGACTCGTCTATGTGTAAGGTTGTCTTCGATGTAGAATTTCTGCATCACGGCATCACCCACGTATTTCTCGTTGCGAAGGATGGCATGAACCGAGCTTGAGGACCACTTCGGGTTCCCGACCCCTGTTTTAACGTGGTTTTCTTCCAAAAATTCTGCGATTTCGGCAGGGGTTTGCCCGTTCGCGTATCGCTTGAATATCTCTCTTATCCATTTGGCCCCGGCTTCGTCGATGACGACTTTTCTGTTCTCGTCGTAGCGGAAGCCGAGCATTTGGCTGGCATTGATCTTGTACCTGCCGTCCCTGAAGTCCTTTTGATTCCTCCAGTTGACGTTCTTGCTCATCGAGACTATTTCCTCTTCGGCGAATTTTGCGTACATGGTTAGGTAAGAGTCGCATTTGACGTCTAGGGAAGACAATCCTTCTCTTTCAAAGAGAACCTCGACTCCGTTCACCCTTAGCTCTTGGATTATCGAAAGCAGGTCGATGACATTTCTGGCGAACCTCGATATCGATTTCACCAAGATGATGTCGAT
>CAZLUI010000042.1:0-6742 GCA_964562705.1 uncultured Staphylococcaceae bacterium
TTATATTCTGTGTCAGAAAAGAAATATGAATCCACTGATTATAATGGTGAATATGAAATCGTGAGTTGTTTAGGTAACCTTAGCATTAACAATAACCAACCATATCTGCATCTTCATATTGGATGTGCTGGCAAAGATAATAAAGTGGTGGGAGGACATTTAACTAGATGCCTAATCTCCGGCACTTTTGAATGTTTTGTGACCTTAACTGATAAAGAAATTCAACGTCATAAAGATAATGAAACCGGCTTGAATGTCTTTTTTAAAGAAAAATAGTATTCTCTTGAGAGAATAAACTACTTGTAAACTAGAATATGCAACCAAAAGTTGCGAAATTGAAAACTAAACTAGGTAGAGCAACCACAGACATTTACTTTAAGATAGCCTTAGAAAATTTGGAGGGCAGAAAAAATGAATATTGAAATTGCCAATCGCTTAGTCGAACTAAGGAAAAAATACGGATACTCGCAGGAAGAACTTGCAGACAAACTCGGGTTATCGCGTCAAGCTGTTAGTAAATGGGAAAGAGCGGAAGCTTCCCCTGATACTGATAACTTAATATGTCTTGCAAAACTATATGGTGTTTCATTGGATAAACTTCTTGATACTGATGAATCAGTGGAAGAAATTGCTAAAGAAATGAAAGAAAAGGAAACTGCTGAAGAGGCAAATCCTGACGATAGTGTTCATAAAGAAACTAAATCAGAAAACGTCGGAGATGAATCTAAAGGAAAAGATTACACTTCAAAAGAAGGTGATCATATTCATATTGAACCAGGCAAGATTCATATCGAAAGCAAAGATGGCGACACAGTCGATTTAGGCGGCGGAATTCATATCAATGGCAAAAGCGGTAACATCCATATTGGGGATAAAGGTATCGTTGTTACTGGCAAAGATGGCAAAAGAAAATTCCGCATGTCGAAATGGGCCAAAATTGAAGGAGTATTATTCAGTTCGATCTTATTCCTTTGTATTGCAGCTTATATGGTAATGGGGTTTTTGATGACACCAGCCAATGGTTTTGCTAATCCAAGTGGATGGGCAATTGGTTGGACTGTGTTCTTCATTCCATTTGTCATAACTTCCTTTGTTGGAGCTATCTATACTCGTAAATTTTCAAAGTTTAATGTCGTTATGCTGTGCGTAGGATTGTTCTTATTTCTTAGCATGTTAACTGGCTTATGGCATATTCTTTGGGTGATCTTACTATTTATCCCTGTTTATTATCCAATCACTCATATTATTGATGATGTTTTGCATCAATCCGATATTGGCATCAAAATCAAAGACACTGTCGACTGTAAAGTCGCTGATGAAGATGATGATGACGAGGACGAAGAAGATAAAGACGATGATGAAAATTAGTTATTAACATAGTTAAATCAAACAAGAATAGAGGCGATTGCCTCTTTTCTTTTCGTAACTAAAATCTAATGTTGTCATTTATTTTGAATTCATTATAATTAATGTATAAATACATTGAGGTATCAATATGAAAGAATTTCTCAAAACCTTGAACAACTTCCGTTTGTCATCATTAATTATGTCTGTTGGAAGTTTACTAGGTATAGTAGCCGTTGTTTTGTTTCTCGTTTTCTATCAAACAAGTGGATTGATGCTTAACAGTGACGATGTGCTTGTTCAAACTATTGCCTTTTACTCAAATCAAGTTGCAGGAATGATGTTCTTCCTTTTTGCCATTTGTTCTATTGTTCTTGGCATTGTTCTAATTGCTAAAGCATTCCCGTTTGTTATGCCAAAATCAAAACTTCAACCAGTCAAATCCCTCTCTTGGATTCTACTTGCCCAAAACCTCTGCTTAGCTGCTTTGATTATCATGGTCTTCTTCCTTTTAGGAACCGAAGTAACAAATCACGCGGCCGGTTGGACTATTGGCATCGTCATTGGAACATTCAGTTTCTTGTTCTCACTAGTTTGGATTTACCCAACATTAAAATGTGACTTCTATTGCCCAGAACTTGGAGTTCCATTATTCAAAAGACCTAGCAAGGTTGAAGCTGAATAAATAATTTAATAACGATAATTAGATATAGCTTGCTATATCTTTTTATTTTGCAATCCACAAATAGAAAGGCCATTAGAGGCCTTAAATTATTGCTTACTAGTTTAATTCCTATGTTAAGTTTAAATCGTCTAAATCAGTTTAGATTAAGCCTCTAGATTGAACGCCTCATCCTTAAAAGAAATAAATGTTTGATATATGTCGGATTATTTAACAAAAAACGTCTCGCTTAGGAGACGTTTTATTAATTAATTAATTAATTGTTATTCTTTTGTAATGAATTCAATCACGGATATAACAAGTGAGAAGAAAGCGGCAACAAATAGTAGTGATACCATTCCAATTAGACCTGGTTGAATAACTAAGGCTAAGTTTGAACTTGCAACTTCTTGAATTTTAGCTGGAGCCATGAGAGCCATGACACCACCGGCAATGAGAAGTCCGGCTGTTAGCAAACTAGTGAATTTTCTAATTTTTGGAATAAAGGTAACTAGAACCATAACCGAAGCAGCAATAATTAAGAAGAAGCCAACAAGGTTGAAGGCATTTTGATTGTGCCAAACTAGTTGGTAATAGTTGCCAACACTGACATCGTTAGCGTTATAAGCAGCGGTGATACCGGCTAAGCCATAAGCGATTCCAACGAGAATTAGAGACAAAATATTGATAATTGGTGAAATAAATTTACGCATTCTGTAACTCCTTTACAAAGCACGATAAATTATATATATCGTCATTCTTTTTTGCAAGTCTTTATCTTCTATTATTATGCGTACGCACGAAAATGTTTGCATATTTTTCTAAAAATGATATATTGTCTTTACTCAAGTTTATCTTGAGCAAACTCTGAACAAGAGTGGCTTGACGGCCACTCTTTGTCTTTGTTAGGAGGCTTTATGAGCATTGAAAATCAAGTCTTAGAAATCATCGAAAAACCTATTCGTGAGTTAGGATACATTAATGTATCAGTAACATACACTCATGAAAATGGCACCAATTATCTCCGTGTGTTAATCGACAAAGATGATGTCGTTTCACTCGATGATATTGTGGCGGTTAATGATTTGATTTCGCCATTACTAGATGAGGCAGATTTAATCTCTGGCCAATATATGCTTGACGTCTCATCTTATGGGGCGGAGAAACAAATTGATGTTGCAAAACTCGAGAATTACATCGGTAAATACGTCAATTTGCATTTAGCTAATCCTTACAAAGGTGCCAATATTCTTGAAGGCAATATGGACATTGTAACTCAAGATTTAGTCACATTATCATACAGAGAAAAAACTCGTCTTATCAAAGCAGAAATTAATCGCAAAGACATTGATAAGGCTAGATTAGCCATCAAATTCTAATAGGAGGATTGAACAATGGATGGGAAAGCATTTATTGAGGCTTTAGATCAAATTGAAGCCGAGAAAGGAATTTCAAAAGAATCAATTATCGAAGCTTTAAAAGAAGCTATTAAAAAAGCTTATATTAAAGAAATCGATGGTGATGATGACGCTGATGTGAGAGTAACCATTAACGAAAGTGAAATCAAATTAGTTATCGTCAAGAAAGTTGTCGAAGAAGTCGTAGTTGATTATCTTGAAATTAGTTTAGCTGAAGCTAAAAAGATTAATAAGAAGTTAAAAGTTGGTGATGATTGTGAAATTGAAGTCAATGTTGAATCATTAAGACGTATCACAGCTGTCGCAGTTAAGTCTATTTTAAGACAAAAGATTGCTGAAGCTGAAAAACTCGCTTTATATGAAGCAAATAAAGATAAAATCAATGAAATGATCACCGGTACAGTCGACCGTTGTGATGAACGCGGTGTCGTTGTTATTTTAGGACGCGCATCAGTTTATCTATCCCGTCGTGACCTAATTGGTGAGGAAACCTTTAAACCAGGCGATACAATTCGCATGTTCGTCGCTAACGTTTCCACAACTGAAAAAGGACCAATGATTAAAGTTTCACGTTCCGATCCAGGTTTCTTACGTCGTTTATTCGAGGAAGAAGTTCATGAAATCTATGATGGCACAGTTATCATTAAAGCTCTTGCTCGTGAAGCTGGTATCAGAAGTAAAGTTGCTGTTTATAGCAATGATCCAAACGTTGATTGTGTTGGAGCTTGTATTGGTGTCAATGGTGTCGCTATTAAAAGAATCGTTGAACAACTAGGCAACACTCAAGACAAAGAAAAGATTGATATTATGCCTTTCTCCGTCAATGAAGGCTTATTTATTGTTGATGCTCTACGTCCAGCCACAGTTACATATGTCCACCTTTGCGATTCTTTAAACGAAGATGGTAAGAAGAAAGCAATTGTTATCGTCAAAGATGATCAATTATCACTTGCCATTGGCAAGAAAGGCGCTAACGCTCGTCTTGCCTGCCGTTTAACCGGTTGGTCAATTGATATTCATGAAGAAAGAGAGATGGCAAATCTTTCCGACATCGAATTTAAATCAGTCGATCAAATGAAAGAGGAAGATAAGACTCGTGTTAAGAAAGAAACATACGAAAACTACTTAGCCCAAGTTAGATCTGCTCATGTCAACGAAGAAGTTAAACCTGAAGTTACTCTTTCAAATGGATTTGAAAAATTTAAACCACAACAAATTCTTGATGAAGATGTCGTGGAAGAAAAACCAGTGGTGGAAGCACCAGTGGTGGAAGAGAAGAAAGTTGAAGAACCAGTTAAGGAAGAAGAATCCCGTCCAACCACAACTGTTGTTCATACAACTACAACTCTTGAAAGCTTAGAAGCAGCTCTTGAAAATGATAAAAAGAAAGAAGCCTTTAAGCCAACTCATAAATCATCCAAACGTCCACACAATATCACTGATATTGAACAACCTCACGAAGAGGTCGTGAAACCATCTGAAAAGAAAGTGGCTCCACAAATGGATATTTATACCAAAGAAGAACTTGAAAGCCTTGAGAATGAAGTGTCAGACAACGATTCATTCGATAAGGATAATGACGACATCGATTACGATGAGTACGATAAGTACTACGAAGACGACGAGAAATAATTGAGGTTATTTATGAAGAAGATTGTATTGAGGAAATGTTTAGCTACAAACAAAATGTATCCAAAGGATAGTCTTCTTCGCGTTGTTAAGTCGAATGATGGAAAAATATCGTTTGATCCATCCGACAAAGCACCTGGAAGAGGGGCTTATATCCTAAAGAGTAAAGAAGCTATTGGAATCGCTAGAAAGAAAAAAGTTCTCAGTCGAGCCTTTCAAACCGAAGTCGATGATTCCATTTACGATTTGCTCTTAAAGGAAATTCATTAAGGAAGGAAAATAACTCAATGATAAAAAACAAAAACAAAAAAGATTTTCGCCGCAGTAATATTCCTGCAAATAACACTGCTAAAAAAGAAATTAACCCAAAAGTTAATAATGGAGTATTCGTTTATACCCATAACATGAGCGTTTCAGAATTAGCTAATGAATTAAAATTGAATGTTACCGAAATAATCAAATTCTTATTTTTAAATAAGAAAATGGTTACAATTAACCAAACTCTTGACGATGAGACTATCGGTCTTGTCTGTCTTCAATTTGGTTATGACTATAAGAAAGAAAAAATTGTCAGCGAAGAAAACTTCGAAGAAGTTGAAATCGTCGACAAAAAAGAAGATTTAAAACCAAGAGCCCCAATCGTCACGATTATGGGCCACGTCGACCACGGCAAAACAACTCTTATTGACGCTATCCGTAGCTCAAAACTAGTTGATAGTGAAGTTGGTGGTATTTCCCAAGCTATCGGTGCTTATCAAAAAGAAATCGATGGTCAAAAGATTACCTTCTTAGACACTCCAGGGCACGAAGCATTCACGGCTATGAGAAGCCGTGGTGCTGCTGTCACCGATATTGTTGTCCTTGTTGTTGCTGCTGATGATGGCGTCATGCCACAGACGGTGGAAGCTATTAGCCACGCAAAAGCGGCAGGTGTTCCAATCATTGTCGCCATCAACAAAATTGATAAGGAAGGTGCTAATCCAGAACGTATTAAAAACGAATTAATGTCTTATGACATTATTCCTGAAGAATATGGCGGATCAAACATCTGCTGTGAAATTTCTGCAAAGAAGAACATCGGCATTAAAAACTTACTTGAATCCATTCTTGTTGTTTCTGAAATGCTCGAATTAAAAGCCAATCCAAATCGTTTTGCGATTGGAACGGTTATTGAAGCAAACTTAGACAAAGGTGAAGGCCCAAAAGCTACTCTATTAGTGCAAAATGGTACTTTATCTTTCCAAGACTATGTCGTTGTCGGAACTGCCTATGGCAAAATCCGTCGTATGACTAACGAATATAAGAAGATCGTCAAGGTCGCAACTCCATCCACCCCAGTGTGTGTTATCGGATTAAGCGAAGTACCAAATGCTGGTGATCACTTCATGGCTTTCCCAAATGAAAAACAAGCTCGTGATATCGCCTTCAAACGCGCCTTACTTAAAAAACAAGAAGAACAAAATTCTTCCGGTGGTTTAACTCTTGATGACTTATATAATCGTATTCACGAAGGTGAAGTCCAAATTGTTAACCTTGTTGTTAAAGCTGACACTACCGGCTCTGCCGAAGCAGTTAAAGCCTCACTTGATAAACTATCAAATGAACAAGTGAAGATTAATGTCATTCACTGTTCCGCTGGTGCTATCACTGAAAGTGATATTATGCTTGCTAACGCCTCTGGCGCTATCAT
>CAZLUI010000043.1:0-6683 GCA_964562705.1 uncultured Staphylococcaceae bacterium
AGGCCTTTATAGTTTAAGAATTTCTGCTGTTAAACGATCGAAGATATCATCGTCGCTGACTGTGGCGATGATTTTTTCTTTCTTGAAAATAACCCACTTACCAACGCCACCTGCACAACCAATGTCAGCTCTTTTAGCTTCTCCTGGTCCATTTACAATGCAGCCCATTACGGCGACGGTTTTTTGAATATTATTGTCTTCTAAGAATTTTGTCACGCGCTTGGCGAGTGGAATCAAATTTACTTGGGTTCTACCGCATGTAGGACACGAGATCAGGTTTGGGTAGTCATTACGTAACCCAATATCTTTTAATAGCCTTCTACAGGCTCTTATTTCATCTTCTGGGTCATCGCTTAGGGAAATACGAATTGTATCACCAATGCCTTTGATAAGAAGGGGCGCTAAACCGGCAACGCTTCGGACCAGTCCGATATCTTTTGGACCAGCTTCAGTGATGCCTAAATGCAGTGGATAACTAAATTCATCTTTTGCCAACTCATAAGCTTTGATTGTTTGCATGACATGACTGCCTTTCAAAGATATGACAATGTCATAGAAACCTAAATTTTCTAATATTGCCACAGTCTTTTTGGCTGAGGCAATAAGTTCTTTGGCGTCAACAACATTGGTTGAGTCGTCGATTTCTTTATCTAATGATCCAGAGTTAATTCCAACTCTGATCGGAACATGTTTTTCTTTGCACAAATCAACAACCTTTTTGATGTTCTCTTTTGAACCGATATTGCCAGGGTTTAGCCTGACGGCATCAGCTCCAGATTCGATGGATTTTATCGCCAAGCGATAATCAAAATGAATATCGGCGATTAATGGTATTGTGATTAGTTTCTTTATTTCACGGATTGCTCCAGCGTCTTTTTCATCAAGAACTGAAACACGCATTAAGTCAGCCCCTAATTTGCCACAGCGATTGATCTGCTCTGATACTTCTTGAATCTTTTCGGTTTTGATATTACACATCGACTGAATTAGAACTTTATTTGCGCCACCGATAAAGATTTTTCCAATTGCAATCTTCTTTGTTAATTCTCTAGGTAATTTATTTGTCATATCTTTATTATAATTGATATAAATATCTTGTAGATATATTTTTTCTCTTGTGATATTATCATTCTTGCTTAACACGAGAGGAGATTTCGTAAATGCGTGATAATATTACACTAAAATGCACAGTTTGCGGTGAAGAGAATTACATCACAACCAAAAACAAAAAAGAACATCCAGACAGATTGGAAACGAAAAAATACTGCCCAAGATGCAATAAACAAACAATGCATAAGGAGAAAAAGTAAGGATTAAATCCTTATTTTTTATAACTGAATGCTTGATAGGTTCTTAACCGAGGAAGCTTGTACAACATATATTTTGTATAACAAAGACAATGACGGAATTGTCGTTGATCCTGGTTACAATGTAAATAACTGTCTTATCAAACATATTCAGAAAATTAATGTCAATGTTGTTGGAGTTTTGTTAACTCATGGTCATTTTGACCATATAGCGGCACTTGAAGATATCTTTAATGCATATCCAAATGCTAGTTTATATGTCTCAGAAGACGAGATTGGAGTTATCGAAAATCCAAAATACAATTTATCTGCTTTCAACAAAGGCTGGTTTAATCGCCAACTAACATTTGTTCCAGAAAAAACAATTAAGCTTATGGACTATGAATTGTTTGATGTAGCAGGTTATGAAATTGAAATGATTAAAACTCCGTTTCACACAAAAGGCAGTTGTTGCTTCTATGTGAAAGAAGAGAACATCTTGTTCTCTGGTGATACTTTGTTTAGTCTTTCCATCGGAAGAAGTGATCTTCCAACCGGTTCAGAAAGAACAATTGATTCGAGCTTACGCAAATTAGTAAATTTGCCAGCAGAAACAAAAATTTATCCTGGACATGGCCCGAGTACTTCTTTAGATAGAGAACTAAAGCACAACAGTTATTTAAAAAATCTATTATAATAGATATAATTTATTTCATTAGGAGGAAAAACAATGAACGTTACTGAATTAAGACCAGGAAACTACTTTATTGATGAAGGCAATCTATACCAAGTTATGGATATTTTGCTAAACAAGACAGCCATGCGTAAAATGGTTGCTAAAGTAAAAGCCAAAAACATGAGAACTGGTTCTATCACTGAATTAGCAAGGAATAGTGGCTACGATGTCGAAAAAGCCATTCTTTCCAAGAAAAAAATGGCATATTTATACGATGCCGGCGAAACATTAGTCTTTATGGACAATACCACATTTGAACAAATTGAAATCGCCAAAAACAGATTGGAATGGGAAATTAACTTCCTCGTTTCAAATGCTGAAATCGATATTCTCTTCTACGAAGATGAAATCCTTGGAATTACCCTTCCTTCAAACGTTGCCTTGAAGATTACTGACTGCGAGCCAGGAATCCGTGGCGATACCGTTAACAAGGCCACAAAGCTTGCTACTGTTGAAACTGGTTTCCAACTCAAAGTCCCATTATTCGTTAACAATGGTGAAACTATCTTTGTACGCACAGATACAGGCGCATACGACGGACGCGCTTAATTAAAAAGGAGAAACAAAATGATTAATCTTGATATATGGGTGCTGGTTGTTTCCATCATTGGAGCGTTAATTGGCGGATTGGTTATTGGCTTCTTCGTCTCACGTTGGTTCTTCAAAGTCCAATTAAAGAAAAACCCACCAATCAATGAGAATATGATCAGAGCGATGTTTATGCAAATGGGCAGAAAGCCTTCTGAAGCACAAATCAAGGCTGTCATGAACTCAATGAAACGCAATCAATAATTGCTGTAAAATTTATTCAAAAATTCGCATCGAAAATGATGCGTTTTTTTGTGGAAAAAATGGGTCTATAATTTGCTTAAAATTTATAGCAAAATAAGAGCCAAAAATCATTAAGCAAAATCTAATTGAAAATGGCGTATTAAGCCCGCTAAAAGTGGTGGTGGAATAATTCCTCACAACTGATACTTACAAGGCTAAAAACGACCTTCTATGAAGCTTATTTTTGTCTCTCTAATTTAAAGGTGAAGTGTTGATGGCAGAATTTCTAGTCACTTAAAAAACGTCAATCAAAAAACTCGTATTTATCGAAACAATTTTAACATTGTGGATAACTACGAGTAATTTCTTCACATAACGTAAAACTACTAAATATATACTATACAACTACTATTATTTTATCCAAGTAATCTTTCTTTCTTCATGATGAACCAAACGGATGATGTTTGCTTTGTGACGGTAAATTAGCATTAAGGAAACAAGCGTCATTGCAAGAGCGTATTCCCACCCACATTGTAGGAAGGATCCATTACCCCACATGAAGATATTAAAATTGAACCCAGGAATCATGTATTTTAGGATGCACAAAACCCATGCCGAAATCGTTGTAATTATTGCTGTTAAAATGGAAGCCAATGAGACATACTTTTTTAATTTCAGAGTGCCGAAGAAAGTCGTAACCCCAACTATGATAAGTAGCCAGCTGGAGCTAATACCAAATCCACAGAATGTTGCGACTGCTTTTCCACCGATAAATCCAGCAAACAAAGGCCAGCAATGTCCTAATGCAACGCCAACTGGAGCTAAATAGATGTATAAAATCCCATTATCCCATAAACCAGAACCATAATTTGCAATGAGTGTTTCGTCTAATGACGAAAAAGAAATAATTGCCCAAACTGTTATCATTGGAATTGCACATTTTATCATGTCTAAAACGATAACTAAAACGCCGGCTTTCTTTCCATAGAGTCTACCAACGTTTGTTCCACCCGAATTTTTGGAGCCTTCAACACGTGGATCACGATGGTAAAAAAGCTTTCCAATTATGACTCCTGTTGGAATACTTCCAAAAATATATCCCAAAAATAATGAGCAAAAACCAACAACTATATTATATAAAATAATATCCATATTTTTCTCCAATTTCGCCTTACCATAATACTAAATTAGTATGTTACTTTTCAACTAATTCTTTGATATAATCAACATTTGAAAATTGAAGAGAATGGAATAATATGGAAAACACGAACAAAGAATCATCTTATTCAGCTGCTGATATTGAGATACTCGAAGGATTAGCTGGCGTAAGAAAAAGACCTGCCATGTATATTGGCTCCACAAACTCAAGTGGTTTGCATCATTTAGTTTGGGAAATTGTTGATAACGCTATCGATGAATCACTTAATGGCTATGGTAATATAATTACCATAACTTTACATAAAGATGGCTCAGTTTCAGTATTAGATGAAGGTCGTGGAATCCCTGTTGATATCCATAAGGCAACCGGAATGCCTGCTGTTCAACTCATTTTCTCCACCCTTCATAGTGGTGGTAAATTCTCTTCAAAAGTATATGCTTCTTCAGCTGGTTTACACGGTGTTGGATCAAGCGTTACAAACGCTTTAAGTGAGTACTGCGATGTAGTGGTTTTTAGAGGTGGGAAAATAAACCATCTCTGTTTTGAAAACGGTGGTAAATTAGCCATACCTTTAGAGGTTATTGGTAATACCAAAAAGCATGGTACAATGGTGCGTTTTAAACCAGATTCTAAGATTTTTTCAACAACCAATTTCTCTTTCGACACAATCTCCAATCACGTCCAAGAAAGTGCGTTCCTTTTAAAAGGCGTACGCTTTATAGTGCTTGATGAGAAGAGTGGTCAAAAAGCTGAGTTTTGTTACGAAGAAGGGGTTAAGCAATATATTCACAATTTGAACAAAGATAAAGAACCGATGGATGAAGTAATTACCTTTGAAGGTGAAGATGATTCCATCAAAATTGATATTGCTTTGCAATATTGCTACAAAGATTATGGCGAATCAATCTATTCTTATGCCAACAACGTGAGAACTAGAGATGGCGGTACCCATGAAAGTGGATTTAAGACGGGCATAACCAAAGCAGTTAACGATTATGCTGAAGAAAATCAACTTCTAAAGGGTAAAACCAAATTAGAAGGTGGAGATATTCGTGAAGGTCTAACAGCCGTTATTTCGTTAAGAATTCCTGAGCAAAAGCTTGAATATGAAGGCCAAACAAAACAAAAACTTGGCACTCCTGAAGCATTGCCAATTATTAATAATTTTATATATAATAACTTAAGTTATTATTTAAATGAACATAAAGAGTTTGCAGTCAATCTAATCAAAAAGTGCACCGACTCGCAAATGGCGCGTGTTGCTGCTAGAAAAGCAAAAGACGAAGTTAGATCAACCAAGAAGGCCAAAGCAGATATTATCCTTTCAGACAAACTGACTCCAGCTCAGTCGAAAGATTACGATAAAAATGAATTATTCATCGTTGAAGGCGAGTCTGCTGGCGGCACTGCTAGAAAAGGACGTAATCGCCTTCATCAAGCGATTCTACCACTCCGTGGTAAGCCATTGAATACTGATTCAGTTACCATCGATAGAATGCTCAAAAATGAAGAATTTGCAACCATTTGCAATACAATTGGTGCTGGTTTTGGTGAGGATTTTAAAGCTGATAATTCTCATTATGGAAAAGTAATTATTATGACCGATGCTGATACTGATGGTGCTCATATTCAAACCCTTTTAATTACATTCTTTTATAACTATATGAAACCTTTGATTACCAAAGGTAAATTGTTCGTGGCGATGCCACCTTTATATCGAGTTAGCAAAGAAGTAAACCACAAATTGGTTTATAAATATGCTTGGGATGAAATTGGCTTAGAAAAAGCAAAAAAAGAAATAGGCGCTGGCTACCGTATTTCTCGTTATAAAGGTCTAGGCGAAATGGATGAGAGCCAATTATGGGAATCAACCATGGATCCAGCACAACGACAACTTTGCAAAGTAACAATTGAAGACCCAGTTACTGCTGCAAAAGAAATATCTATTTTAATGGGGAATGACACTGTTATTAGAAGACAATGGGTCGAAGAAAATGTTAACTTCAACGAAGTTGACAGCTTTATTGACGAGGTGAAATAATATGGCAAAGAAAAAAGAAATCCTACCCGTCGAGAACGAGATTCAAGAGAATATTCATAACGAAACCGTTGAAGAAATCATGGGTTCACGTTATGCAATTTATGCGAAATACGTTATTCAAGACCGCGCTATTCCTGATGCTAGAGATGGTCTTAAACCAGTCCAGAGAAGGATTATTTTCTCCATGTATAAAACTGGTAACGTATTTAATCGACCAACTCGTAAATCTGCTCACACAGTTGGTGAAGTTATGGGCAAATATCATCCACATGGTGACTCTTCAATCTATGAAGCTCTTGTGCGTATGTCTCAAGCTTGGAAACTCAATTGCCCACTAGTTGACTTTCAAGGTAACAATGGTTCTATTGATGGTGACCCAGCCGCTGCTTATCGTTATACTGAGGCTCGTCTTAGTCAAATCGCTGAAGAAATGGTTCGCGATATTGATAAAGACACTGTCGATATGGCGCTCACGTTTGATGATACTGACTTCGAACCTGTCGTCATGCCAGCTAGATTTCCAAACCTTTTGGTGAATGGTACCGAAGGTATCGCAGTTGCTTTAGCAACTGAAATACCAACCCACAACCTCAAGGAAGTTATCGATGCTGTAATTTACCGCATTGGACATATTCGCGTTGAACCAATTGATTTGATGCAATTTGTGCCAGGACCAGATTTCCCAACTGG
>CAZLUI010000044.1:0-6290 GCA_964562705.1 uncultured Staphylococcaceae bacterium
AATTGGCGGGTCAATATAAAGTGTATCTTAATATATTAAATAAGGGGATTATTATGGACATTAAGGAAGTTAAGCAACAATCAATCAAATTCTGGGATGATTATTTTAAGCAGTATCCCACTTTTAAAATCCAAAAGAGTGATATCACCATCGACACGGCTTTGGATGAATGTTTAAAGTTTCTAGGCGACCATTCTGAATCTGTTATTGATATCGGCTGCGGCGAAGGCTTATGCTTGATGGAAATTGCTTTAATCGGAGATAAAGTCAAATCCTGTTTAGGGGTTGATGCTTCACTAAGCGCGATTGAAAAAGGCAATGAAATAGTCAAATTATCGGAAATTAAGAATATTAAGTTTGAGCAAAGGGATGAAAACTTTCTAAAAAATATTCCTTCGAAAAGTTATGATGGTATCTTTTGTTCCAACTTTCTTGATGTCGTTCCCGCGAGTATCAGCGATGTAGTTATTAAAGAAATGTTAAGAATTATCAAACCAAGAGGCTATATTCTTCTCAAGTTTAATTTCCTTCTCAATCAGGACTTAATTGAGAAGCTCCATATGGTAGAAATCGAAAAAAACACCTATGCGATGAATGGAGTGATTCGAGCGATGAACCGTTCCACCGAAGAATGGGTGTCTTTATTTCCAAATTTTGATGTAATGAGAATAGACGAGTTTGAAAGAGCCCCCGGTTTACCCAAGGATCGCGTTATCCTTTTACAAAGTAAATAATAATTATTGTTGTGTTACTTTAGTGGTTTGATGAATCTTCTTTTTCCCTTGGCTTCTCGCGATAACAATCACAATATAGGTCATCAACAAAAATAAAGCAGTGAGTCCGACCACTAAGAAACTAGTCCCATTAGATACTTCGTTGCCAAAGAAAGATATCTTGGTATCAAAGCCGACTCTAAGACCATCGATCGCTTCGCTTGGTAATTGTTCAGCAAGCTTTTCGGTTGCCCCTCTTACAAAGTAATGACGAAACAAAATCGTTCCATAGGTTCCTGGCAAGAACTTAATAAATGTTTGAATGCCATCAGTGAACTGAGAGATCGGCATATACGCTCCGCATAAGAATCCATACATTGAAGAAATAAGGGTAGATAAAGCGGTTCCCGCTCCCATTGATTTAATGAATGATTCAATAATAGTCGCTAAAAGCGAACCGAATAAAGTTAATAGGAATGTATTAGCGATAATCATCAGGACATCGTTGATTGATAGATACCATCCAACAATAGCAATATAACTAAATCCTAAGGCTAAACAAGCTAAGCAGACAATCAAAGTCGTAATGAAGTTTGAAATCAAATAACTGAGAGACAGGATTGTCTTTTTCACTGGTGTGACTAAGATATCATCAACAATCCCATTCGCCTTATCGGCGATAATAATAGTGTTGCTACAGAAAGCGATGGTAATACAAGAGGTGGCTAGAATAGAAGAGACAAGCCAGCCAGCCGTGAAGCCATCAATCACGCGAGATGAGATGTCGACTTCCTCAGGAATGAATGAATTAAGAGAACTGACATAGACTGTCCTTAAAAAGGTAACAAATAAAATCAGTAAAATCGCCGGAGTAATTAATGAGACAAAGAAAGTAGCTTTGTCTTTAAAATACATCTTGATGTTGCGCTTAATTAAATAGAGCAAATCATATAAGTTCTTATTCATTGATTGAGCCTCCTGGGAGTGATTTTCCTGTCACATTTAAAAACACTTCATCCATCGTGCCTTTAAATAGTTCGACATCTTTAAACAAAGATGGATGAGCGATGATAAAATCTTTACCTTGCTCAACGCTTTTCACTTGGACACGGACGAAGTCATCTTTTTCGATAAACTTCATTTTCTCTTTGGTTAGGACTTCAATGAGCTCAGGGCTCTTGTCATAAATCTTTAAAAAGTCATGAGCGAATTTGTTTTTAAGATGATTAGGCAAATCATCAGCGACAACATGGCCCGAATCCAAGATGACCACAAAATCAGCGTTATTAGCTTCTTCCATATAATGGGTGGTTAAGAAGATGGTTACTTCTTTGTTATCTTTCAGTTTATTAAGGCATGACCAGACCATGATTCTCGTCTGAGGATCAAGACCTGTGGTTGGTTCATCTAATATTAATATCTTAGGGCGGTGAATTAAGGCTCTGGCAATATCGATTCTTCGCCTTTGACCACCTGACATCTTTTCTAATGTCTTCTTTAGAAGTGGCTCAAGTTCTAATAAGTCCGATAATTCTTTTAATCTTTCTATAAATTCTTTCCCTCTAATCCCATATAAGGCGGCTTTAAGAGAAAGATTATCATAGGCGGTTAGTTTCTTATCGAGGACAGAGTTTTGAAAGACGATACCAACTTTTGTTTTGGTTTCTTCACAGTGAGTATCGATATCAATTCCATCGATGAGAACCGTTCCACTATCTTTTTGTAAGATACCAGCGATGACATTAATGGTTGTTGATTTACCCGCTCCATTAAGACCGAGAAAAGCGAATAGTTCACCTTCTTTAACGCAAAAAGAAATATCATCAACAGCTTTAACCTGTCCAAAGTATTTCTTTAAGTGTTTAACTTCTATAATATTTCGTTCGACTTTATCCATGATTAACCCCTCATCATCAATAGTATTGATAACATGGCTATTCTATAAGCACAAGATGATTCTTACAACTTATATTTTATTTCTCTTGTTTATCAAAACAATCGAAAAAAGATTGAAAATATGTCTATATATTCAGAATATTTTAGTTATATATTTTTCTTTTTCAAAGGGTAGATACCAGAGACTGGAATGGCAAACATAAAGCCAATAGTCTCTTGATTGGAGGTATAGAGTAATCTTTGAATTTCATCCACTAGCTCTTTAAGTAGTTCATCATTTGGAATAACGGTGAAGAAAGTTTTACTATCACCGATATTCTTCGGTAACGAATTAGCAAAAGGCCCATCAAAGAAGAAATCTAATCCTTCATTTTGCGTGACGGCTTTCGCCATTCCTTCGCTATCAATAATGGTGGCTCCTCGAACTTTTTTATCGATGAAAACTTTTAAAATTTCTGCTTCGTATGATAAGTCATTTAAGACAATAAATAGCACTTGCATATTACACTCCTTCTGCGGTAGATATATTCTCTTCCGCTTGTTTGTTTTCCACTACTTCAAGATTGGATAATTCTTGCAATTTGTCAAGACCATTGATCTCA
Organism: uncultured Staphylococcaceae bacterium; assembly: GCA_964562705.1. Classification (GTDB taxonomy): domain Bacteria; phylum Bacillota_I; class Bacilli_A; order RFN20; family CAG-826; genus Fiminaster. Next base: position 3,212 of record CAZLUI010000044.1, read on the forward strand.
CCAGCTTTGCTGATAGCGAATTTAGCGAAGATTGGCCCACTAGTTTCATACACCATGATACTGAGCATAATGATGGTCGCCATCCATTGATAGAAAGCAGGCATTTTACTCGATACCACGACTAATAGGCCTAAAGAGACACCACCCTGCGGTAATAGACCAAATCCTAGATACTTTTTGACCGTCGGAGGGGATTGAGCGATTACTGCTCCCACTGTCGCTCCGGTATATTTACCAAGACCGCGAGCGAAGATATAGACAACGCTCAACAATATCACTATGCCTGAAGTTTTTAAAATATTCAAATCAAGGCTCGCTCCAGCAAGAGTGAAGAAGAGAATATAAATCGGAGTTGCTAAATCATTGATTGATGAGAAGCTTTCATGAGGCTTTTTAGCGAGATTAGCGATCATCGTCCCCACCATGATATTAACCAATAGAGGAGAGAAACTAATACCCACTGAATCAAGACTATTATTAAGTACCCAAATGATGCCAATTGAGAACATGACCGACATCACGGCTAGAACTTGCTTATTATCGCGATTTTTGGCGAATTTACCAGTGATGAATGAGAGGACCACACCGATGATGATGCCGATAATTATCGAACCAAATACTTCAATAAGTGGTTTAGTAATCATCAGCCATAAAGGCATATTGCCTGTACTAGAAGTCAAAATCTGGGCGATAGATATAAATAGACCAAAGATAACAATGCCATAGATATCATCAAGAGCCGTAACCGGTAAAATAGTCTTGGTTAAGGGTCCATGGGCTCGATATTGGCGGATGACCATTAAAGTAGCAGCTGGTGCGGTAGCAGCTGACATCGAGGCTAAAATTAATACAAAGGCGAGGTTTTCTTTGCTAAAGGGGGCATAGCCATTGGTGATATCACTTGGTTTAGGAACGAATAGTAAAGCGAGGAAAACAAAAGCAACGGCGAACACTACTTCTAGTAAAGTGATAATGTTGACCGCTTTCCCGGTTTTCTTTAGGTTCTTGATATTGAATTCCGAGCCAATGCTAAAAGCGATGAACGATAGAGCGATATCACCGATGAATTTTAATGATTCTTGATCAGTAGAAGTAACGATACCTCCAAAATCAGGAACGATTAACCCGAGGGATGGTCCGAGCAAAATACCAAAGATTAAATAGCCTGAAACTTCCGGTAATTTCAATTTGCTGGCGATCTTCCCACCGATGAATCCAAATAAAAGCACGACTGCTATTTTTAGAATCAGAATGTACATATAGCCTCCTTTTTTGCCATATAAAAACGCATAACAATCGCTGTGCGCTTAATGACTCCTATGAGGTTAGCTGACGGGTTAAGGAAATTAAGTTTCCTCTCACAAAATGATTCACCCCCAATTAATTGGTTTCCCCACTCCTACATTCGATTCGGAGAGCATATCTATTCTAAACTAAGATTGATGATCTGGTCAATCCTAAACAGCAGCAATATGCTGATTTGTGAAATAAGGTTATTAAGTAAGGCAAAAAGGAGACTAATTCGATTACAAAATAAGGCAAGAATTACTTAATGAGGGTTTCTTTATCGTTTATTTCAATATTGGTTTCAAAGAAACATTTAACGAGATTAATCATTCTTTGAATATCATATTTACCGACTGTTTCGATGCCAGAATGCATGGCGAGCTGGGCTAAACCGATATCACATGTATTGATACCAAGTTGAGCGCTACTAACTAGTCCAATGGTTGAGCCACAGCGGACATCGCTGTTGTTGTAGTAATCTTGGACTAAGATATCATTCTTTTTAGCGATTGATTTAACAATGGCGCTACTAAAGCCATCAGTGGCGTAATTGGGATGATGTTTAATCACCACTCCTTGGTTGAGTTTAGCCATCACTACTGGATCACTCTTCTCTGGATGAGCAGGGTGAGTGGCGTGGCCATTATCAATCGATAACATGAATCCATTAGATATGGCTTGATGATAATCATCTTTTGATTTATTTAAGGCAATATTAATTCTATCTAATACATTAGCTAAGAAGATTGATTCAGCACCTTGTTTGGATAGGCTACCAATCTCTTCGTTATCCGTGGCGTAAAGCATGGCTATACCTTTGGTATTGGCTTCACTAATGGCCTTCTCAATCGCATATAGACTAGATAGATTGTCAATACGAGGAGAGACTAAAAATTCGGAGTCAATACCGGTATAGGTTGGCTTAACAAAAGGCACACAATATAAATCAGCATCGATGATATTTTCATTAGGCAATAAGGCTTTGTATAAGTCATCGCATTTGCCCAATAAAGGAAGCATATCACTTTGTGTTTTGAGTTCCACTCCTTCGTTAACGGTTGGGTTATGATGAATCGCTAAACTAGGAATATTAACCGTGAAGTCGCTTGATAGTAATCTTTCTTCCATCCCGTGTTCTTTTTCCACAAACACTCTTCCACCAATCTTTAAAGGTATATCTAAAAAAGTATAGTTGATTAATCCTCCATACTTCTCAACGTTGATTCGTTTACCTTCTACCGAATCAAGTAAACTATTGCCTTTAATCTTTAAAGAGGGTGAATCGGTATGGCAGGAAGCAATATTAAAAGCATAGTGAGATAAGTCACCAACTATAAAAGCGATAAGAGCGCTTCTATTCTTCGTGACATAGTATTTGCCACCTTCTTTAATATTCCAACTCTCAGATTCTTTGAACTCTTTAAATCCTTCTTTTTCTAATAGGCTAATCGCGTTATGCACCGCGTGATAGGCGGTTAAAGACTTATGAAGGAATTCAGTGATTGAATCATTCTCTAATTCGGGTTCATAAATCAGCTGAGATGTGTCAATCATGAGAATTTTAGCGATCTTATCCATCATTTTAGCAGGAATAGACAATGCATCTCTTTCATAATTTCCGTACGCTTGTTGTGAAATACCAAGTTTATTTGCTATTTCTTGTTGTGTTAGTCCGCTTTTCTTTCTAATTTCTTGTATTTTTGTCATTTTAATCACCTTTTAATATATATTGAATTATCATTCTTATTTTTTCAACAAAAATCAGCAACGTGTTAAGGGGACGAGAAATATA
>CAZLUI010000045.1:0-6240 GCA_964562705.1 uncultured Staphylococcaceae bacterium
CTTCATCAAAATCGGGGGATATCAAAAATTTGATATCATGATGAATGAAGATATGCTATATTCTTATTTTGTTTTACAAAATGGTTATAAAAAGAAATATTGTAGCGATGCGGCAATAATTCACTACCACAATTTAAAATTAAAGCAATTATACGCAAGATATTATGACACTGGAATCTTCTATCAGAAGGTCACTTTGTTCAATAATTATAAGTCCACTGAATCGGGGGCTAAACTTGCAATGTACACATTAGGTCAATGTCTAAAACATTTCGATCTAAAATCTACATTTAGATGGCTGCCAGATATGGCTGCTAGATATCTTGGAATGAAAAAAGGCAAAAGAGCAAAATTAGTGAAAGAAGGCAAATAATATGGCAATGAAAGGTATTATTCTCGCAGGTGGCTCAGGAACAAGACTATATCCATCTACCTTAGTTACAAGCAAACAGTTGATGCCAATTTATGATAAACCAATGATTTATTATCCATTGAGTACTTTGATGCTTGCGGGCATTAGAGAAATTTTGATTATCACCACTCCCGAAGATAGTCCTCGATTTCGACAATTATTAGGAGATGGTTCTAAGTTTGGAATTGATTTATCTTACGCTGTCCAGCAAGTTCCAAATGGTCTTGCCCAAGCGTTCGTTATCGGTGAACACTTCATTGACGGTGATGCCTGTGCTTTAATTCTTGGAGATAACATATTTTATGGAGCCGGTTTAACCGCTCATTTACAAAACGCGGCTCGAAGAGCAACAATTGAAGGTAAATGCACTATCTTTGGATATTACGTGAAAGATCCACAAAGATTTGGCATTGTTGAATTAGATAAAAACAATAACGCTATCTCAATTGAAGAAAAACCAGCAAATCCCAAATCAAATTACTGTGTAACTGGCTTATATTTTTATCCAAAAAGCGTCGTGGAAAAAGCTAAGGAAGTGAAACCAAGTGCTCGTGGCGAGTATGAGATCACCAGTTTAAATAATTTATATTTAAACGATAAGAAGATTTATGTTACAACTTTAGGACGTGGTTATACTTGGCTCGATACTGGAACCCATTCATCCTTGCTTGAAGCAAGTGAATTCGTTCGTTTAATGGAAGAGCATCAAGGAATAAAGATTTCCTGTCCTGAAGAAATTGCCTATATCAATGGTTGGATAAGCAAAGACACTCTCATTGAACGTGGCGAAATGATGAAAAATAATGACTATGGTCAACACCTTCTCGCTGTTGCAAAAGGCAAAATTTTATATTCAACCTTAGGAAGGAAGAATTAAAATGTTTATTTTTAATAAAACAAATATAGAAGGCGTGTATATTATTGAACCAAAAGTATTTGGCGATAACCGAGGATACTTCATGGAAACTTACAGCGAACACGACTTTTTTGAAGCTGGACTAAAATACAAATTTGTTCAAGATAATCAATCTAAATCTAAGAAAGGCGTTTTAAGAGGTTTGCACTTTCAAAAAACCTTTCCTCAAGCAAAACTTGTTCGAGTTATCAAAGGCGAAGTGTTTGATGTCGCTGTTGATCTAAGAAAAGATTCTAAGACATATGGTAAATGGGTTGGAGTTATTTTAAGCGAAGAAAACAAAAAACAATTTATGATTCCGAGAGGATTTGCACATGGCTTTTTGGTGTTGAGCGACATAGCAGAATTTACTTACAAATGTGATGAATTCTACCATCCAGAAGATGAAGGCGGGATTATGTGGAATGATAAGGATGTTAATGTCATTTGGCCGAAAATTGAAGGAGAAATTCTTCTTTCAGAAAAGGATAAATTACATCCTAGTTTTAAGGATAACAAAATCACATTTTAATCTATGAACAAAAATATCAAAATATTAGTTACCGGAGTAAAAGGACAATTAGGTTTTGATTGTGTACGTGAATTAGCTAAACGTGGCTATCAAAATGTTTTGGGCATCGACCGCGAACAACTAGATATTACCGATGAAAAGGCAGTTCAAGAATTCATCAAACAATATCATCCAGATGTGGTCATGCATAATGCCGCTTGGACGGCAGTCGACAAAGCTGAAGAAATGCCAAAAGAAGTTTATAAAGTTAATGCTTTAGGACCTAAATACATTGCCGAAGCTTGTCAAAAAATCCACGCAAAAATGATATATATTTCCACCGATTATGTCTTTGATGGCAAGGGAAATAAATTCTTTGAAGTTAATGACAATAAGAACGGTTTATCTGTTTATGGAAAAACTAAATCACAAGGTGAAGACTTCGTTACTTCATCTTTAAAAGAATTTTTTATCATTCGCATTTCCTGGGTCTTTGGCATCAATGGCAATAACTTTATCAAGACAATGAAGAAACTAGCCGACAATGGCAAAAAGGAACTTTCAGTAGTGTGTGATCAAATTGGTTCACCAACTTATACCTTGGACTTATCAAAGCTCATGTGCGACATGATAGAAACGGAAAAATACGGTATCTACCACGCAACAAATGAAGGAGTTACTTCTTGGGCTGAATTCGCCGAAGAAATCTTTAAAGATTTAAAACAAGATGTTGTCGTTAAACATGTCACAACAAAAGAATACAAACTTTTAGTGCCTAATCAAGCTGATCGTCCACTAAATAGCAGAATGAGTAAACAATCTCTTATCGATGCTGGTTTTGAGTTATTACCATCATGGCAAGACGCAACCAAAAGATATATTGAAAATGAACTTCTAAAGGAGAACAAATAATGGCTAAATTTTTAGTGACTGGAGGAGCCGGTTTCATCGGAGGCAATTTCCTCCACATCATGGTCAATCGTTATCCAAACGACCAATATGTTTGCATTGACGCTTTAACATATGCGGGCAATATGGAGACACTTGAACCGATTATGGGTAAACCAAACTTCAAATTTGTTCATGAAGATATTACCAATCGAAATGCTGTTTTTGCTCTATTTGAAAAAGAACATTTTGATTATGTAATTAACTTCGCGGCTGAAAGCCATGTTGATAGATCGATTGAAAACCCTGAAATCTTTTTAAAAACAAATATTCTTGGCACACAAGTTCTTATGGATGCCTGTCGTAAATATGGCATAAAAAGATACCATCAAGTATCAACTGACGAAGTTTATGGTGACTTACCACTTGATAGAACCGATTTATTCTTCCATGAAGACACACCAATCCACACCTCAAGTCCTTATAGCGCTTCAAAAGCAAGTGCCGACTTATTAGTACTTGCCTATCATAGAACTTTCAATCTTCCAGTAACTGTTTCTCGTTGTTCAAATAACTATGGACCATATCACTTTCCAGAGAAATTAATCCCGCTCATCATTCAAAAAGCTTTACGAAACGAACCTCTTCCAGTTTACGGAAATGGCGCTAACGTTCGCGACTGGCTTTATGTTGGCGATCATTGTAACGCAATTGACTTGATCGTAAGAAATGGTAAAGATGGCGAAGTTTACAATATCGGTGGTCATAATGAAAGAACCAACCTCGAAGTTGTAAAGACAATTTTGAAAGCTCTTGGCAAACCAGAATCATTAATTACATATGTGAAAGATAGACCAGGACACGACTTAAGATATGCGATGGATCCAACCAAAATTGAAACTGAATTAGGCTGGAAGCCAGAACACAATTTCGACACTGGAATTATCGAAACCATTAAATGGAACTTAGCTAATCAAGAATGGCTGAGCCATGTTGAATCTGGCGAATATAAAAACTGGATGAAACGTCAATATAAATAAAGCAAAAATCTGCCATTTAATAGGCAGATTTTTCAATTATCTTTGCAATTTAAGGTTATTTTAGTATTTCTTTAATAGTACTTTTATCTTGCGAAGGAATGGGTGAGAGTAGGCATTATAACTTGGTGAAAAAAATATTTTCATTCTGGATTTAAAACTTGTTTTGTAGTTAATGAAAGTATTCAGATACTGTTTCTTTTTTCCATCAATATCATCACCAAAACCAATTAATAATTCTTCGCATAAGTGGATGCGGAAACTCTTCGATTTTTTAAGCTTATCAGCATATGCCTTTAGCGATTGTTCATTTGAGCCAATTTGGTTGGTGCCGTGTTGACGATAAAGAATATAAGAATTTGAGTCATAGACATATGATGAAGAGAAGGCGGCCACAAGCATCAACCAGTAATCGTGAAGATAAATATTCTCTGGATAATGCTTTGCTAAATGCATTGCAAATTCTTTATCAAAAAGCGAAGTGCAACCAGTGCAAATATTCTCCAACAGAAGGTGAGCAACAGTGGCTTTTTTATCAGCAAATTTATTCATCGGTTTAGGATTATTGAGCAATGAATCCACTACAGTGAGATTTGAGCAATATAGATGCTTATTCTTCTCTTTGAGAAGTTTTATAGCACATACCAACTTTTCTGGAAGCCAAAAATCATCTTGATCAGCAAGCGCAAAATAATCATAATCAGCATTAAGATTATCGTAAATCAAATCTAAAAAATTATAGGTGAAGTTTTTATTTTTAGAATTAATTCGGTAAGAAAGATTATGTGACTTTGAATATTCTTCCAAAATATCAACTGTGTTATCTTTTGAACAATCATCACTGGCAAGTACGAATACATCCACGTCTTTTTGGTTAAAGATGCTATCCAACTGTTCCTTTAAGTATTTTTCGCCATTATATGTCGAAAGAAGAACCACTACTTTTGCTATTTTTTGCATAAATGAATTTTACCATACTTATAGAAATGTATAGTCAAAAAGTATATTATTTGTCTATGGCAAATATAGGCCCCATTGAAAGCAATAGTATTAAAACCCGTTTTCTACTCAATCCATTCATCTGGTTTTCAGTTGTATGGGCTTTTGTTTTAATTCTCCACTGTTTCAACTTTACAACCGCCTATCCACAAACTAGTCCAAACATGGTTGTTTTCTTATTAACCATCATTACTATATCGATTTTTTTGGCGTTTGCGTTCAATTCGCTATTCTTAAAAAAACTAAAAACTATCTCAATTTCAAGCAAACCAATATGGCTTTTAATTATTCTGGCTTATGTCGTTTTAATTGGAGAATGTCTCTATTCTAGAAGTGTTCCATTGTTATCTATTTTCTCAAAAGAAACAACTTACAAAGATTTTGGGATACCTATTGTTTCTGGATTCATGTATTCTTTTTCAATTTTTCTTTCCCTTATTTGTTCCTTGAAACTTATTTATGGACAAGGCAACAAGAAAGCAAACTTCATCGCTCTTCTATTGTCTTATGGTAGATTTGTCATTGTTTTCTCTAGAGGTGGTTTAATTCTTTGCCTATTATTGACAATAATTATCTACCTTACAAAACACAGATTTACTTGGAAAACTGTCTTAGGATTGTTGTTCCTTGGAATAGTCGGTTTATACTTATTCAACGTTCTTGGTAATATTAGAATGGGTTATTCAGCGAATGACTCAAGCTACTTATTACGAATAAGCCAATTTAATCCTGACTATAATTTCTTGTCTAATTTCTCTTGGGGAATTGTCTATCTGGATTCGCCACTAGGCAATCTTTTGTATAACGAAGTTAATGTGGCTCCTCTATATTCTTTTGAAGGGTTGTTTTCACAGATGCTTACCAGTGTGGTCAGTGAACGTTTATTCCCCTCATTCTCTTCCGATCTTTATTTAGTTATTCCTAACTTAACCGTCTCCACTATGTTTGCTGGTGGCTATAAGTATTTTGGCTACTTTGGAATGGTCATGATATATGTCAATATGGTTGCCATTATTTTCTTAAGTTGTTTCCTGTGCAAAAAACATAATTTTGCCTTGGTAGGATGTGCCTCAATGTTAACCATTTTGTGTGCCATGTCGTTCTTCGACAATATGTTCTATTCATCCGGAAACTCCTTTGCTTTGATTTATTTGATTCTTTTCGTGTTGCTTTTCTACAAGAAGTCAGCACCAAAAGTCAACGCCATTGCTCCAGTTAAGGTTGCGTCTACTCCAGTTGTTGAACTAACAAAAGAAACAAAACCAAAACAAGCATCATTAACTAAAAATAGTTTCTATTATCTTGTCTACAACATTTTTAACGCCGTATTCCCATTTTTGACTGCTCTATATGTTACTAGAATCTTATCATCGGAAGTAATTGGCGATATTTCATACGCTTTAAACATCGTCTCCTATTTTGCTTTGTTTGCCTTTGTTGGCATACCTACATATGGCATGCGAGAAATCGCCAAATGTCGTGATGATCAAAGTAAAGT
>CAZLUI010000046.1:0-4131 GCA_964562705.1 uncultured Staphylococcaceae bacterium
TGGCGCCCCAAACAGGAATCGAACCCGTAACCCCTTGATTCGAAGTCAAGTACTCTATCCAGTTGCGCTATTGGGGCATGCCAATATTATATTGATTTTGATTAGAAACTTAAAGACGAATCTCCTAAATGAGCAGAAACATAATTAAGTAACGATGAATAAGAAGTAGAAGTAACAGAATTTGTTAACAAATCTTCGTAAGTTAAATACGGATCAACATCAACAAGATCAAGTTCAGCGCTGATGTCGACAACGATAGGATTAGCTTCTATGTGAAGAGCAGCGCTTAAATGAGTAAGGAACTCTTTAATCACTTCTTGATTTGATTGTGGATCAGTGAACGCTTTGTCAGCACCATATAAGGAAAGATTGCACGATTTAAGTTGATCATTATTAGCAAGTTCAGCAATATTTAAACCAATATTCCATTGATATTTGCCATAAGAACTACTGGAATTTCCATTAAACGAATAATCGGTGAATAGATTTGAATAATCCATCGCGCTTGTTCTTTCGGCGTGGTCAGCAATTGCCCCATTAATCTTGCTCCAGACTAACGAGCTACGATTTAAGCCCATTCCCCATCCAATAAGATATTCCATGATGTTATCAGTGAATTCTTGAGTTGAAGCACGGCAATAATCGGTAATTTCATAATAACTATGGAACATACTCTTTTTTGCAAAATCGTGACGAGTTAAATACATATAGCCGTCTTTATAGTAGAAATCTAAAGATTTATCAGGCTGCTTAATGCCTCCTAAACTGCTATCTGGGTGAGCGTTGACACCAAGCACAGTTGGAATTCCTTTAAGAGTTCCACGAATGCTAACTTTGCCATTATCTTCAAACACTTCGATATCTACTGGCAATTTATCAATACCTAAGGTATCGCTTAAGTTCCAGTTCAAAGAATCGATAATTAAATCTAATTTTGCAGTTCCGGTAATATGGAAATAATCGAGGTTTGCAACATTTAGACCCAAACAAAGAAGAGTTTTGATATCAGATAAATCGTAGAAGTTGACTTCAGTCTCACTCTTCACTGGAGCGTAGGATATGTTGTAATCTTTCATACTCGCTGAAAGGTTAATAGTGTAGCCAAGAGCTTCAAAGTTAGAAATGCTCAAAGAGGTAATATTATCGTTTTTAAAACCAATATTTACATTGATATCAGTGGTTAGATTAAAGATAGCACCGCTAACAGTTATATCCATATTCTCCGGTGTAACTTCGACCGACTTAATTATGTTATGGAATAAAAGAGCAAACTCTCCATTGACAATACGCATCAAAATCGTTTTATTCATATTTTCGATGGTGTCGCCAAACCATTGATAGATTCTTGAATCTTTGCTTTCAACTAGTTCTAAGACAATAGTGAACACATCTTTGATAGTTTGAATTTTGAACTTGCCATTTAAATTGTCGTTATAGGTAAAACGAACATCTTGGTTGTCAACATCGATATTGATGTTATGAACAGGTTTGACATCGTACTTGCTTTCGTTTTCAACGACCGAAATGTTGCCTGCCCCAGTTTTCGCATCTAAATCAAATTGAGTGTATCCATCAAAAGTTAATCCAACTTCTTGATTATCTTTCTTAAAGGAACCTTCTAAACTAACACCAAATTGTTTTTGTTCAACTAATTTCTTAACGCCTTTAACTAATGGCACAAAGTTTGCATAGTCAGAATATGAATCAATTTCATTGCGATTAATACCTGTTTCAAATGAAGTGTCGTATGTTGCTAGTTCAAGCTTCAAGTTGATTGAGCGACCTAATACTGCAATATTAGAAATGCTTAAACCTAATAAAACATCTTTGTTATATTCAATTTTTAAATCAATATCAGCATCTAAACCAATAAATGATTTATCAATAGTCAAAGAAACAAACGAGTCAGTAATAACAAGATTTTTAATAACGTTATCTAAAAGATATTCATAATTGCCTTTTAAGACTTCGCTCAGAATTGTACCTTCAATTAAAGTTAAAGCCCCTTCAAGAGAACTAGGAATACCATCAGCTTTGCTGCCCAATAAACTTTGAACAAGTTCAACAATATCTTTCAGCGAAGCGAAATTTAATTTGCCGCGAATTGAATTGTTGTAATTAAAAATTACATCAGTAGCGGAAACATCAATGCCAATTTCGTGGGAATATTCTTTTTCATATTCATGTTCAACAAGATTTAGTCTTGCTAAACCCGATTTAGCTGTTAAATCAAATTGCGTAGCACCAGAGAATGTGACTCCTTTTTCTTCACCACTAGCTTTAATATCACCGGCAATAGTTAAAGCAAATTGTTCTTGTTTCACAAGTTTAGCAATATGAGAAGCAAGCGGTAGAACATCGGAAAAATTTGTAAATTTACGAGTTATAGTTTCTGGAACAACGACTGGAGCATCTAAAACATATTTAGCTTCCACGGTGGCATCGAGATTTAACGACAAGTCATCAACTTTAAAATTGTCAGCTTTAATGGAGGTGAAATTGTACTCATCATCGCTAAAAAATGTAACGACACTTCCTTCAAATAATTCAAGACTATATTTATAGCCACCATCAGTTTTTTCATAAGGCATCGAACCCAATTTTTCCATCAGCGAATCCATGCTGAGATTTGCTAATGAGGCAGGTAGTTCAATCTTTGGAAGATTAAACGAAGAAATCATATCGGTAATTAAGGAGAAATCAGTTGTCGCAAGTTTTAAATCAACCCCTAAAGTGGATAGATAAATTGTACCTTGGGCATAAGTGATATCAATATCGATCTTTCTTTCTTTATATTTCAAAGTCGCATTTAAAGATGCTTCAACATCATTTAATGTTTCAAGGGTTAAATAAAGTGAATTGATATCTAAAGAAACATCGATTGCATTATATTTTAAAGAAAAACTGCCTTGACCTGAAAGAACTTTCATACTGGCTAAGTTATTAATAAGTTTGTCTCTTGGAGTTTGTTCAGCTGGAACAAAATCATCAAAATCATCTTCGCTTGTTGTGGAAGATGAGTTATTGTTGCCGTTTACTTTTCCGTTGCTACTTTCAGTAGATTCGGAAATTATTTTAGCTGGTGCGAGTAAATACGCTCCCGCAGCAGCGACTGTACCTGTTAGGGCAAATATAGTTCCATATAAGATAATTTTATGCATTTTGTTCTCCTTCAACGGGGTATGTAATTTTTGTATTTGTATCAGGAATTGTTATATTGACATCTTTCGTAAAGAAATAAGTTTTTAAGTTTCCATTAACCTTAGCGCTGACACCAGCTTTTCCTGCAAAGTATTCTTCATTTACTTCAGTGCTAACAATGTTTAATTCTGAATCAAGATTATAAATAAGATGAACGTAATTAAACGATGAGACTGTCGATTCGGATAAGTTGACCATGCGGTAATAATATCTAGCAACGGCATATTGCGTGTGTAGTTCAAGATATACTTTATATCCACCATCAACTTTGGTGATATTTGACTCACCAGCAGTTGAATTACCTGAAGTATCAACCTGAGGATTATCAACAGTTAAGATTGTCTTTTCGTTAACAATGTAAACGGAAGGACTGCTAACTTTCTTGCCGTAACGCTTTTCATATTCTTTAACCGTGTATTGAGTCGTTTTTGCGTTATCAAATGCAGAATTATCAACTTTATCGACGATAGTGCCACGATAGCTATTAACTGTGTCCGAGTCATTTGTACCATCTTGAATATCTCGCTGAGCAATATTTATATCGACAAGAGCGCCACTCCTTGTTTTAGAAGAAGATTCTTCCATATATTTATTGCCATTTCTAATTGTGCAGTTTCTTATATCAAGATCAGCAGCGCCATTAATTGCAGAACCATAACCATATGTTAACGAGTTGGTTGAAGCAGAAAATTTTAATGTGGCAAGACGAACAATTTCGTGAAGCTTGAATATAGAAGTTGGATCTTCATTATTTTTTAAACACTCTTCTAATTTTCTAAGAAGTGCTGAATCAGCATCAGCATCTTGTTCTCCTTCAAGATCATCTATATTTACTTTGGTAAAGTCGATAACAGGGGCTTTCAAAAGATAACCAAATAAAAGACCACTACCGCCGCCTACTAAAACGCCAGCAGAAATACAACCACAGAT
>CAZLUI010000046.1:4231-6165 GCA_964562705.1 uncultured Staphylococcaceae bacterium
GAAATCGTGGCAACAAATTTAACAGAACTACGTAAAAACAGTGGACTAACACAACAACAATTAGCACAACAATTTAGCTACAGCGATAAGACAATATCCAAATGGGAACTTGGTCATGCCATCCCTAGTGTTGATGTTTTAAAAGACCTTGCAGACTACTATGGAGTAACAATTGACTTTATCGTTACCGAGCACGAAAGTATCTCGGAAGTAGACATTAAGAAAAACAAAACAAAAAACGATAATAGATTAGGTATTTTGTTATTAGCCAATACAGTTTGGCTACTTATTGCCACTGTTATTTTCGTTTGGACTTGCATAGCACCACAAGAAAACGGACCATTTTGGCAAGCGTTTGTTTGGGCAGCGGCCATTTGTTTTGCTTTCTCATCTGTTTTTGTTTGGCGTTGGTGGAAGAAAGAAAAAGTTACTTGGTTAATACTATCCTCTTTGTTTATTTGGACATTTATTACCGCATTTTTCCTTCAATTCATAAGCGAACATATTTGGTATATTTATATTGTTGGTGTGCCGGTAGAAATAGGATTAGTTCTGATATCTAGAATGAAATAAGGCAGAATGCCTTTTTCTTTTATGCTAGAATAATACATATGAAGACGATAATTATTGGCGCAGGTGTCTCTGGTGTCACCGCTGCTATTACCATTAAAAGAAACAATCCCAACGAGGAAGTTTTAATTATCGAACATCTCGACAAACCTTTAAAAAAGGTATTAGCAACTGGAAATGGAAAATGCAATCTCACCAATATCAATATCAAAACATTAAATTATAAGAATGCTGGTTTTGCAAAACAAATCATCAAAAAAGATTATTACGAAATTCTTCTTAATTTCTTTGAAAGCATCGGTTTTAAAATCAAGCTCAATGGTGATTTAATTTATCCGATGAGTGAATCGGCCATAACAGTTAGAGATTGTTTATTACTTGAATGTCGACATTTAGGAATAAAGATAAATGTTGAAGAATCCTTGGTCGATTACAAGATAAAACAAAACAAGTATAACGTTATAACAAATAAAACAAAATACGAAATAGATCGTCTTATTTTCGCAACTGGAGGAAAATCAACTCCTAAATTAGGCAGTACAGGAGATGTTATCTCAATCTTAGAAAAACATAATTATCAATTTGAAGCCATGATACCTGGACTTTGCCCAATTACTGTTAAAGAAAACACAAAAGAATTAAATGGAATACGAGTGAAAGCTAGAGTAAGTTTGTACAAGGATCATCGCGTCATTCACCAAGAATCAGGTGAAGTATTATTTAAAGAACATGGTTTAAGTGGCATTGCTATTATGAATACAGCTTCACTTATCGCGCGCGATATTAATAGTAGTTATTTAATCGAACTTGATTTATTAGAACTATATACCGAAGAAGAAACAGCAGATTATTTGGAAAAGCATGGTGAAAAAGCTTTTCTAAGAGCCTACCTTCACCCTACCGTTGCTAATTATTTTGAAAAGAATAAGATTAATCCTTTATTTGCAAAAAGATTATTTTTTACATTTGATAAATTATCAAGTTTTGACTTTTCCCAGGTCAGTGTTGGCGGTCTTTCATTAACTGATATAAAACCAACATTAGAAAGCAAACTAGAAAAGAATGTGTTCTTTCTTGGAGAGCTCATCGATGTGGACGGACCTTGCGGCGGTTATAACCTCACTTGGGCTTTCCTAACTGGTCTAATGATGAAATGAAAAGGATGTTACCAAACTGATGGCCACATCCTTTTTTCATGAAATTAATTGTTTATAACTTCATAGCAACATCCCAAGCACCCCAGATAACACTTCTGAGGTTTCCAACAGCTTTAGCGTCACCGACAATCTTGACACCTTTACGAGCAACTGGAGATGGAATATAACCAACAGATAAGATAACAGAATCAGCAGTAATCTCAAATT
>CAZLUI010000047.1:0-5954 GCA_964562705.1 uncultured Staphylococcaceae bacterium
TCAACTAAGAATTGGAAGGCGCATACTTGCGCTAAGGTGTAATCAATATAGTAGAAAGGAACGCCAAAGATGTGAGATTGTCGCATCCAGGCAGCACCGTGAGCAAAGCATGGTGTTTCCTTAATATATTTTTTATGCGGTTCATAACGTGATTGAATATCAAGCCACTCAGCGCATCTTTCTTCATGAGTTGCAGTTGGATGTTCATAAACCCAGTGTTGGAATTCATCGATGGAAATACCATATGGAAGGAATTCAATCGCATCGCTTAAGTGAGAGAAGCGATATTTATCATCATCCTTGCCAAAGAAATCTTTCATATATGGCCAGGCAAAGAATTCCATAGACATTGAATGAATCTCACAAGCTTCAAGAGTAGGCGATCTAAAATCGGCTGGTTGAATCTTTCCAGACAAATAGCCTTGGAAGGCGTGGCCAACTTCGTGAGTCAATACATTGACATCACCTTCAGTGCCGTTGAAGTTAGAGAAGATAAACGGAAAATGATAACTAGGAAGATAAGTCATATATCCGCCTGGCGCTTTTCCTGCTCTTGCATCTAAATCTAAGAGATGATGTTCTTTCATGAAACGGAAGAATTCACCGCTTTCTTTTGACATGTGATCATACATATTGGTGGCGGCATCAACAAGATATTTTGTATCGCCGGCTGGTTTTGGATTTCCAGATAAGAATGAAAGGTTGTAATCAAAACTATACATCTTGCTAAATGGAATGCCGATGCGTTTAGCTTGTTGTTTATATAACTTTTGAGCCACTGGCACTACTGATTCCGCGATTTGCTTACGATAGAGAGCAACCATCTTGGCGTCATAATCAACTCGGCCAAGGGAAAGATATCCAAGTTCAATATAGTTTTTATAACCAAGCTTTTTAGCGGCTTGGTCACGCAGTAAAACTAATTTGCCATAAATATCACCAATTTCTTTTTCTTTTAGAGCAAAGAATTCATCAACTTTAATCGAAGCGAGTTTACGGGTGTCACGATCTTTATCGGTGGAGAATTTGCCCATTTGGGACAAGTTATAAATTTGTCCTCTAAATTCGATTTGGGCAGAACCTAAAATGCGGTCATATTGACTGGATAATTTATTAATCTCAATTAATTCAGGAATAATCTTCTCATCAAATGATTTCAAAGAATTTTCAATCTTGATGAAATAATATGGAGTCCATTTGGCTTCTATTTCTTTACGATAAGGAAGAGCGACAAGGACCTTGTTCCATTCATTAACCAAATTACCAAGTAATGGACTCATTTCATCCATCTTGTCTTGGGCTTTAGAAATTACTGGGTCAGTTGTATTCAAAGAATAGCGAATGGAAATAACGGTGAGTTGAGTCTCAAGTTTTTCCATATAACGATCCATTTTACGTATAACTGCAAAACCACTCTTAAAATCTTTAGCCTCTTTTAATTCGCTAGTGAGACTAACGATTTTTTTCTCGATGCCTTTATAAGAAGGTACTTTTAAAGGAATGTCTTCGAATTTAATGTTTGTATCTTTCATATTTTTACCTCCCGTCAATTTTATTAAATTAGAATGATAATTGAAAGAGCAAGAAAACAAAAAACAAAATTATGAGACTAATGAGCAAAAAAGAAAAGAGCAATATTGCTACTGCTCATCTTTGTTCCTAATTCTATTTAATGACTGTCTTTTTAGAATCAAATTTCTTTCTATCAACTGTATTTAAAATTCTCTTTCGCATTCTATAAGCGGTTGGAGTAATCTCCACCAATTCGTCGCTGTTGATATAATCAAGGCAGGCTTCAAGAGACATTCTACGCGGTGATTTAAGAACGACCGTTGTATCTTTATTTGATGATCTGACATTAGTTAAGTTTTTAGCTTGAACAACATTGACTGCTAAATCACAATCATAACGATATTCACCTACAATCATGCCCATATAGACAATTGTTCCTGGAGTGATGAACATTGTTCCATGTTCTTCGATCTTTTCAATCGCATATGGAGTTGCCATACCACCATCAGTGGCGACTAAAACACCAGCCTTGCGCTCGCTAATGCGACAATTGTCCATCGGACGATATTCTTTATAAGTATGGTTAATAATTCCATAGCCTCTTGTTAGAGTTAAGAAATTTGAGACAAAACCAATCAAACCACGTGATGGAACGACATATGTTAAACGTGTCGAAACATCATTATTGGTCATGTTAATTAATTGACCGCCGCGAACACCAAGAGTGTCCATGATTGCCCCAACATAATCGTTTGGTACATCAATTAAAACATCTTCGAATGGTTCGTATTTCACACCATCTTTTTCGTGGACAATGATTTCTGGTTTACTAACTTGGAGTTCGTAACCTTCGCGACGCATTTCTTCAATTAAAATTGAAAGATGAAGTTCACCGCGCCCTGATACAATCCAAGTTTCGGTATTTGGAATGCGTTTGAATTTCAAAGCAACATCTTTTTGAACTTCGGCAAAAAGTCGCGCTTCAATTTGACGAGCAGAAACGAACTTACCGTCTTTACCCATTAAAGGTGAAGTGTTTGTACCAAAAGTCATTTGAAGGGTTGGCTCATCCACAAACAAAGGAGGAAGAGGTTCGACGCAATCAGTTGCGCAAATTGTTTCGCCAACATTGATGTCAGGAAGTCCAGCAATGGCGGCAATATCGCCAGCGGAAGCTTCACTAATCTCTAAGCGTTTTAGCCCTAAGAAACCATATAGTTTTTGAATTCTAAAGTTACGATGAGAACCATCAATACCAACGCAAGTGACAATATCATCGACATGAACTGTGCCACGTTTAATCGTTCCGATGCCAATACGGCCTACGAAGTCGTTATAGTCTAGTAGAGCTGGTTGGAATTGGAATGGTCCATTGATATCAACTTTTGGTGAAGGAATCTTGTTCACAATCATTTCGAAAACTGGTTCCATACCTGGTTTTTGGTCTTCTGGATTAGGCGAAATTGAACTAGTGCCTTTTAACGCACTGGTATAGACAACATCAAAATCTAGGAATTCTTCCGGAGCTCCCAGCTCAATGAATAACTCTAAGATTTCATCGAGGGCTTTCTTAACATCAGCATTCTTTCTATCAATTTTGTTGATAACAACGACGGGTTTAACTTTCGCTTCCAATGCTTTTTTGAGCACAAAACGAGTTTGTGGCATGGTGCCTTCGTAGGCATCGACGAGTAAAAGGACTCCATCAACCATGTGCATAATTCGTTCAACTTCGCCACCGAAATCAGCGTGTCCCGGTGTGTCTAAGATATTAATCTTGTAATCTTTATAATGAATGGCGGTTGTCTTCGCCAAAATAGTAATCCCACGTTCTCGTTCAATGTCGTTTGAGTCCATGGCGCGATCTTGGGTTTCTTCGTTATTTCGAAAAGTTCCAGAACAACGTAATAATTGATCAACTAATGTTGTTTTCCCATGGTCAACATGGGCAATAATGGCTATATTTTTAATCTTCATAATAAAATTCCTTTTAAATGTAAAAAACTGAATTGGATGAGTTATGGTACTTATTTCTCGCGTCTTGGTTTTGAAGTATGGCCAAGAGCGGAAATAATATCGATAGATCTTGCGTGTTTTGTCTCACAGAGTGAATCACAAAATCTATATAATTTTTTGTTAAAGAACGGATTGAAATGTGTGATGACATATTCGATCGACTTGAATTTGCCTTTGTGCTCAATCAAGAATTGTTTGGCAGGTGAGGCAAGTGAGAAAACCCACATCGGTGAACAAAGAATGATTCGGTCATATTTTGAAACATCAATATCCATCTTATGAATTGGCATGCCCCACTTGTGATGCATTCCATAACGGCCACACCACCAAAACCCTAATGTGCCTTCGATATTATCGATAGTTTTAATTTCGTGAATCTCAGCTTTGAAAGAATCGGCAATTTCATAAGCAATCTTCTTGGTTCTTTTTGTGCGGGAGAAATAGACAACAGCAACCGATGAATGCTCTTGAATATTCTTGTATTTGAATTCGTCAAAGGAGAAATAAGCTTGTTTATACGAAACCAAACAAACATAGCCAACCACAAATTGAACAAAGCCGATGCAAAAATAGATAATCGATAAAGGATTAGGTGGAAAAATAACAAATTGAATAGTTATCCACGCCATCAATGTAATTCCAAAAATCATGCCGGAAATAATGCCAGACTTTTTCTTGTTGAAAAGTAAAAAGGCTGAAACAAAGTTGGTTATGCCATTGACTATAATCAATGCAGCACCTGGAAATAAAAAGTTTTGAAACAGAACATTAGCAAATGGCAAAACTTGGAAATACGGTAATAAAGCATCGAAGCCAACTGACTTTCCAGATGGCTCGATTAACATCGCTAAACCACCACCAAAAGCCCCTATTCCAACAAATAGAGTGATAATAATCAATGCAATTCTAAAAACTTTGTAGCGTTTCATCTCGTGCATTATATACCTATCGAGTTGTTTATTTAATAAATAATTGTTGAAAACGCTTTAATGTAGCCTTGTTTCTTTTGTAAAACTTTACTTTGTAAACTCAAATAGTATGATAAAATCATGAAAACATTTTTGATTGTTACTTCTATCGTTGTCAGCATTCTTTTAGTCTTGTTTATTATTTGGCTTATCATCGGCGATATCGCCTTTCATAAGTTTTTGTCTCATAAATCAATGGATAAAATGCAACAAGGGCATCTTAACGATAAAGACAATTCATATGATAAATTAGTTGACTGGCCTTTTGTAAACCAGGCTCCTCATAAGGAAATTAGCATCACTTCAAACGACAAGACAAAACTCGTTGGTTACTGTTATGACTTTCCAGAAAATGCTCATCGATATATTATCGCTTTCCATGGTTGGGGCAGCGTTCACGTTGAACAGACGAAGTTTTTGCATCATCTCCAAGATACTTTCCACGTTTCACTTTTATTAGTCAGCCAACGTGGGCACGAAAAAAGTGGCGGCCGCTTCTTAACAATGTCTGAAAAAGAGCAACAAGATGCTTACGCTTGGGTGCAATACATAAAAGGCATTGATAAGGATGCTGAAATCTTATTATACGGATCCTCTTTTGGAGCTGCGACCATACTTCGAGGCGCTAGCATTATGAATGATGAAATTAAAGGTGTTATCGAAGATTCTTCCTTTCAATCTGCTTATAAACAGTTTTATGATTCAACAAAAAATCTCTTAAAGCAGTTTTATTGGTTTATATTATGGCCGCTTTATCTTTCAGGTATCTTTTTCCATAATATAAATCTAAAAAAGGCTGATGTTGTCGGGACAATTAAAGACATAAAAGTTCCTGTTTGTTTAATCCACGCTGGTGAAGATAAAATGATAAATCCAAACACCATGGATATACTCTTTGATGCTCTTTCTAGCGATATTTGCAAAGAAAAACATTTGTTTCCAAAAGGCGGGCATTGTCTTGGATGTCTTTATGATGAACAAGGTTATTATCAAGTAGCCGATACATTTATTAAAAATTATCTAAATTGGTAGAAGGCATTTAATTTCTATTTATTATTTTATTAAGCGCTTTAGGTAAGCATTTAAAAAATGTGACCTGATATACGCCACATTTACTTTATTAAAATAAAGCCGCACACGTAAAGCGTTTAACGAGTGCACCCCCTACCCTTTATCCATTTCACGAGTGCACCCCCCTATTTTCTAAAAAATAAAACCCCGGTAAAAAGAATAAACCAGGGTTATGAAGTGAATCGTTAAGATTAACGTGCCACGATTCATTATGTTGTTTGGCACGGCGCCACCTCATTGATGATGGCAATCGGATAAGGGTGATCCGAAGCCGCTATAGTCGGTTGTTAAAAGTATAACAAACTTATCCATCGATTTCCTCAATAATTGACGTGCTCTAGAAAATATACAAAATGATAAGTGACAAAGCCAACGCATTTGATTAAG
>CAZLUI010000048.1:0-5882 GCA_964562705.1 uncultured Staphylococcaceae bacterium
CTACCTGATATAAGCATTTTGTGTCCGCATCTAAGCACACCATCAATAAGCTGTTCTGGCAATACTGGTGGATGAGTTAACAAATCTTTTGAAAGAACAGTTAATTCTGGAAGCTCATCATTTGCACCTTCCACATAATCTAACCAATCTATCCATGATTTTCTGCCTATGTTAGTAGCAAGTAATGTTTGTTGTTTTCCATTTCTTGTAACTCCTGGCATACGTGAAAGTCTAGATGGATTTCTATTTTGTTTATCAACTTTCAATCCATGCTTTTCCAAGAAATCGTATAGGAAGTCTACTCTTTTGCGATATTCTTCTTGGTTTTCAGCTTCAACCCTAACAATGGCATGTATTGATTTGCCACCACTATAAACAAGTGCTGCAATAGGCAATTCAAACTTCCTGTATAAAGCGTCTTGTTCTGTAAGGCTCATATCATCTGATTCAACTAATGCATATGTGAATCTAGTGACATTTTCGTTTTTTACACCACCACTTACTGGATTAAATCTAATCCAAGCACCACATTCTTCTCTCCAGTCACCAATAGTTGCTCCTAAGTCATCTGGATATTTTCTTAAAGAATCAATTAATTCTTTAGCTGTTCTATCGTATAGTCCTTTTGAAGGTAGAAATTTACCGTCAGAATCTTGCCATACATCATTTGTAACATATCCATCAAGCTCATCTTCTTCGAAAAGAACCTCTAAGTATTTGATTAATTGTTCGGTCGGTTTTTCAACTTGTTTTACTTCAAGTGTAGATCCATCGCCATCATATTCTATAACATCATCCCAATCCATACAGCCGTCACCATCATAACGTGAAAAGGCAAAGCCTTTACTCTTTGCCAATTGGATGATAGTACCTCCTGTTACAGGATTTGATGAACCATTAAAACCAGCCCATTTTCTTTCGCATTCACCTGCTTTATATCTACCTGTATCCTTACTACTCCAATTGTCCCAAACTGAGCAAGGATAGCCCTCGCTTTTGAGAGCCATCCCTACATTAACCCAGTCAGTGTAGTTAAGGTCTGAGGCATCAATGTACTCAAGTGCTTCTAAAATATTGTCTTTTTCCATACAGCCTCCTCCTTTTATGCTGGTTGATATGTTCTAACGTCGATGCCTCTTGGAACGAACCAGTTATTGGCTGCAATTCTTGAGATCATCTTACTAGCAGCTTCAAAACTCCACTCTCCAACATGATAGAACCCATATTTTTCAAGAGCTCTGATTTGTTTAGGAGTTGAAAGTCCTGCATCAATACGATTTATTAGTTTTGTGAGTAAAAGAGATGCTTTACCGCAGTTTTCGATTTCATCAGGATTGATTCCTAATTTTTCAAGCTTAGTTCTTTGACCTTCTGTAACTGGACCACATTCCCAAGCAAAAGTAGGTTCATAATCAGCTAAATCCTCTGCTGCGATTGACATTGCATATTGAAGTGGATCAACAAGTTTTCTTTGACGTTTCTTCATTTCAGCAAGTTGACGAGCTAGTGCTTCTTCTCTTTCTTGGACGATATCTTTTCCTGCTTGTTCTTCAGCATCTAGCAAATTGATGCCAGATTCATTGTTCATCATCATTTTGTCGATACGATTAGCAATGTCCTCATTCTTTGAAATAAGAGCTGAAGGTCTGCAAAGGTCATGACGTTCTGTCATCCAAAGAAAATCTAAGAGTAATAATTCTTTTTTATTTGGTGCAAGTCGCATACCACGACCTACCATTTGTTGATATAGGCTTCTTACCTTAGTTGGTCTTAAAACAACGATTGTATCTACCGCTGGACAATCCCAACCTTCGGTTAAAAGCATTGAGTTACAAAGAACGTCATACTCCCCTGCTTCAAAGTCTGCTAGGATTCGTTCTCTATCTTTTGAATTGCCATTTACCTCGACAGCATTTAGTCCATGAACATTTAACAATTCACAGAACTTTTGAGAGGTTTTTACCAAAGGTAAGAAAACGACTGTCTTCCTGCCTTTACAATAATTAAGCATTTCAAGTGCGATTTGATTTAGGTAAGGTTCAAGAGATGATCCAATCTCACCAACTGCATAATCACCATTTGAAAGACCAACGTTTCTTATGTCTAATTCAAGAGGGATCATCTGTGCTTTTACAGGGCATAGATATCCTTCTTTTACTGCTTGATGAAGCGTGTATTCATAGGCTTTAGAATCAAAGAACTGTCCTAGATTCTTTTGGTCTGCTCTATCAGGAGTAGCTGTTACGCCTAGAACCTTTGCAGCATCAAAATACTTCAAAATTCTTTGATATGTATCGCTCATGCAATGGTGTGCTTCATCAACCACAATCACACCGAATTCATCTTTCTTAAACTTCTTAAGTCTTGATTCTTGGCACATGGTTTGTACCGATGCGACAGTTACCAATTCATTACTTCCTATACTCGTTGACTCTGCTTTTTCAAGCGAAGAAGTCAACCCAGTTGTTTTATAAAGTTTGTCAGAGGCTTGGTCCAATAACTCACCACGATGTGCAAGGATTAAAGCCTTCTCACCTTTATTAACTTCTTTTTCTACTACTTTTGAAAATACTACGGTCTTTCCTGTGCCAGTAGGGAGCACCAACAATGTATGTTGATGCCCTGAATCCCACTCGCCTAGAATTGACTCGACCGCTTGTTCTTGATAAGGTCTAAGTTCCATCATTGACGACACCTCCTATTAAAACGGAAGATCATCGTCAGAGATTTCAACTGGAGCACCTAACATTTCATTAAAGAACTTAGGATCGTAATCGATGAATCTGCCGATATCATTGACAGTCTTTTCTTCACCGTAGTTGTTTGTATACTTTCTTTGTGTCACGTGAGCACGACCGACACTTCCGATTACTGTATTCCAATTCATGGTAAGCTTCTCGCCATGCTTCTTTTGACCTATGCATCTAAAGAATGAAGAAATACGCCATTCAACGCTTCTATATAAAAGCAAGTCAAATTTGATAACAGAGAGACCTTTATCAGTCTCGATTTGAACAGTGATTGTTGCCTTATTGCAAGCTGGGATCTTTTGACCACCAGGGAATCTACCACGTTCAAAGTTTGTGACAATAAAATTATAGTCGCCTTCATCTAAAAGGATTAATTCTTGTCCGTCTTCTTGGATGGTGTCGTCCCATCCCATTTCCATATTTTGATTTGGTTTATTTAAATTAGTGTTATCCATTATTCATTTCCTCCTGTTGATTTAGTTTTGTTAATGGTTTCAACGATCTTCTTGAAATTAGGAATAATCCAACGAGCCAAGAAGTCCTCTTTGTAATCAGCTAAGTGTTGGTCTTTTGTATAGTGACCTTTAGCAGTAACAATATCTTCCACCTCTGCTTCAGAAACGCCCGAATTTTTGATTAATTCTTTAACCTTTGAAAGTAATTCAGACTCGGTGTTTTCCTTTGAAACTGGCGGCTTTTTAGGGCTTTGTGTGCCAAACAAATGAGCGATTCCTTTGAAATCTAAGTCAAGCTCATCAGGTAATCCATATCTGTTCTTTGCATCCCAGCAAGCATGATGAGATGTATAAACTACACGCTTACCACCTTGTGCTTTTTTGGTATTGTTCTCAGTTGTCACAACGTAAGTTTTGTAGTTGCAGAAAAGAAGCATATCGCACCACTCTTTTAGTAATGGAGCCACTTGTTTTGTAAGCTTCATCTCCCAGCGATCGAATTGGCCAGCTTCTTCTGGAAGTTCAAACTTTCGAGGCTTGCCATGTGCAGTAACTACCGCATTTACTCCAAGCTCGATTAACTTATCAAGAGCTGTTAAGAGCTTAGAAAATTCGTCTTGTAAATACACGTATCCTTTACCGAATCCGAACTCCTCGATATTAGACTTACGATATTTCTCGCATACATACTTGGTGCATAATGATTCAGCCCAGTCAGCAGTATCGATTACTAAGGTCTTGCAGATGCTTGGATCTTTGATAACTTCATTTACACAACTAAGTAAGTACTCCCAGCTGCTACCGCACTTAACACGTCTAATATTTAGGCTACTTGTTCCACCTTCGGTATCTAAGAAAAGTGGTTCAGGGAATTGCGATGCGAATGTTGATTTTCCGATACCTTCTGCACCGTAAATGACTACTTTTAACGGCCTTTTTTCTAGACCAGATTCAATTTTTAACATTTTTTATTTATCCTCCGATGTATTTTCTTTAGCGTCAGGATCAGGAGCTAACACTGGTTGTCCCTTAGGTTTGATGATGTAATCACCAACTAAGTCGTTGAACTTGGTTTTACCGACCATTTTTTGAAGTTCTGAGATACTCATGAGCTTGGTTACCTCTGGATTAAATCCTGCTTCTTTTAAAATCTTCTTTACCGCTTCTTCATCACTAATCTTTCTTTTGGTGTTACTTTCAGATAGGATGTAGCCTTTCCACTTCTTACCTTCAATGGCTTTCTTTAGGGCATAATCCTTTACAGAATTACAGTAGTCGATGACAAAATCTAATCTTGGAAGCAACACCTCAATTTCAGCATCGGTCATAATATTTGGCTTCTTTTCTGTGTCGATAGAAAGTGCATCTTCGCTTCTCTTACGACAAATATTTCTTCCAGGACAGTACTTGCACCACTTACCGCTATTTGCTTCAGCATTAGGATTTTGTGCTTCCTTTGCAGCAGGTCTTAAAACCGCAACTTCCCATTCGAGCAAGTCCTCAATATCTACTGTTTGGTCATCTATGTTGTGAATTCTCTCTTGATAGATAACCAAACGAATCTTCTTAATATGAGAAATGTCAGAAAATAACTTATAGGCGTATAAACTATAGATACCTAATTGGCTGTTTAACTCATTGCCTTCAAAAACCCTCACTGGAATAAAACCAGTCTTGTTATCGATAATTGTTAAAGTGTCTCCAGAAATAATAATTGCATCCGCTGTTCCATGAGTATTTGGTGCATAGTCCATCTCAAGAAGCTGCTCAACGAATACGAGTGGTTTCTTTCCTGTACGCTTTTCCTCATAATCAGCCTGACCAATAACGAAGTTCGCATAACCAGTAGCGAGTGTTTCCATCTCTTCGTCATAATGTTTGAAGGTTGATTTCAACTCATCAATACTCAATGGCTTTTCATCGAAATCCTCTATCTTTAAGGACTGCTTGATATAGGCTTCAGCTAAGGCATGACATTCAGTTCCAAACTCGGAGGCATCATTTGTTTCCTCTTCTTTTATTGCTAGGAACTTTGCCGAATAGCCACAGTGAACCCACTCTTTTGAGCTTGGTGCTAATACGCTATGTTTGTTTTCATTTGGCATCTATAGCACCTCTTTCATCGACTTCGCAAATGGTGACGTCTTTAACTGAATCTCCTGGAATGATAATCGTTACCTTATCTAAGTCGGCACCGAAGAGTTTTCTTAATAATCCTCTTCTTACCTTTTTCTTTTTGCAGGCAACGATACCTTCTTTAGGAGAGTCATTTGCAACATTGATTTTTAATTTATGTTTCATTTGAATTCCTCCTTTGAGCAGGATTTTTGTTGCTGTTTATCCCTTGCTCACCATATGGAGATTTAGAGGCGTTTTTGACCACCCTGCTTTTTTGAAAAAAGTTAAAAAATTTTTCTAAGGCATAAAAAAAGACCACCAGCATTGCTGCCAGTGGCAAAAAAATATGGATAAAAGTATATTCGTGCTTTTCGTGCTTTTTGTTAGTTATATCGTGCTTTTCGTGCTTTTCACAAATAGCAGTCGATAAAATGAGCAAATAAAAAAGGGCTACTTCACCTGAATTAAAGCAAAAATAAGCCTAAAACAAGCAAAATAGCCCTTAAAAATGAAAAAAGAACTGATATTTTTGGTATCAATTCTGTTGTTTCAATATGGC
>CAZLUI010000049.1:0-2793 GCA_964562705.1 uncultured Staphylococcaceae bacterium
GCGTTGAACCAATTGATTTGATGCAATTTGTGCCAGGACCAGATTTCCCAACTGGCGGCATTATTTATAAGAGCAAAGGATTGGAAAATATATACACAACTGGTCGCGGCAGAATCGAAGTCGCGGCAACTACAAAAATTGTTGATGATGGCAAAAACAAACAAATTTTAGTTACTGAAGTTCCGTATAAGACAATCAAAAAAAATCTCGTTTACGAGATAGATAAATTGGTCCATGGGAAAGTAGTTTCCGGCATCTCGGAAGTTCGTGATGAATCAGATCGTAACGGCATGCAAATTGCGATCGATTTGAAAAAAGAAGCAAACGCTGAAATCATCCACAAATTCTTGATGACAAAAACTAGTTTGAAAACTTCTTATTCACCTAACATGGTCGCTATTGTAAACGGAAGACCAAAGACGATGAATCTGCTTGATTTTATAGATGCATTTATTGAGCATCAAGTAGATGTAATTACGAGACGTAGTAACTATGATTTAAAGAAATCAAATGGTCGTCTAGAAATTGTTGATGGCTTAATTAAGGCTGTCTCAATTTTGGATGAAGTCGTCAACACCATAAGAGCTAGCAAAGACAAACAAGATGCAAAGAAAAACATCCAAGCAAAGTTTGGTTTTTCTGAGCCTCAAAGCGAAGCTATTGTCATGTTACAACTTTATAAGTTGTCTAACACCGATATCACCACTTTACTAAACGAGAAAAAAGACCTAGAAAAGAATATTGAATATCTTAATGGTATCCTTTCTGATCGTAAGAAACTTGATCGTCTTTTGGTGAGTGACTTAAGAGCAATTTCTAGCAAATATGGGCAACCTAGAAAAACTTTAATTATTGAAAAAGAAGATACTGTGACTTTCGATAAACGTGATTTGATTAGCAAAGAAGAAGTCATGGTCGCTGTTACTCGTGATGGATACATCAAATATAGTTCCGTTAAATCGTTTAAGAGCAGTGGTGACAATGCTCTACCTGGAATTAAGGATGGCGATGTGTGCGTCTATTCAGGAAGAGCGATGACTATCGATTTTGTTATCTGTTTTACAAATGTTGGCAATTTCTTATATATTCCTGTTCATGAAATTAATGAAAACAAATGGAAAGATGAAGGAAAACACATTAATTACCTCATTAACTTAAATCCTAATGAAAAAATAATACGCGCATACGTAATAGAACAATTTAGAAGCGACTTATTCTTTGTTCTTGTATCAAAGAAAGGCCAAATTAAACGTTTACGTTTAAGCGATTTCTCGGTTGTTCGTTATTCAAAGCCAATTATGTGCATGAAATTATTACAAGATGACGAACTAGAAGAAGTTGTCTTTACCAAAGGTAACGATAATCTCGTTATCTTTACAAGCGATGGAAACGCGACAAGTTTCAACGAAAACGAACTTCCAAACGCCGGTACTAGGTCAGGTGGAGTTAAAGCTGTTTCTCAACTTGGAAAAGCCCGAATTGCAGGCATGGTTAGTTATGACCAAACTGCTTTAAAAGGAAAGGTTGTTCTCATCACCGATAAAGGCTGTGTCCGCGTCTATGATACTGGCAATTGTGGGGTAACTTCTCGACTTGGAAAAACCTCCATGGTTTTCCGCTCATTTAAGAACGATCCACACGATTTAATTTGTGTTAAAAAACTCGACACATCCAAAGAAACAACACTCTTAAGAGTGTTAAACAACTTAAAAGAGATTGTTGAAATTAAAATCGATGATTACCATGTTACGCCTTTAGATCGATACACTAAACAGGTCGTTCAAATGGCTAAAAAGTTGTCACTTGAAATCTTGTTTAATGAAGGCGATGATTACCTAGCCAAAGACATCGCTTCTGAAGCTATAATTCCAGAAGAAGAACCTGAGGAAACTGTTGAAGAAACAAGCGAGGAAGAATCGACTTCCCAAAACGCGAAAGGCTACACTCAAATATCAATCTTCGATGATGATGATATAGAAAAGAAATAACACTCGAAAATGTGGACGAAAACTCCGCATTTTCTTTTTATACTCATAAAAATTAATAAATTTTCATGCAAATGATATTATTTTGGCAAATTTCATTTATAATAATGATATGTTGAAAGTTCATATTCCATATGCCCATGCCAAAAGCATTTACGATGTGGATGTTTCCTTTTTTATAAAAGAAAAAATAAAATATGTGCTTGTTGACTTGGATAACACTCTAGATTCTTATAAACAAAAAGAACCTACCGAAAAAGCGTTTCGCTTAAAAGAAACATTTGATAAAGAAGGTATCAAGCTGGTTATTTTATCAAATAATACCGGTAAAAGAGTAAGCTTGTACGCTAACAAACTTGGCGTTTTATATAAGAATTCGATTGGAAAACCATTCGCCAAAGGAATTAATAAATTCCTAAAAAATAACACTATTTCTAAAAAAGAAGTAATATTAGTGGGAGATCAATTGATTACCGATATAGCCGCTGCAAATCGAGCGGGTATCAAATCGCTTTATGTCGATAAAATTGTCGAAGAAGATCAAATAACCACAAGATTTAATCGGATATTTGAAAAACCAATTCGAAAAAACTTGAAGAAGAAAAAACTATTAAAAGAATGGAAGGAACTTGAACATGGCAGAGATTAATCAAATTAGAAGATGTTACAATTGTGGAGCAATTTTACAAAGTGACGATCCTTCTTTAGAAGGCTATGTTAAAAAAGAGACTTTGGAAAATGCCAAACAAAACTTTTTGTTTTGCGATAAATGTTTTGAGATTGAACGTTTCAAAGCCCGTTTGAACGA
>CAZLUI010000049.1:2893-5518 GCA_964562705.1 uncultured Staphylococcaceae bacterium
TTTTGTTTTGCGATAAATGTTTTGAGATTGAACGTTTCAAAGCCCGTTTGAACGAGCCTGTTCTCGATCCTGATTTTCTTTGCATGCTTGAGGATGCCAAAAAGAAAAATGCTTTGATTGTTTACGTAGTAAATCTTTATTCTTTCGAAGCTGCTTTTAACCATCAAATCAATAATATCATTCAAGGAATGAATATCCTTGTTGTTGGCAATAAGTTTGACTTATTACCTGCCGGAACTAGTAAGGACGATTTGCAAGAATACGTTGCTCATAGATTCAGAGCTGTTGGATTAACTATCTGTGCTGATAATGTCGTTATTGCCAGCGCATTTGAGGATGATATGGCACGTGAAGTTTTGACACGTATTTACGAACTAAAAAACGGAAAAGATGTTTTTATTGTTGGTTCTGCTTTATCTGGAAAAACAACGCTTGTTTCCTCATTTTTAAGAGTTGTTAATAATCTTTCCAAGGGAAATATTGAAACTGCTCCATATCCTGGAACTAATCTCAATGTTATGCAAATACCAATGAGCAAACGTTCCAAGATGTATGACACTCCGGGTATTAGCATCGATAATTCAATTCTTTATAAGTTAGACAAAGAAACCAATAAAGAAATATATGTTACTAAGCCTTTAAAGGTTCGTGAAGTAAGCATTGCCCCTGGCCAAAGCTTGTTTATTGGTGGATTAGCTTTTATCCAACTTGTCTCGGGAAAACAGACAACTTTTAGTTGTTATTTTCACGATCACGTTCAATTAAAGAAAACGATTCTATCCAATAAATCTCCAGATGAAAAGTTTGTTTCGCTAGTTTTAAAGAAGGCATTGAAACCTTCATTACCTACTATTACAAGCGTCAAAGATCTTGATGTATATGAAATAGTGGTTACCGAGTCAAATCAGCGAGATTTGGGCATCCTAGGCCTTGGATGGCTATCATTTATGGCTAACAAACAAGTCATTCGCATATATTTGCCTAGTGGAGTTTCATTCTTTCACTCAAGATCGAAATTAATCAAGAAAAAATAATATGGTGAATTATATTATATTTGGGGGAACATTTGATCCTGTTCATAACGGGCATGTGCGCATCGCAATAGCAGCTTCACTAAAACTAAATGCGGATGTTGTTTTCGTACCTGCTCGTTCGCCACGATGGAAAACGCCCCTCACTCTAGCCAAGCATAGAGAAAAAATGTTAAAGCTTGCTTTAAAAAGTAGCGCGAGCGGAACAACTATTTGTGATTATGAATTAAAAAGCAAAGACGATATTAATTATTCGATTGATACAGTTCGATATTTCAAAAATAAACACCCAAATGACAAACTTTACTTTGTTATCGGTGCCGATCAGGTTAATCGCTTCTCAGAATGGAGAAACGCTGAAGAGCTAGCAAAACTTACGACGGTGGTGTTTGTATCAAGGCCACATTATGAACTTGATAAGGAAGTCATCGAGACATATCACATGCAAGATTTGAGCTTTTTAGAAAGTGGCGATGTCTCTTCAACAATGGTTCGAAATTTACAAAGTATCGACATTCCTCTTGATGTTCTTCTCTATATAGAGAAGGAGAGATTGTACTTTGTCGGCAAACTAGCTAAATTTATTCCTGAAAATAGGCTGAATCATTCAATTGAAGTTGCTAATTTATCGTTAAGAATTGCGAAAGCTAACAAACTTCCTAATCTTGAGAAATATTTCTTTGCTGGATTGCTTCATGATCTTGGAAAGACATACGCTAACGATAGTGAAACTATGATTGAATTCATGAATAAACATTATAGCGAATACATTAGCCTTCCGCGATTCGCTTACCACCAATTTGTTGGTGAATATCTTGCTAAAGAAGAGTTTGGCATCACTGATCATGATGTTCTTGACGCCATTAAGTTCCATTGCACCGGGAAAGCCAATATGTCAGATGTTGGTATGGTGGTATACGCTAGCGATAAGATTGAACCAACTCGGGGATTTGATTCAAGTTTCTTAATTAATTCTTGTCTTAAAAACTACAAACAAGGATTCATTGATACACTTGTCGATAACAAAAAATATCTTCTCGCACATAACAAAGATATTGAAAATAAACTGACAGATGAATGCTTCGAAATGTACTTACCGAAGCAAGGAGAAAAATATGAAAAAAGATAAAACAGTAGAAGTCGTCAAAGCCGTTCTTAATGAACACAAGGCCGAAGAAATTGTCACAGTTGATGTTACTGAAAGAACACCATTTGCCGATTATTATGTTTTAGCGACAGCTGGAAACGTCAGACAATTGAGTGCTTTGAAAGAACTTATTGAAGAGGCGCTAGAAAAAAACAAAATGGACATTGGCCACGTCGAAGGAACACCGGAAACTGGGTGGATTTTGATTGATGCTCATCATGTAATTATCAATATCTTCACCAAGCAAGAGCGAGCAAGAGTCTCGTTAGAAGATGTGCTCTCTAAAAAGAAATAGAAGTAATGAAAGTGAAAAGGACGCTCGAAAGATGCATCCTTTTATTTTGTTAAATTCCATTGAATATCAAAATAGGTGAAAAACTGTAATATAGATTACTTCGTATAATCGCCATTATGTTAACCAATATATTGAAAAGAAAGATAAAATCG
>CAZLUI010000050.1:0-4265 GCA_964562705.1 uncultured Staphylococcaceae bacterium
AAGTAAAGTGAATAAGTTGTTCAGTGAGTTATTTATCATTAATACGGTTACCACAACTATCTCAATTGCAGCTTATCTGCTTTTGATATTCCTAGTACCAGCTTTCAGCGGCAAAGCTCTGATTATTTATCTAGTCGTTGGCATTGAGATTGTTCTCAACTATTTCAATATTTCTTGGCTCTATGAAGGACTTGAGAAATTTGGTTTTATTTCCATCATGAATGTGGTCACTAAAATATTCAGTTTGATTTGCTTGATTCTATTGGTTAGAAGCGAAGAGAATACTATTTGGTACGCTCTGTTATCAGTAGTTGGCATATCAGGCAACTATTTATTGTCATTCTTCTTCTATCCAAAATGTGCCAAATTTACCAAAGAGGGGTTAAGTTTTAAACAACATTTTAAGCCAATCTTATTATTGGTCACCGTTAATCTCGCTATTGAAATATATTCACTGTTAGATATCACGATGATTGGGGCTATCATGCCTGATAAATCTCATGTTGCCTATTATAAATATGCCCATCAAATCCAAAAGACACTGCTCATGGCGATTAACACCATAACGTTAGTTTTAGTGCCTCGTCTTGCCAAATACTACAAAGATGGAAAAATAAAAGAATACAATTCCTTAATCACTAAAACCTTATCCATCATCATTCTGTTAGCTATACCTATGGTGGTAGGAACTATCTTTGTTTCTGATTCGATTGTTGTTTGGCTATATGGAGATGAATATATAGCCTCTTCAATTATTTTAAAGGTTTTGGTGCCGATAGTGTTAATCTCGCCCATAGGATATTTACTAGGTTCGAGAGTTTGTTTAGTCACTAATCACGAAAAATATATGCCAATTGCAGTTGGCGTCGGGGCTTTAATTAACATTGGGCTTAACGCTTGGTTTATAATTCTCTGGGGTGAGGTTGGAGCTGCGATTGCCTCTTTAGTTAGTGAGATTGTTGTTCTAGTTGTCTATCTTGTTTTCTCCCATAAATATTTTAAACTAAGTCTCAATATTAAAAATTATCTGAAAATTCTTTCGGCCATTATCTTAATGAGCGGCTATCTGGTGCTCATCTATTTCTTAGTTGAACCAGAAATCCTCAAAGTTACACTCGAAATCGTTGGGGCGATTGCAATATATTTTGGAGTGTTACTATTGACAAAAGAAGAAGCTACTACCACAATGGCTAAGAAAATATTTAAAAGAAATTTAGGAGCAACAAAATGAAAGAATTAACTCTTGGTGAGATTCAGCAAGGCAGTTTT
Source organism: uncultured Staphylococcaceae bacterium (assembly GCA_964562705.1). GTDB lineage: Bacteria > Bacillota_I > Bacilli_A > RFN20 > CAG-826 > Fiminaster. The sequence goes on from CAZLUI010000050.1 coordinate 1,270, forward strand.
CAAATATTAAAAAAGATTAAGGCAATTTGTAATCAAAATAATCTCTCTTATTTTCTTGATTATGGCACTCTTATCGGGGCGGTTAGGCATCAAGGTTTTATCCCTTGGGATGATGATATTGACATCGCGATGCCAAGAAAAGACTATGAAAAATTAATAAATCTTTATCTTAATAATAAAGCAATATTTGCCCCATATGAATTAATGCATTTTAAGACAAATAAAAAATATATTTATCCTATCGCTCGTCTAAGTGATCCAGCCTATAGCATCAAATATTCAAATGCTAAAGACTACGGGCTAGGATTGTTTGTCGATATTTATCCGCTTGATGGAGTTAATCTAAAAGACAAAAAACAAATTAAAAAACTAAATCACTTATGCAGTCTAATATATGTCGCAGGTAACAAACATATGTCAAAGGCAAGAAACATCTTAAGAAATATTCCAAAGTTAATTTGTTTTGTGTGGAGCAGATTCCTCGACATTAATAAGTTGCTTAAGAAGAATGATAAACTCGCCCAAAAATACGATTACGATAAGTGCGACGACATTGGTTGTATCGCCATTGAACCATGGATCAATTTTAAAAAATCCTTATTCTCCGAAACAATTCTCATGAAGTTTGAAGACTCACAATTCAATGTGCCAAAAGCCTATGATCAACGCTTAAAAGAATATTATGGTGATTACATGAAATTACCACCAGAAAATGAGCGCATCGGGCATCATAACTATTCGTGCACTAAAAAATAATATCTAAAGATACTTCTACGCTATTGAGGTATCTTTCTTTTTGTCTAGCATTAAGGCTGGAACACAAATAAGCACAGAAAGATAAGAATAGTCTAATGTAAACGGAAGCACAAAAGTACCACTTTCCAGCATCATATAGATAAAGGCGACAAAAATTAAAACAAGCTCGAATATAACAAAGGATTTATGTTCTTCGTAATGTTTAATGTACTTCCGTAAAATCCATATCACAATAAGGACGAAAGCCACAAGAAGAACGATTCCTCCATTGCCTAATAATTCTAATATTCCGTTATGGGCAAACGGGGTGTCGTTGTGATGATATGTTTCGCCATCAGATGTATTGAAGATAAATAAAATATTGCCAAAGAGATGGAAACCGGTGCCGATAAACCAACTAGTTTGGTTTAATAAATCAATGACATTACGCCAAATGACAAATCGATACTTTAAGGTTTCAAGATCTCCTAAAGATGTAAACAAATCTTGGTTTAAGATAGAGAAAATAATAAGAGCAACAACGCCAAGTAATGTAGTTCCACCAACAGAAGCAAGCGCAATCAAATTACGTTTTTTATTTTCCTTATAAGAGAAGAAGAAACGGATGATTAAATAAGCAAGTACAAGAACTAAACCAAGAACCATCGCAGTCTTACACATAGTGAAACACAAAGCCAAATAGAAGAAACCAGTCAATAAAAACCAATACCACTTTTTGTTCATAAAATGCATAAACAAAGAGGTGACGATTCCAAGGAATACTACAAAGCCATAGCTATTTCGGTAAGCAAAGAAAGATGAAGCTGTATATTGATACATATCTTCTTGGCCAAAATGAGTTAGAAATTCAACATAATTATCAAGGAAGAATGAACCGATGATACAAACAAGAACAACAATAATTGCTAATAAAGAAAAATAATAAATGACTTTAAAATCAAAAATCTTTGGGATTATATCCAAAATAAGAAAACTGATGATTAGGACACATAAAAACTGGGTGATATCCACAAAGCGATCATAAGCTTCTAAAGAAAAATTAAAGGTGTCGACTTCCCCGCTTAACAAAGTGACACCAAAAGTTGAACCATTTTTGAATATCAAAATCGAAATCATGTTGGTGATAAATAAAATTGATAAACCAACAATTAACGGAAGAGATGGTTTATAGACCTTCTTAAAAGAAATAAGGAAAATAAGCCCTCCACTCAGCAAAAGAAAACTAGCTAAAAATAAGGAAAACGCCAACGGCGATAGAGCTGTTGTTTTTGCTAATGCATCATTGCCAACTAGGGTCGCCCCACCAATCGCATAGAATCCAAAAAAGAAGATTAAAGAAATGAAGGATAAATAAATAAAAAACCACTTGTTTAATTTCATAAGCCCAATTATCTTATCATATTTTGCATTTTTTGTTTACGAACACTAAAGGCATATGGAAATTGTTTTCTATAAGAAAATTATTGTGTATAATAAAACGGACTCAAAGGAGTACATAAAAATGGAACAAGAAGAACAAGGCGTTTCTTTTGGAAAAGTACTAAAAGTAGCGTTTAAAAATTGGATTAGATTTGCTATTGTTGGGGCATTTGTTGCAATTGCTGGCTCGTGTGCATTGATATTTGGATATAACTCATTAAGCGGAGAATACGTTTCTGAATTTGCCTATTTTGCGAAAGATTTAAGCGAAGTTAAATACGCTGACGGAAGCACCTTTTTCTATTCCCAAATTATTTCATCAGACAATTTGCATGCTGTAAAAAATTCAAGTGAAGATTTCGCATCAGTTAAAGTTGACAAGATGATTGAAGATGGTGGCATTTCAATTATGCAAACTATCACCACTTTTGGTGACTCAAAAACGCGCTCTTACACATCGTATTCTTACACTTTGAATGTTGGCAAAACTTATTTCTCAAACAGCACTCAAGCCAAGAACTTTGTTAAATTGGTTACCTCTATTCCTTTAGAACAAGATAAGAATTTAATCGCTATTGATAACTTTAGTGATAACTTAATGGCTTTCGATGCTGCTGACACTTACGAAGATCAACTCTCATATCTTGAGGGACAGGCTAATTCTCTTGATAAACAATATAGTGTTATGTTAGCTAATGAAAGTTTAAGCGCTAGTGCGCTAGGTGTCGTTCAAGCAAACATCATTCAAATTGATTCTATCGTTGGCGAAGTCGTAGTCTCAACTGGCAAGCGCTCAATCGTCAACCAACTCCGTTATGAAC
>CAZLUI010000050.1:4365-5503 GCA_964562705.1 uncultured Staphylococcaceae bacterium
GAAGTCGTAGTCTCAACTGGCAAGCGCTCAATCGTCAACCAACTCCGTTATGAACTCAATCAAGAAGGTTATGTTATGGACTATAACTCGGACCTGGCTAAATCATTTGAATACAGTGTCCAAGCTCTTGAAGCCGAAAAAGCACTTAACACTCAAAAGATTAGTGCACTCATCACTGAAATTAATAAGATTGATAACAACGTTACCGTTTCAACGATTGATGCTCGAATTTCCGAACTTACGCAACGCAATATCGATATTCAATATGAAATCGACAGAATCAACCTCATGATTTCCAACAAAGATAAAGATGTTGGCGGAGCTAGTGAAGATGCTACCTACATTGCTAAAAAATCTAACTTTGCCAATCGCTTAAAGGCCTATCGCACTAGTTTGAGTTCGTGCACCGAGTCTTATGTTAATTTATTGAAACTAGTATATATCGATAATGCTTCAGTTTCGTATAATGGCAGTATCATCAACACCAAAGGCACAATCTCTGTGGCCGGCGCTATTATCGTCAGCGTGCTAGCTGGTGTGATCGTTGCTGGAGCCACCAACTTGATTGTTGATCACAAAAAATTGTACGAATAGAAATTGAATTGAAACAGCCATTGCTATCACATTGGCTGTTTTTGAAGGTTATAAAATGAATTTTGTCTTTATCTCACCAAACTTTCCGCTCATCTATTCCCACTTTGTTAAGTCGCTTAAACAAAGAGGAGTAAATGTTTTCGGTATTGGCGACACTCCTAAAGAACAAATCACCCCAGAATTAAAAGAAAATCTCGTGGAATATTGTTTTGTTAAAGACTTAAGCAACGAACAATGGATGAAAGACACCCTTGATTATTTAGAGAAGAAATACGGAAAAATTGACTATCTAGAATCTAACAATGAGTATTGGCTATTATCTGATAGCAAGCTTCGAGAATACAAAAACATACCAAATGGTTTTCGACCAGACGATATGGATAAAATTAAATACAAATCAAAGATGAAAGAATGCTTTAACAAAGCCGGCGTTAAAGTAGCGCGTTATATTTTGCTGGATAATCTCAAACAAGCCCAAGAGTTTGCTTTAGAAGTCGGCTACCCCTTATTTGTCAAACCTAATAACGGGGTTGGGGCAGCAAAA
>CAZLUI010000051.1:0-5255 GCA_964562705.1 uncultured Staphylococcaceae bacterium
AGTTTGGCTTATTGTCAAAATTTAAGATGTGTTGCGTTAACCTTGTCACTTAACTAGTCTCAATTTTTTTGCATTCAAATTGACATCAATTTACCACTAGTATAAAATACTAACAGAACTTATCAAGAACCATGCAATAAGGACGAAATAGCGTGGTAGCAACTCTTCGCAAGAAGTAAGTGCTCTTCCTTAGCAGAGGCCCACCCTCTGAGCGATAAGATGGATTTGCCTAAATATTTAACGGCTGTCCCTGGTGGGATGCCGTTTTTTTATTTCATTAGGAGAGAAAAGATGAAAAATAAAATTCTATTTACAAGCGAATCTGTGTCTGAGGGACATCCAGATAAGGTTTGTGACCAAATTGCTGATGCAGTTTTAGATTACTGCCTAAGCATTGATCCGTTATCACGTGTTGCTTGCGAAGTTTTTGCAACCACCAACTATATTCTTATCGGTGGTGAAATAACTTCTTTAGCTAAACCTGACTATGTCAAGATTGCCAAAGATGTTATGACCAGAATTGGTTATACCAAAAACGGAATTGGCTTCAGCGTCGATGAAGTTGTTATCGACGTTAAAGTTAAACAACAATCTCAAAATATTTCCATGGGTGTTGACCGCGGTGGGGCTGGTGACCAAGGCATTATGTTTGGTTATGCGACAAACGAAACCAAAGGATATATGCCTCTTGCCATTTCTATTGCTCATAAATTAGTTAGATATGCGACTAAACTAAGAAAAACTGGTGAGTTTAAATACGCTCGTCCAGACATGAAATCACAAGTCACAATTGACTATACAGATCCGAAAAATCCTCGTGTCGATACTGTCTTAATGTCAATCCAACATGAACCAGATTATGATGAAAAAGAATTCAAAGAATTCATTGAACATAAAATCATGGCTCACGTCGTTAAATCCTTTGGAATGAATAATGATTATTCAGTTTTGATTAACCCAACTGGACGATTTGAAATTGGCGGCCCAGCCGGTGATACTGGTTTGACTGGTCGTAAGCTCATCGTCGACACCTATGGTGGATCATCTCGTCATGGTGGTGGTTCTTTCTCCGGCAAAGACGCGACAAAGGTTGATCGAAGTGCAGCCTACATGGCTCGTTATATCGCTAAAAACTTAGTAGCGGCTGGAGCAGCTGACAAACTTGAGATTCAATTAGGCTACGCCATCGGCGAGCCTGAGCCAGTTTCTATAAGTTTATTCACTTTTGACACTGCTCACTATAGTGATGACAAGATTCTTGAAGCTATAAAAACTCTTTTTGACTTAAGACCACAAAGCATCATCAAGACTTTGTCACTTCAAAAGCCAAATTTCAAATATGAAGAAATCGCCTCATATGGCCACTTAGGGAGACAGGATTTGCATCTTCCTTGGGAAAAGCTTGATCGAGTTGAAGAAATCAAGGCTGTTCTCAACAAATAAAAAATTAACGGAAAAGTTCGAAAAACGAACTTTTTCTTTTGAATTTCTTCATTTAAGAAATAAGAAATAACAAAGTTATAAAATTTTGATTAAACACTATGTTTTTGTGTTTCGATTTGGCATAATAAAAGTGTAGTTATCCTCATAATATAATTTGGAAAGGAGAACTTTTATGAAATACCAAATTATTGGTAAGAACATTGAAGTGACCAAAGGCATCCATGACGCTATCGAAGACAAACTCTCTCGCATGGATAAATATTTTGTCATTAACGAAAATGTTTCCTGCCGCGTCGTCGTGAGATCTTACAAAATTGGAGCTAAAGTGGAAATTACAATCTTTACTCCACAGATGGATTTACGCGCCGAAGTTACAAATGATGATCTTTATGCTGCTGTCGATTTAGCAATTGACAAATTAGAAGGTCAAATGAGAAAACTTAAAACTCGTATGGACCGTTCCCGCGGTGGCAAATTATCTCTTGGCAAAGCAATCGCAATGGACAATGTGGAATCTATTCCTGAAGATGAAGAAGATAATGACACAGTTGTTCGTACAAAATCAATTTATCTTGAACCGATGAGTTTAGATGAAGCTATTACTAGAATGGAAGCAATTGACCACCCGTTCTTTATCTATCTTGATGAGGAAGATGATCGCATTTCGGTCTGCTATACTCGTGAAGATGGAGGCTATGGTGTTATTCAAGCGGAGAACTCACTTAAATAACTAATCGTTGTATTTATTTGGGAGCCAATAAAATGGCTCCTTTTTTCATCTAAAAATTCTTTGACTTGTTTTTTATATTTATTAAAAATAAAATATGTCGTATGGGAAAGCTTATTGCAACCGATTTAGACGGAACGTTATTCTATCCTAAAGCTAGAATCAATATGATTTCGAAAAAGAGCCTTAAGTTCTTAAGAAAACACGCGGATAACGGGGGAAAGATTGTTTTAGTCAGTGGTCGCAATAGTGAATACTTGAAAAGGGTTGCTCAAAAAATTAATCGACCTGTCGATATGATTGGCTGCAATTCAGCCTTCATCATGGCGAATAACGAATTTATCAAACAGGATTTTTTTGAAACCAAAAAATTAAAAGTGGCATTAAATGAAATCGAAAAGATATATAAACCTAAAGGTTTTTTTCTAATGAGCGAAGACAATCGTTTTGTGGTTAGAGAAAGATTTAAAAGTCTTCTTTATCGTTTCTGTTATAGAATTTGGAACTTTAGTCAAGGCGTTTATCGCGAGCCATTTATCGTAGATAAAAAACAATATAATGAAATTCTTAATAGCGGTAGAGTTACCAAAGTTATGATCTTGTTTGGTATCGGGAAAAAGAATCGCGCTAACTCCAAAGAAGCTAACAAATCCATAAGAGAATTGTTCTCTGAAGATGTGGAAGCAAGTTGGTCTGGTGAATTTATTGAACTTTCGCCAGTTGGTTGTTCTAAATCAGAGGGGTTGAAATATTATCTTAATTATTTTAATATTAATCACAGCGACGTTTACGTCGTGGGAGATTCAGGCAACGATATCTCGATGTTCAACGAATTCCCGGAGCACAGTTTCTGCATGAAGCATGCATCACTATCGGTCTCGAAGTATGCAAAGTATGTCATTAGACACTTCAGTGATCTCGAGAAATTCATTGATTAGAAAAGGAGAAATTAACATGAATAATTTCACAACCGCCATAGCCTCGTTTATTAGATTCGATAATGCTGTCATCAACACTCTCGAATACACCATGAAGAAAGATAGCTATGACATTAAGGCCTATGAATGGAGAAAAGGTCTTATTACATCTGATATCTCAAATCCTACTCCACTTAAAAATTGTCTAGATAACTCTGGCGAAGCTGGTGAAAAGCTTCTTGAAATGATCAAGAGTCTTCTATCACTCGTTTACAGCGATGAATCTACAATTGCAAAACTTGGCGCCGATGGTACTGAATTACGTATCGATGCCGCTCAACATCTCGCCGTTTTTGAAGCTGTTTTACCAATTCACTTTGAAATGAGAAATGTCATCAATTCGTTTATCATTCAAGCTAAAAAGGAAGAAAAGTTTGATGAACCTTCTTTTGAAAAGCTTCTTGAGAGCGAAGAATATTTTTTCACTGGTTTATCAAATCTGCTTTTAATAGATGAATTCGATCACTTGTTTGCTGAATATAATAAAGCTAGAAATGAAGCCAAAGGTGCCATTACTCCTCAATCCAATTTTATTCAAAATGATTTAGCGAATGTTTCAAAGACTTTTGCTACAATTCGTCAACATTCACCACTTAGAAGTGCTGATTATTATGAATTAATTGATCCAGTTTTTGCTTTAATTGAAATGTCACAAGGACGTCGTGATCTTCCGGCTGGAAAATCATTTGGCGATGTCTTCACTGAAATGAAAAAACTAAGTCGTGAAAAAACTGTCAAATGGGAAAATGTTTTTAAACCATTATTTCAAGATTTTAACGTCAAATTTGACGAAGAAGTGAAAAGACTTCAAGCGCTTGCTAAAGATGGCAAAGCCACCATTGGAGAAGACGCAAAAGCCTAATCATTCATTGAAAATGATTGATGGTGATGATAGTATTTACTAACGAAAGAGAACAAAGATGAAAAAAGAAAAGATTTCCGGAAAAGAATTTGCTTGGTATGTAGGTGGTGGCGTTTTTGCCATTTTCGGTCTTGTCTTAATTGTCTTTGGCATCATTGGGCACCATATGGGTGGGCAATTAAGTTCCAACTTCATCAAGAGTGCCGAAGCTGCAGTTAAAAGTGCATTAAATATTCCTCTAGACTTTAGAACATGGGGAATCATCTTCCTTATTTTTGGCGTCATTATCTTCGTTATTGCTCTTAACTTTAACGCTAAGAAGACAGACCGTGAACTTGAAAAGTCCATTCGTCGTCAGCAAAGAATGAATGCTGGAAATAACTCTGGTATTGAAGTTAAATCAGCAGTCCAAATTGTTGAAGAGCCAATTACTCCAGCTATTGAAACAAAACCAGAAGAAAAATAAACTAGGAAAGTGAAAAAGGATACAAATGTATCCTTTTATTTATACATATGACACCAGAAATAATTATTCAAATCGTTTTATTTGGCATTGCCTTAAGCATGGATGCTTTCGCGGTTAGTATTACTGATGGTCTAATTTACACTGATATCAACAAAAAACGATTGTTTTTCATTGCCGGCGTTTTTGGTTTCATGCAAGCCGCTATGCCATTAATTGGATTTTGGTTGGTTGAATTGGTGACTATATTGGTTGGTCAAAGTGGCGGTACACAGGCAGGCGAAATCATGGCCACCATTGTCACTTGGATTGCTTTCGTGTTACTTCTTTTTATCGGTGGCAAGATGGCTGTTGAATCAATTATTGATTTAAAAAAGCCAACTGAAGAAAAAAATGCTCGTAAGTTTTCTGCGCGTGAAGTTCTTATTATGGGCATTGCAACCTCTATTGACGCTTTAGCGGTTGGTGTTTCTTTACACGCTGATACATTTGTCAATGAAACAACTTGGATTTGGCTTCATGTGGTAATTATTATGGTTATTACAATTGCATTTTCTTTATTTGGCTTAACATTTGGTCGTTTCGTCGAAAAACTATTAAAAGGCAAATACGAGATTGCTTCTCTTATTGGAGGAACAATTCTTATCGGCTTAGCTATTTGGATTGTCTTATCTCATTACCTTGGTATCTAACAATATTAATAAATAAAAAAATCCACCATTCATTTTACCTTTTTGGGCAAAATTATGGGGGAAATTTCATTAATCGTGTCTCCAATTGTCG
>CAZLUI010000052.1:0-5147 GCA_964562705.1 uncultured Staphylococcaceae bacterium
CTTTCCCTGTGGTATCGGCACTGAGAATTTCTCGTACATAACGCCTCCAAAACGAGTGTCACTGTGACACTCGTATTGTGGCATGAAAACCTTCTCCCGGCAAGAGTCAGGACAGTGAAATATTGTTGTTTTGCAAGAAATTATTTGATTGCTAGCTTGTTGCTTTTGACTTTTTCTGGCTTCGAGTGTCAAAAATTGCGGAAGCTAAGGCTATATCCCTCAGTTGGACGAAGTAACTTTGCAGAAAGAAAAAGATTTTGCACTTGTAGGAAAGCTTGGTGTTGAACAATTAGATATACAGACCATGAGCGGTGGTGAAGAAACAAGGCTTAAAATAGCACAGGCCTTATCGGCACAGGTTCATGGTATTTTAGCGGATGAACCTACGAGTCATTTAGACCGTGAAGGAATTGATTTTCTAATTGGACAGCTAAAATATTTTACAGGTGCACTGTTAGTTATTAGCCATGACCGCTATTTTCTTGATGAAATAGTAGATAAAATATGGGAACTGAAAGATGGCAAAATCACTGAGTATTGGGGAAACTATTCTGATTATCTTCGTCAGAAAGAGGAAGAACGCAAGAGCCAAGCTGCACAATACGAACAATTTATTGCGGAACGTGCCCGATTGGAAAGGGCTGCGGAGGAAAAGCGAAAACAGGCTCGTAAAATAGAACAGAAGGCAAAAGGTGCTTCAAAGAAAAAAAGTACTGAAGGCGGAGGGCGTTTAGCTCATCAAAAATCAATAGGAAGTAAGGAAAAAAAGATGCATAATGCCGCTAAATCCCTAGAACATAGGATTGCGGCCTTAGGAAGTGTAGAAGCTCCAGAAGATATTCGTAGGATTCGTTTCAGGCAAAGTAAAGCATTGGAGCTCCACAATCCATATCCTATTGTCGGTAAGGAAATTAATAAAATATTTGGAGATAAAGTATTGTTTGAAAATGTATCTTTTCAAATTCCGCTTGGCGCAAAAGTGGCATTAACTGGTGGTAATGGAACAGGAAAAACAACTTTAATCAAAATGATCTTAGACCATGAAGATGGAATTTCTATTTCACCTAAGGCAAAAATAGGCTACTTTGCACAAAATGGTTACAAGTACGACAGTAATAAGAAAGTATTGGAGTTTATGCAGGAAGATAGTGATTACAATGTTTCAGAAATTCGTTCAGTGCTAGCATCGATGGGGTTTAAACAAAACGATATTGGGAAAAGTTTATCTGTTTTAAGCGGCGGAGAAATTATAAAATTGTTGCTAGCTAAAATGCTTATGGGCAGATATAACATCCTACTAATGGATGAACCAAGCAACTTCCTTGACATACCAAGCTTAGAGGCTTTGGAAATTTTAATGAAGGAGTATGCTGGAACTATAGTGTTTATCACCCATGACAAACGGTTGCTTGATAATGTGGCTGATGTGATTTATGAAATTAGTGATAAGAAAATAAATCTGAAACATTAAACTTAAGGTAGTCGCTGGTCAGAATAGTCTTCTCTGGCTGGCGGCTTCGTTGTTAAAGTAAAAAGACTTTTTTTCTTTGGCAAACATTACATTAATGAATATTAAAATAATTTAAATAAGGGAGGTTGGTTATAGGTGGTTGATAATAACACAGTCATGAAATCTGGGAGATGTATAGAATGTGGAGCTAAAGAGACAGATGGTTTTTCATGCCATGAGCTATTCGGGTTCCCTCTTGTATGGGAGCATAATGATCCAAAGCTATATGAGTTACATTTTTGGCTTGTTTCGTGCTATATGATCCAGCATCCTTCGAATTTTACTGAAGAAGGATATACAAATTTAGTAAATCTTTTTATTAACGCTTTTGATAATGATTGGGATACACCATATATTCTTAAGAAAAATCGAGAAATAGTAAAGTCATTAAGCAAAATAACAAACCCTTTACCAAGCAACGCAAGAAAGCGTGAACTAAGACTTTGGCCTATGACAATTGAAGATATATATTTAGGTCGGGAGCAAAATGCAATCGTTAATATTAATAAATGGAAAGAGCAAATAAGAAACGAATTAAGGTAATGAAGTAATTAAAGATTAAAGGAGCTAATATTTTATGATAGGACCAGATAAGAAAAAACTTTATCCAAATGAAAATATAAAGACGATTTGTTTTATAAGCAATCTACCTAAAAGACCCAATGTGGAGATTGGGGAAAATACCTATTATAGCGATAATAAAAAAACACCGGAGAAATTTTATGATAATATAGAGCACCATTACGAATTTCTAGGGGATAAACTTATAATAGGAAAGTTCTGTGCAATTGCAGAGGGTGTTAAGTTTATTATGAATGGTGCAAATCATAGAATGGATGGAATTACAACCTATCCCTTTAATATCTTTGGCCATGGATGGGAAAAGGTGACTCCTACAATTGAACAACTTCCTTTTAAGGGAGATACAGTGATTGGCAATGATGTATGGATAGGTCAAAATGTTACCATTATGCCGGGTATTAAAATTGGTGATGGTGCGATTATTGCCGCTAATTCAACAGTAGTGAAAAGTGTTGAGCCATATACAATATATGGTGGGAATCCAGCTAAGTTTATCAAAAAACGCTTTAGTGACGAAAAGATTGAATTCTTGCTAAAGCTACAATGGTGGAACTGGAGCGAAGAGGAAATATTTAATAATCTTGAAATGTTAACATCCAAAGCAGGGTTAGAGCAATTCATGAAAAATTCCTAGACTTGGGGCCTTTCTACCACGGCACAAAAGGGAACTTAAATCTAGGGGGTGCTGGAACCTCGATTTAGCTCTAATTATTGCGAGCTAAAGAAGGCAAGCTTCATCTTTAGCTTTGATTGGAACAATAGACATTATATTAAGGAGAAATAGCTTTGAGATTTATCACTTATAGATTTAATTTGAACGGAGGGATTACATGGTAAGTAAAACTGATGCCATTGAGATAATAACATACGCTGAAGAAAATGGAATTAACATATGGATTGATGGCGGTTGGGGAGTAGATGCACTATTAGAAGAAGAAACAAGAGCACACAATGATATTGATTTATTTGTGGAAGAAAGTAATAGTAAAAAGTTTATTGAAATAATAAAAGAAAAAGGCTTTGCGGAAGTTACAGAAGCATATACCACCACATCTCACACGGTTTGGAAGGATACTAAAGGTAGGGTAATTGATCTTCATATATTTAATTTCAACGAAAAAGGATACATTGTTTTTGAAGGAGAAGCATATCCACCAAAAGTGTTTAGTGGCATTGGGAAAATAGGCGATAAAATGGTTAGATGTATTGATGCTGAAAATCAAGTATTATTTCATCTGGGCTATGAGTATGATGAAAATGATATGCATGATGTAAAACAATTGTGCGAGAGATTTAATATTCCTGTTCCGAGTGAATACAAGTAACTGACAAATTCCAATTTGTCTATCAATAGTGCAATAAATTAGAATTTAGAGGAGGAATAGATATGGCACGTTCAATTAGAGATTCCCTTTCGGGATTTGGAAGTGAACTGTTGGAACGAATAAGAGAAGATAGCAATGCATGGCTAGATGAAGCTGCCTTTGAAGAAAGAGTCATTGGGATTGAAAAGGCAACTGCGGCTCTGAAGGAAGCCAAAGTTGAAGATGAGAAAATCATTTACCTTTTGCAAAAATATTGGGATTTACGCCTTAGCGAGGCAAAGGGATTTTTGCAGCAAGAAAGACACACTGAAGAAAAGTAAAGGATTCCTGTGGTAAACATCCCAAAGATAAATTCAGTTTAACGATACTAATTACATGAAAGGGAATCGACAATACTGTGCACAGATTGTCGGACGGGTAAATGCATCCCCTGATAATATTGATGATGAAAGGAGGTTGTTTGATGGATTCTTTAAGAAGTATGAATAATGCATTGGAGTATATTGAAGAGCACTTAACAGAGGAGATAGATTATAGTGAAGTATCTAAAATCGCATATTGTTCGGAGTATCATTTCAAGCGAATGTTTTCTTTTTTAGCAGGAATAAGTTTATCAGAATATATTCGGAGAAGAAGACTGACGTTGGCTGCACTTGATTTGAAAGATAGGGATTTGAGAATAATTGATGTAGCCGTCAAATATGGCTATAATTCGGCTGATTCATTTTCCCGTGCTTTTCATTCCCTGCATGGCATTCTCCCTTCTGAGGCAAGAAGTGAGAATACACAATTAAAAGCTTATCCTCGAATGACCTTTCAATTATCAATTAAAGGAGGATGCGAAATGAACTATCGTATTGTTGAGAAAGGACCTTTTAAGTTAGTAGGATTTAAGAAGAGAGTTCCAATTATTTTTGAAGGTGTCAATCCAGAGATTGCAAAAATGACTGAACTTTTAACCATGGATGTTATTAATCAATTAAAAGCAATTTCAAATGTAGAACCTACAGGTATTATTAGTGCTTCCACTAATTTTTCAGAAGGTAGAATGGAAGAGAAAGGAGAATTAGATCATTACATCGGGGTAGCAACATCAAGTAATGAAACTGCAGATTTTGATGTATTAAAAATTGATGCTAGTACCTGGGCTGTATTTGAATCGATTGGACCATTTCCGGAAACACTTCAAAATGTGTGGGGTAGGATATACTCAGAGTGGTTTCCATCTTCAGGATACGAGGCGGTTGAAGGTCCTGAAATTTTATGGAATGAGAGTCCAGACACTGGAAATCCAAAGTATCGAAGCGAAATCTGGATTCCAGTAAAGAAAAAAGACTATTAATGACATCAATGTTTATGATTGAGGGCGCTCTAGTAAGAGTGCCCTTTTCGTAAATGGTACGATTGGTGGATATGTTCCCGTCTACTGACAGTGCCAAAAACGTAGTGGATATGTTTCCGAGAACGGGCAACTTCAAATGACATTCATTCTGTCCTCTCGAGCCACGTTGAGACGGTAGTATTGATAACAAGGGTAAAAGATTAAGCGAGCTGAAAACCCTTATATATCAAGGGCTTTAGCACACATGGGTGTGAAACCCATTGAGCGAAAAACATAAAAATATCGCTTCGTGGAAACAAGTCCAAAGGGGCTGTTTTGATAGTCAAGTGGTCAGGTTAGATGTGGAGAATAAATTGAACCCGTAAGTAAGAAATACGTACCATAATAC
>CAZLUI010000053.1:0-1780 GCA_964562705.1 uncultured Staphylococcaceae bacterium
GAATTAGAAAAACGATTAGCAACAGTTGGACTTAAAAAGATAAAGAAAGAAGAACGAATAAAGATGGTGCTGTTAAGCAGCCTTTTGCCAATGTCAAAACAAGAGATTTTAGATATCGTTCCAGACATCAGTGGTTCAACCGTCGAAAGAGTTTTAGCGGACATGCTTAAAGATGGGGAAATAGAAAAATATGGCTCCTTTAAAGATGCAAGATACAAAAGAAAATGATACATGTTTGTTTCCTATGTATGTTTACTTAACATGCAAATTAAATAATTGAACCAGTCCTCGCATGTGGAGACCGTCGTTGTTTTAGTGTTGAAGAAGTAGTCTATTGTCTTGTTGGTGGTATGTTGGTGATATTGATTTTTTGTTAATTAACGTCCTTTGCAGTAAACTTTAAAAAACAAACACCTTTGCAGTTTCTTTCCTTTGTATCAAAATCAATTGAGAATTTCTTATCAAGGCTCGGCACAAGGACAAAATATACTAAAAAACAAGTAAAACTTTACATAAAAGTTGATATATGTTTAAATAATGGTATGAAAACACTACCTATTCTTTTTAAATACGAAAGCATAAAAGAACTATACCCAAGCGTGACTGCTTTTTATGCTTTTGTGGGGCGGGCTACAAAGCGAGGGGAACTAAAACAAATTAAAAGAGGCTTATATGCATTGGTTAATCCGTCAACTGGCCATATTTTTGCTACTAAGTTCCAAATAGCAAGTCATCTATTTAATGATGCTTATTTTTCATATCATGAAGCTTTGGAATATTATGGATTGACAAATCAATCGTTTGTTTCAAGTTTCACTTATTTGACGCATGTGTATGTAGATGATGTCGAATTTGAAGACGTGATATATCGTTCAAAAAAGAGCGGATATGATTTGGAAGTACTTAACCGCATGCAAGAAGAGGATGTTCGTGTCGTTTCATTAGAACGTGCAATCGTGGATTCTATCGATTCACCATCGCTTGCTGGTGGCCTTGAAGAAATAGAATATGCTTTGAGCAATTGTCGAATACTTAAAATAGACAAGATAGAGATGCTATTAAAGCATTTTGATAAAGCATTTTTATATCAGAAAGTTGGATATTTGTTTGAAAAGCATTTTGGTGACGAAGTGCCTGAATCATTCTATAAACTCTGTCTAGCAAAGATAGGCAACAAGATCAATTATTTTGAATCTAAAGTAGGTTATTCTAAATTGATTCTAAAGTGGAGACTTATGGTTTCAGAAGAAAGGAACATGCCTGATGAATTATTCTAGTAAATATATTGACGCATTAAATAAAGAAAACAATTTCATAACAAGCAATCTTAAAAGGTAATAAGACTTTTAGGCGTTCTTAACTTTATCTCTACTGACTTAGATCCACTTGGCGAAAAGCTTGTGCTTAAAGGTGGGACCGCGATTAATTTGATGTATACCAACCTTGCTCGTTTAAGCGTCGATGTTGATTTAGATTATGTGGGTTCACTTGATAAAGACATTACAAAACAGGATAGAATCTCTATTATGGCAGCTTTAGACAACTACATGATTGGTGAAGATTATGTTGTTTCATCAAAATCTAGAGGCAGTGCTATTTTGGATAGCAGAACATACGCATACACCAACGCCTCTGGCAATAAAGACAACATTAAAGTTGAAATTAATTTTATAGATAGAATACATGTTGGTCCAAGTGTAAGAAAAAGTATTGATTATTTCGATAAGAAAGTAATGATCCAAACACTTCAAGAAGAGGAACTATTTGGCATGAAAATCTG
>CAZLUI010000053.1:1880-5012 GCA_964562705.1 uncultured Staphylococcaceae bacterium
ATGAAACCACATTGGACAAAATCAAATTGATTGATAAAGAAGATATTAAAAAAGAGCTTTTACCAGTCTTGCCTAAAAACAGTAAATTCGATTTAGAAGAAGTCAAAGGAAAAGTTATTTCATTTTTAAAAGAATTGTTAGTGCTCACAACTGATGAACACAATTATTTAAGAGAATTTGCTAACGGCACCTTTAATCCCGGTTTGCTGTTTGATGACCCATATGCAGAAAGAACTGCCAAACATCCAATGGCAAAGTGGAGAGTTGCAAATAACAAAAAATAAGAAATGTCTATGAATGAAACGATTGGTTACAACGCAATTTATTTAATCATTTCTAGGAAGTTTGTTAAATGTTACATGTCTGCTTCTTGCCTTTGTATAATTATTTAAAATGTGATTTGGATAATTGAGCCTATCCTTGCACATCGAGACGGTGGTTGCACTGTTGGTACTCACGGATTTCACAAATAGCGGTATTTAGGCACTTTTTCAAGCATGAATACTTTATTAGTGTAGGCCCATGGGAGCGTCAAAAACTCATTTCGGACACCATGGAAATAGTAGTCGTATTTGACCTCGTATGTGCTGCACTGCTACGAAAAAGCCGATGAATAAATATAGGATTTTGAAAAAAATAAGGAGTTTGCTCTACATATATCAGTTACGATAAGAATTTTAGATATAAAATTGTGATTCTTTAATTAATTCAAATAATTAAGAGTTTAATCAACCAAAGAATGTTTTTAGTTTTTGTTGTGTGTTTATAGGGTAATTTGTTCTTGACCTTGGGGAACAATATAGATATTATAATTATAATATGTTCCCCAAAGGAGAGTGACTAAATATGGAAAACTCAATTGGTCTTATTCAAGAATTACTTCAAAAAAAAGCTGATCTTTCAGCTAGGCTTTCTTTATTGGCATACTCTGGAACTCCTGAAATTAAAGTTCGTGGCGATAATAAGCAATATTTATATTTGAGAAAAAGAGAACTTGGCAAAATGACCTCGACTTACATAGGACAATATTCAATAGAACTCTTTAATTCAGTTTCTTTAATATGTAAAGAACATCGACAACTTACTAAAGAATTACGAAAAATTGAAAAAGATTTAACGGCTCTTGGTTATAAAGAAAGTGATATTAATCCTCGTGTTATTCTCAATATTGAATTTGGTAGAGTTAATCTTAAGCAGAATATTTATAATCAAGCAATTCTAGAAGGCGTTGGAACTACCATTGTTCAAACTGAGGCTATTATTGAAAATGGAAAAGTCAATGGAATGAAGGCCGAAGATATTCAAAAGATACTTAATTTAAAGCATGCTTGGGATTTTATTCTTGACAAAGATGTTCTTACTTCTCCTTCCAATTATTACTTGGCTTGTTATATAGCAAAACTAGTAAACGAGGGGTTTTATGTTGATGGAGGAAGAATAAGAGGCGTTCCAGTTACAATAGGTAAATCGACATATGTTCCTCCTATACCTGTTGAATATATTACCAAAGAAGATATTGATCAAATTCTAAACAGGAACGATAAGCCTATTGATGTTTCTATAAATTTAATGCTTTATGTAATGAAAGAACAAGTTTTTAATGATGGAAACAAAAGAACCGCAGTAATCTTAGCAAATCACTATCTTATTTCCAAAGGAGAAGGACTTATTGTTATTCCTGAAAAACTGGTCTCAGTCTTTAAGAAATACCTTATTGAATATTATGAAAATAAGAGCAAAGATATTGTTGCGTTTTTGAAAGATAAGTGCTGGAATAAACTCAAATAATGGTGCTGGTTTAAGGCCACTACAAATTCAAAAGATTTATTCTTTACTCAGTAAATAATAATCAAATAAAAAGCAATGCGCTCAAAACTTATACTTAAATATTTCCATAAAATGTAAGTGTAGGGAACAAAAAATAACAATTAACGTAATATTGTTCCCCATTAAGAAAAAATATGAATTTGGATTTTTAGATAAATATAGTGTAAAAGTGTCCTCTTTTGATATTTCAAGGTTTAAGACTAAATGTGGGATTAAAAAGAGAAAGAACTATAACTTATCAAAAACGAATTACTATAAACAACCAGGCATCGCTGACGAAAAAGAAGGACAAATACTTGATGCTTTAAGACTTTTCAAGATGATTTAACTGTATGTTCAGATAAATGTTAGGTGACTAATTCATTGCAACAAAAAATATTCAATCGATAAATTGTAACGTTTCATTACATTTCGTTGCATTCACTCTGTCAAAATTTGAAAAATATTATTTAAATATTGTAAATTTAAACACAGCAAAGGAACCATTGCCTGAATGTGACTAACTCAATACAACGGTTTGAAAACTGGTTTCAAATGTCCTCTTTGCTTACTTGAATCGGTTAAGCTATTTGTAGTAGTTTAACCTTTTTATTTGGAATCCTTTTAATTCCTATTGCATCTAAAAATTCTTTTCCAAACTTCCTTAATACTAAGTCGTACGGAGTGGAATCTTTCTTTGATTTTCTGACATAGGAATTGATGTTAGAAAATATATCATTAACTTTTTCTTGAGTTAAAAAATCTAAACTTTTACCTTTCGGAGTCGTGTAGCGGATGAGCTCATGGTTCATTTCACATTCGGCCTTATCTTTGGACGTATAAGGATTGGTGAAAAATGCATCGCGTATTTTCTCACCATCATCAAATATTTCAATCTCGTTAAAGTAGGAGAACTCGACTCCATTATCTGCAAGGTTAATTGGAAATATTTTTCTTACTTTGTCTTTGCCTAATCTTGTAGCTATTGAGCTAAATTCACGGTGTCATGAATGCAGGCTTGGATTACCATTCTATCTTCAATAGTAAGTCGTTTCTTCTATTGCTTTTTCATAATGCTCCTTTCTTAGCAAAGAAGATATTCCCATTATAAATTGTCGTAGGCAGAACCAACTAACAATGAAGTTGCATTGAGTTTGTCACTTAACTCTTATTGCTAGGAGCTAAAACAAATGGATATAACATTGATTACAGGGATAATTGTCAATATTATCAGCATGATTGCGTGCCCAATCATCGCCTATATAAAAGGCCGAAGTGCAGTTGGTTGGTTCTTTGGTGGTTTATTTCTTGGTGCTATTGGATTAA
>CAZLUI010000054.1:0-4786 GCA_964562705.1 uncultured Staphylococcaceae bacterium
GCGTCAATAATCTTATTAGCGCACTTTGGGCAATATTCCACTGCTTCAATATGAAAAGTGACCAAATCAGCCCCCGCTTCAACAAAAAGTGGTGCCCAATATTTTGGATCAGCAACCATAATGTGAACATCGTTAAACATCTTGTGAGTC
Organism: uncultured Staphylococcaceae bacterium; assembly: GCA_964562705.1. Taxonomy (GTDB): domain Bacteria; phylum Bacillota_I; class Bacilli_A; order RFN20; family CAG-826; genus Fiminaster. The sequence continues at coordinate 151 of CAZLUI010000054.1, forward strand.
TTTGAATACTTTTTGACATCATCAACTGTGTAGGATTTGTTTGGAACAAAAATGCCGTCCATAACATCCCAATGGAGCCATTCCGCCCCAAGATTTTGAACTAGGTCAATCTCATCTTGTAATTTTGTTTTATCAGCAGCTAGTAGACTAGGAGCAATTAGATGTTTCATTTAGTTAAACCTCTCTTTTTTATATGGTAATTCGTTAAGTAATTTTAAATAGATTTCATATCCCTCTTTAGAGAGATGACCTGTTTCTATTTCTTGTTTTATCTTACAACCTTTTTCGTTTTGGTGAAGACAATTTGAAAAGAAACATTCAGTGTAGATTTCATTATAGCCTGGAAAGAACTGAGCAATATCTTCTTTATAGACGCCTAAATCAAGCGAAGAAAACCCAGGTGTGTCTCCAATAAAGCCATTTTCATATGGCAATAAAATAACTTCTTTAGTTTGGTGTTTGCCTCTTCCTAAGGCTTGACTATATTCGCCAATCTTACGGTCAAATGAAGGATCGAGAAGATTAATTAAAGATGATTTTCCCACTCCGGTTTGTCCCATGAAGATTGAAGTTTTTCCTTTTAAGATAGTTTGAATTTCTTCGATTGTATCTATTTTATTTGGTGAAAGCATAAAAACTTTAACGCCGAGCTTTTCTAAATCATTGGCCAAGAGATTGACCTTGGTTAAATCATCAATTAAATCAATTTTGGTTAACACGACGATAGCTTTAATTGAATGCATATTAATATATGTCAAAAACTTATATAAAAGTTCTGGAGATAACTCAGGTTCTGCTACTGACATAGTGACAAAAATCTGATCGATGTTGGAACATTTTGGGCGAATGAGCTCATTACTTCTAGGACTAACATTAATGATTCTTGAACTTTCATCATCCAGGGTGACATTATCACCAACATCAAGATGTTCATTCTTAAACCTTAAAACTCCACGAGGAAAAACGTTGTAGGTTACTCCGTTACAATAGACGACATAAACATTTCTTTGCGAAGAAATTATCTTACCATCCATTATTTAAACCCGAACAATCGTTTCAGAATGCTCTTCTTTTCTTTGAAGTTATCGTGATTATTCATGGCTGTTTGAACTGCCACAAGCATTTCATCAGCCGATTTGAATCTATCTTTTGGGCTCTTCTTGCATGCTTTCAAGATAATCTTGTCGATTTCTTTCGGCACATTGGGAGTAAATTTAGAAGTGCTTGGGAATGGCTTTCGAATATGAGAAATAGCGATATCAACGGCATGTCCTTCCTCATAAGGAAGACGTCCAGTAATAAGTTCAAAAAAGGTAACACCGAGTGAATATATGTCACTTTGAATTGTTGGAGCCTTGCCCTCACAAATTTCAGGAGCTAAATAAAATACCGAACCGATGATGCCCTTTTCAGTTTTGGTTTCATTTAGATTGGCATCCACCGCAATACCAAAGTCGGCAAGCTTAACAGTTCCATCTGGAAGATAGAAGATATTTTGTGGCTTTATATCACGATGAATGATGCCATGGTTATGGATATAGCTAACTGCGTCTAATAATTGAACCATAATTTGGCATGATTCATAGATTGTTAATTGAGTTAAAAAGTCGAGTTTCTCCGCTAAGGTTTGACCTTTAATATATTCATAGGCCATATAAGGTCGATCATCAACCATGCCACGAGCGTAGACATGAATGATATTTGGATGATTCATCGCCGCACAGGCGGTGGCTTCACGTTCAAAACGGCGAACGTTCTCACTATCATCAAGTAATTCTTCACGCATGATTTTGATGGCAATTACCTTACGAGAGATAAAATCGGTCGCTTCAAAAACTTCAGCCATGCCACCGGTGCCAATACGACCAGTGATACGATATCTTTCGTCTATGCGATCACCAATCTTAATCATTCTCGATAGCCTCCCAGTAAGCAATAGCCATATTGTCCGAGCCACCATTGCTATTAGCAATGCTGATTAAGGAATCAATCTTTTGATCGATTCGTTCACTCGTGCTTAAAGCCGAATGAATTTCAAGTTCGGTCGCATTGTTATACAAGCCATCTGAACAAAGGATGATTGGATTTTTTAAATTTTGGTAAACATTTAATGTGTAGCTAGTCGACGGAAATGTGCCTAAAGCATTCATCAAAATATGACGTTCGTCCGATGTGTTTATTTGTTCTTTAGATATTTTGCCAGTGTGATAAAGATATTCAACATAAGTTTGATCAACTGTGAGTTGTTTTAAGTCATTAAAGCGAACTGCATAGGCTCTTGAATCACCAACATTTATAACATAGATTGAATCACGAAATAAGATCGCCATTACTAAAGTGGTGCCCATATCTTTGTATTCTGGATTGGAACAAGATTCATTATATATTTTGGCGTTTACTTTTTTAACAGTGCTAGTTAACCAGTATCTAACTCCAAGGCCAGTTAAAAAACGATTGCGTTTACAAAATTCTTCGCTGACCACTTCAGTAGCAATACGCGAAGCGTAATCACCTTTGTTATGTCCACCCATGCCATCGCAAACTCCAAGAAGAACGTTCCCGGAGGCGTTGATATAAGCAAAAGCTTGGTCTTCGTTTGTAACTCTAACTCGCCCGATATCGGTTTTACAGGCAAATTGCCCTTTAATTGTTTTTGCCATGGAGATATTCCTTTGCTCTTAATTGCCCACATGCTGCATCAATGTCATCACCAAATTCTTTGCGAATAGTAACATTCATATGCTTCTTTTTTAAGTAAGAAAAGAATTTATGAACACTATTATCGTCACTTCTCATATATGAGTTTTCGGCAACTGGGTTATATGGAATAAGGTTAACGATGTAGGTAGAGCCCTTATTTAATAATTTTGCTAATTGATCGGCACATTCAAGAGAATCGTTAACACCTTTTAGAAGGATGTATTCAAAAGTCACTCGTCGTTGAGCATGCTTTTCATAATAGTTGATTGCTTCCATCAACTTATCCATAGGATATGCTTTACTAATTGGCATTAATTTATTTCTAATTTCATCGTTTGGAGCGTGAAGCGAAATCGCTAGATTAGTTTGTAAGCCCTCTTCTGCGTAACGCATGATTCCAGGAACAATACCACAAGTGGAAACGGTAATGTGACGAGCACCAATAGCTAAACCTTTAGGATGGTTAACAATACGAATAAAATCTAAAACATTGTCGTAGTTATCGAATGGTTCACCAGTACCCATAACAACAATATGAGTAATGTGTTCACCTTTTATTTCAAGCAGTTTGTTCATCACTAAAACTTGACCAACCATTTCACTGGCTTCCAAGTTGCGTTGTTTTTTAAGTAGACCAGAGGCACAGAATGAACAACCCATATTACAACCAACTTGGGAGGTAACACAGATGGCGTTTCCGTAATTATATGGCAGCATCGCAGTTTCAATCTTGCTGCCATCTTCTAATTCCAGCAAAAGTTTAATCGTGCCGTCACTACTTTCTTGTTTCTTATAAATAGAAGGAAGGTTTAGGCAAAAATCTCGGTTTAATTCATCACGAAAAGATTTGGAAACATCACTCATCTCATCAAATGATGAGGCTTGCTTTTCGTATAACCAAGTATATAGTTGCGTCGCTCGATATTTCTTTTGTCCTCGAGCCATTAACAACGTTTCTAATTTTGTAATTTCTTGTCCGTATAAATTAATCATTGTCTTTCATTTTCATAACTGCGTAATAAAGGGAAGCATCTTCTTTTTCAAATGGGAAGATTTGTCTTTGTTCGACCAAAGAGAAATCTGGATGTTCGGCAATGAAGCTATTCACAACATCAATTGTCTCTTTTTTGTTCATGGTATCAACGATATAAAGCATAGTTCCGCCATTATCAACAAATGTTGACATGTCATTAAGAACTTCTTTTTGATGAGCGATGATGCCGTCAAATTCTTCACGTTTGAAGTGCAAAAGATAATCCGGATACATTCTTATCTTTTCAAATGATGAAGAGATTGGATTAACAACTATCAAACTTTGTTTATTGGAGATACCGGTTTGATAAGCAATCAAATTATTAGCTTGGAATAAATTAATATTTTTAGCTTTTCGAGTGCGAATCCAACGCATCATTTCAAGGCGTTTATCAATGCTTGGGACTACCACATTAATACCTTTTTTAAGTTCGGAACGAACAATCATTTCATTAAATAACGAATCATCCGCACCAGAATATAATGTATATTCATTTAGCATTGGATCAATGTATTGATCAAATAATTCTTTGATAACTGGTTTTAATAAGAAAACCCCATCATTTTTATAAACTTCAGTCTTTCGTAATGACATTTTGCCGACATATTGGTACATATCTTTGACTTCACTAGGAAGAAATAAGTCTTTGTGATCGATGGCAGGATCTTTCTCAACCAAAGTATTAAGTCTAACCATGCTTTTAGTTGGAAAACTATTAGCTTTTAGAATCCTAAAAGCAACTCCACGGCCATAATGTTTAGCCCACATCTTAATGAGCCAACGAGGGGTGTTAAAACGAATTGAAATATAGTCTAAAGAAGTCTTTTCCATAGTTAAAAGATCGCTAGCGGTCCCTTCTTTATGGAATAAGCTTGCCGTTTCTTCAGTGTATTTATCTTTCAA
>CAZLUI010000055.1:0-4731 GCA_964562705.1 uncultured Staphylococcaceae bacterium
CCAATTAGCCGTGAAAAACTTTCACCAGTATTAGCAGTTTTCAAATCCAAAGACGAGGTCGAAGGCTTTGATTTAGCTGAAAAGATGGTGTGCTTCAATGGCTTAGGCCATAGCGCCACTATCCACTGTAAAGAACAAGCTATGGCAGATGCTTTTGGTGAGAAAGTTAAAGCGATGCGTATCATTTGGAATTCACCATCCACCTTTGGTGGTATTGGTAACGTCTATAACTCCTTCCTTCCAAGTTTAACTCTTGGCTGTGGTAGTTATGGCAAGAACTCTATCGGTGGTAACGTCAGTGCTGTTAATTTGTTAAATATTAAAAAAGTAGGTAAAAGGAGAAACACTGTGCAATGGTTTAAAGTGCCTCGCAAAATTTATTTTGAGAGAAATTCAATTCAATATCTTCAATCATGTAAAGATATGGAAAAAGTCTTTATCGTTACTGATACATCAATGGTTCAATTCGGCTTCTTTAAGAAGATTACCGAACAAATAAATGCTCGTCGCAACAAAGTTACAATGCAATTATTCTGCGATGTTGAACCAGATCCAGATATTGAAACAGTTCGCAAAGGAACTGAAATGATGAAAATCTTCCAACCTGATACCATCATCGCTTTAGGCGGTGGTTCAGTTATGGATGCCGCTAAAGGCATGTGGTTATTCTATGAACATCCAGAAGTTAACTTTGATGACTTGAAGCAAAAATTCATGGATATTCGTAAAAGAGCCTTCAAGTACCCTGAACTTGGTAAGAAATCACGCTTGATTTGTATTCCAACAACATCAGGTACTGGTTCTGAAGTTACTCCATTCGCAGTTATTTCCGATAAGAAGAACAACAAAAAGTATCCATTAACCGATTACTCTTTGACTCCAACAATCGCTATTATCGATCCGGAGTTTACCACTAACCTTCCAGCTCGCTCAACAGCGATGACTGGCATGGACGTCTTAACTCACGCTATTGAAGCTTATGTTTCTGTTATGGCTAATGACTATACTGATGGTTTAGCCTTAAAGGCTATTCAATTGGTCTTCAAGTATTTACCACGCGCTGTTAAAGATGGGCCACACGATCTTGAAGCTCGTGAGAAAATGCATAATGCCGCGACAATCGCTGGTATGGCATTTGCTAACGCCTTCTTAGGCATGGCTCACTCTCTTGCTCATAAGATTGGCGCGGATTTCCACACTGTCCACGGTTATACTTGTTCAGTTATTCTTCCATATACAATTAGATACAATGGCCAAGTTCCAACCAAATTATCAGTCTGGCCTAAGTACAACACTTACTGTGCTGATAAGAAATATCAAGAAATCGCTCAATTACTCGGCTTAAAAGCCTCAACTCCTGCTGAAGGTGTCGAATCCTTAGCGGTGGCTGTGAGTGAACTCGCCAAAGAGATTGGCTTAGGTACAAGCTTTGAAGCTATGGGTATCAACAAAGAAGAATGGGATAGCAAAGCTGAAGAAATCGCAATGCTAGCTTATGAAGATCAATGTTCACCAGCTAACCCACGTGTCCCACTAGTTAAAGACATGATCGAGATATTGCATAAAGCATATAAAGGAGAAATCTAAACATGACAGTTTTGGTTTGTGTAGGTTCTTCCTGCCATTTAAATGGTAGTTACGAGATTATCGAATTGATGAAAAAAGCCATCGCTGAACGTAAACTTGAAGATAAGATTACCTTAAAAGGTACGTTCTGTCTTGGCAAATGTGGTGTTTCAGGAGTATCAGTCAAGGTTGATGATGAAATCATCACCGGTGTTACTCCACGTAACTTTGAGGAAGTCTTTGAAAAACATATTATCTCGAAGTTATAGAAAGGAAAGATATGGATTACTGTTTAACGAGCAAGAGCAACGACTGTAAGAATTGCTATAAATGCATCCGTCATTGCCCAACTAAATCAATTTCATTTAGTAATAACCAAGCATCTATCATTCACGATGAATGCGTTTTATGTGGCCGTTGTTATTTAAACTGCCCGCAAGGGACGAAAGTTATTCGTGACGATATTGATAAAGCTAAAAAATTAATTGCCTCTGGTAAACAAGTAATCGTATCCTTAGCTCCTAGTTTTGTTGCTAACTATCGCGGTTCAACTATCGATACGATGCGAAAAGCATTGCTAGCTTTAGGCTTTAGCCAAGTTGAAGAAACCGCGATTGGCGCGACAATCGTTAAAAAGGCATATGATGAGATGCTTCAAGATGATAGCAAAGATATTATTATTTCTTCCTGCTGTCATTCTGTGAATTTATTGATTCAAAAGCATTTCCCAAAAGTATTGCCTTATTTAGCAGATGTCCTTAGCCCAATGCTTGCTCACGGAGAAGATATTAAATCTCGTTATCAAGGAGCGGCAGTGGTGTTTATTGGACCATGTATCGCTAAAAAAGATGAAGCGGATAAAAATAGTGATTTAATCGATGTAGCCTTAACTTTCTTAGAATTATCTAGATGGTTAAAAGAAGCAAATATTGAAATTGAACGTAAATCAAAAAGCGAAGTCATTGCTAAAAGCAAAGCCCGTCTTTTCCCAACCAGTGGTGGCATCTTAGCAACCATGGAGAAAAGTTCCAAGGACTATGACTATCTCGTCATCGACGGGATGGACAATGTCTTGCAAGCTTTAGAAGACATTCAATCTGGCAAGCTCCACAAAACCTTCATCGAGATGTCTGCTTGTAGTGGTTCGTGTATCAATGGACCTGCGATTGAACCAGAATCAAGATCTGTTCTTGTTGATTCTTTAGCGGTTTATCACCACGCTGGAAAAGAAGACTTTGATGTTTCCTCACATAAATATGAAGATATTAAAAAAAGCTTCTATCAAATCCAACTGACTAGAGCTAAACCATCCGAACAAGATATTGAACGTGTCTTAAAAGAGATGGGCAAAACTAGTAAAAACAAAGAACTTAATTGTGGTTCTTGTGGTTATAACACATGCCGTGAGAAAGCGATTGCTATTCTCCGTGGTAAGGCTGTCAAAGAAATGTGTCTTCCATATTTGATGGAAAAAGAGAGATCATTCTCTAACACAATCGTCAGTTCCACTCCAAACGGCATCATGGTTTTAAATGAAAACCTCGAGATTCAACTTTTAAACAAAGCTATATGTAACATCATCGGTGTTGAAGGGGCTAATAGTCTCATTAATAAAAGTGTTACTACAATCTTACAACCAGACCTATACGCGAAAGTGCTTGGCACAACCGAGCCAATCCACGGCATTAAAGAATATCTGCCAGAATATGATAGATATGTCGAAGAAACTATTGTTTTTGATAAAAAATTTCACGTCATCATCGCTATTATGAGAGATATCACTCAAGAAGAACTAGCACTTCAAAAGAAAGAAGAATTAGTTAAGAAATCAGTGGAGATGACTGACCGCGTTATTGCAAAAAACATGCGTTCAGTGCAAGAAATTGCCTCTTTACTTGGCGAAACTGCTGCTGAAACAAAAGTCGCTCTATCAAGCTTGAAGGATACCTTAAAAGATGATAATAAATAATCTTCTTACCGAAATAGGTTATTTATCAATCAACCATTTTGGGGAGGAACTCTGTGGTGACCATGTGGAAATTGTTTCCCCTAAACCTGGCACTTATGTTGTCGTCCTAGCTGACGGACTAGGCAGTGGGGTTAAGGCCAACATTCTTTCGACTTTGACAAGTCAAATGCTCGCCAAAATGATTGCTAATAATATCTCTTTTAAAGAATGTGTTCGTACGATGGCAGAGACTCTTCCAGTTTGTCATGAACGTCACATTGCCTATTCAACTTTCACCGTTTTGAAAATTGAGAATAATCGTAGTGTGGAAATATTCAATTACGACAATCCAATGCCAATTTTCTTAAGAAATGGCCAAAATATCGATTATTCTCCAAGTGAACAAATTATTGATGGCAAGAAAATCACTCACTTTAAAGTTCAAGCGGAGTTATATGATACTTTCTTCCTTATTAGCGATGGAGCCATCCACGCGGGAATAGGTCAAACTCTCAACTTTGGTTGGGATAGACCAGAAATTATCGATTATATGAGTGGTTTATACCATTCTTCATATTCATCAAAGAGTTTAGCGACCCAGTTGATTGATCGTTGCAACAACTTATATAACAAAAAACCTGGTGATGACACCACTTGTGTATGTGTCAGAGTTAGAAAAAGAGAAGTTGCCAATTTGCTTATTGGACCAGCCTCAAACAAAGACGATGATAAAGAAATGTTGTCCCTTTTCTTTGGAAAAGAAGGAAAACACATCGTTTCCGGTGGAACAACTAGCAATATGGTGGCAAAATATCTCGGCGAGAGTTTGGATTCATATCTAGAATATGTTGAAAAAGATATACCCCCAATCTCTCATATTAATGGTGTTGATCTTGTAACTGAAGGAGTCATCACCATCAACCGCGTTCTTGATTACGCGAATAATTCGTTAGGAGATAACAGCCAGTACTTTGACTGGTGTTACAAGCAAGATGGTGCTTCCCAAATAACAAAAATCTTAATTGAGGAAGCTACTGATATAAACTTCTTCGTTGGCTGTGCAGTAAATCCTGCTCATCAAAAAGAAGGACTGCCAATTAATTTCACCATTAAGATGCAATTAATTGAAGAATTGTCCAAATGCTTAAAACAGATGGGCAAGAATATAAAAGTTTCATACTTTTAGAGGTAATGATGTGCTTAAATTTGATACCAAT
>CAZLUI010000056.1:0-4611 GCA_964562705.1 uncultured Staphylococcaceae bacterium
TAACTGCTACAGGTACAACAACATCAGTCGTTGCTAATGCTATGTATCGTTATGACTACATCATCACAAAATATGGCACAACAACATACACCAATTTCATCACTGGAAGAACACCAAGTGCTCTAAATGTTTCGCCTATTTCTAACGTTGCTAATAATAGCGAGAATTACATGTCTTTGATTGTTATTATTTCATTGGCAAGTGTAACCGCTTTAGCGGGCTATATCTTCATTCGCAGCAGAAAAGAAAAATAGTCGCTAAATAAATGGCTCGAGGAAAACAAACCTCGAGCTTTTTATATGGGCAATAAAAAAGCATAACCGAAGCTATGCTTATAAGCGAACCAACTACTTAGAGATTAAGAATCTTTCGATATCTTTAATTTCTTTAATTACATCTTTAGACAAGACTTCGCTACCACTTTTTGTGATTAGCACATCATCTTCAATACGAACTCCAATACCATATTCTTTAAAATATAATCCTGGCTCACAAGAAACGACGTTTCCCGCTTGCAAAGGCAAATCCTTGGTAGAAACTGGTCCATCATGGGTATCAAGGCCTAAATGGTGCGAAACGCCATGATAATAGACATTTATAATATCTTCTTTGCGTGCAATTAATCCTTTAGCAACACATTCATCCGCTAAAAAGTTCTTGGCAAATTCTTGAGCTTCTTTTAAGGTGATACCTGGCTTCATGAATTTAGCAGTTTGTTTGTTACAATCTAAAACAATTTGATAAATCTTCTTTTGCAAATCAGAATATTTACCACTAATTGGATAGGTGCGAGAAATATCGGCACAGTAATAGTCTTTGGAAGCTCCAACATCGAGAAGAACAAGATCGCCTGCTCTTAGAACATCTTTAGCGTCAGGATAGTGAAGAATAACCGCGTTCTTTCCTCCAGCAACAATGCTATCAAAAGCAATGCCGGCATCTAAGTCTTCGTGGACATAGAATTCAAAGACGTTACGCATGTTGTATTCAAATCTGCCAGCAGCTAATTCTTTCAAGACATTCATCAAGCCTACTTCTGTAGTCCTAATCGCATCTTTAATCATTTCCACTTCCGCAGGTGACTTCACCATTCTAAGTTCAAACATTTTGTCATTGATATCTTCGACTTCAATGTTTTCATATTTGTTTTCTAGTTCGTATTTATATTCATTGGTGGATTTGCATTCATCAATCTTGAGTTCTTTTTCAAGATCCAAATACACTTTGCTAATCTCACCATAGAAAGTGTTGTCTTTTAACGCCACATCGATTTTGCCATTAAAAGCAGTCCTAACCAAAACATTTTTAATGCCCGAAATAGACGTTGCTTCTTCATTAGTTAATTTAATGCCGAGCCATTTTTCAACTTTTTCTTCTTTTGGATCAATGAACAAAAAAGAGGATGTTTCTCCATCAGCTTTCACTATAAGTAAAACTGAATTCTCTTGCTTAATTCCAGTTAAATAAAAGAAGTTCCTATTTGGTTGGAACGGATAATTCTCATCACCCGATTTTTTTCTTCCCTGTCCGGAAAAAAGAATAAGGATGGAACCATTGTCCATTTTCTTTAAGATATTTTCTCTTCTTTGGATATATTCGCTTTGTTCAATCATAATTTATCTCCTATACACTCGTTTATTGCCATGAACTTCAATTGAAGCCCCTGGAAATAGACTTGCTAATTGTTCGCCAGCGTTTTCGTCGGCAAGAACATCAACATCAATTTTATCTTCAAATGAAATGTTTTCAAATGAAAAACATTCTTTTTGAGCGATTCTTTTTAGATAGTCGAAATCTTTATATGAAAACTGGCAATGATAGATGTATTTTGTCTCTATTTGAAGGATGTCAGCGGAATCGATAGTTTGGACTCCAGTTTCTAAATAGGTTGACATAAGTCTGCCTGCTCCAAGTAAAATACCGCCAAAATAACGGACGACTACTAAAAGGACCTCATCCATTTCTTTTCGTTCAAGTAACTCAAGCAATGGTCGACCAGCTGTTTTAGCGGGTTCGCCATCATCAGAGCATTTCTTCTTTTCACCGACAATATAGGCGTAGCAATAATGCTTAGCTTTAGGAAATTCAGCTTTGATATCTTTTAGGTATTGCGAAACATTATCAACTGAAGAAAGGTGAATCAAGATGCCAATAAACTGAGATCTGTCTCTTACTAAGGTTGATTCATTTCTCTCTAATATGGTATTCATGCATTTTATTATATAATTAATTTTCTACTTGGGTATAATTTCAGTAATATGTTTGCACAAAAAGAATGTCGTAAATGCCATCAGAAATATGACGAGATGGAACAAGTCTGCCCTTTTTGTGACACACCTGACGAAAATTCAAAACAAAATTTATACACTAATAACTCTACTTATTTACCTTTTATAAAACAAATTGTCTTATTTTTGTTAGGTTCAATTGGTTTTACTCTAATTGGTCTAGTTATTGAACTAATCACCAAAGCAATGGCTTCTGGCTCTTATGTAACACCAGAAAGTTTAGATGCATTTATGAATGGTGTGAAGGCTAGCGCGATTATCAACTTCATCACCTATCTAATTTTATTCGTTCTGATTGTTTCTGTCCTTTGGGGCGACAGCGTTAAATTAATAAAGAAATTCAAGAGTTGGTTAGTGCCAGTGTCTGCAATTGTTGGGTTTTTAGCGATCATTGCTTTCAATTTGATTTATCAAAACATCTTGCTATCCGTAGGAATCAATATCGTGGATAATGCCAACGAAAATATCGTCACCTCGATAGTTAAGCAATATCCTTTAATCTCACTGATTGTTTTTGGTATCATCGGGCCAATATGCGAAGAGGTAACTTATCGAGTGGGTTTATATTCTTTCTTTAAAAGAATTAACGTCTATTTAGCTTTTGTAATTACAGTCGTGGTTTTTGCTTTTATTCACTTTGACTATCAAACTACAAATCTTACAAATGAATTTTTGAATATGCCTTATTATTTGTTTGCGGCATTTGTCTTTACTTTCATCTATGAAAGATTTGGTTTTGCAGCTTCGGTGTCAGCCCACGTTACCAATAACCTCATCAGCGTTCTTTCCACTATAATAGTTATGAACGTTCAATAATTATGGACAAGAAATATCAAATATTCAGTGAATTCTCCATCAAATTAATTGCTTTTGCTTTGATGACTTTAGATCATATCGGTTTATTTTTGATGATTTTTGCTTCGACGGGTGATTTTACAAATGCGATGTACACCACCGGATACGTCTTCCGTTGCATCGGTCGTGTTGCTTTCCCATTATTCATCATGATGATGGTTGAAGGCATTCGCCACTCGAAAAATGTTTGGCGTTATATTCTTAGAATTGGCATTATTGCCCTGGTGGTAATGATTGCCGAGATGATTATTTATTATAATTACACCACAGCCATTGAAGGTGCCTACTCACCTCTGATTGATTTGTTGCTATGCGCCACCACATTAGCGTTGCTAAAAAGAAAAGATTGGTACTCACTTTTTGCGATTCTTCCAATCGGATTTATTTTGTTAACTACCGGTGTTCAAGTGTTTGAATTAATGACTGATTCCACTGTTATCTGGCTCCCGTTTTATATTCGCCCTGGTTATTCATTATTAGGTTTAGTTATCGCGTTATGCTTCTACTATTCATTCAATATGGCTAAGAAAATGATTAAACGCTACACCACTAACGAAGAACAAATTGAACAAACTCCAGAATTCCATGGACTCGTTAATTCGTTCCAAATTGGTTCTTTGTTTGTTATCAATATCGTCTTGTATTTAACATCGCTAATACCAATCAATGGTCTTTTACCAATTGATATCTATAATGCTGCAATTGAGACCTGGTGTGTCTTCGCTGGAGTGTTCATCTTTTTATATAATGGTAAGCGCGGTTACAACAAACCTTGGTTCAAATACGGTAGTTATTTATATTTTCCAGTGCATATTATTATCATCTTTGTCATATTTTTCTTAATATATAAATGATCAGGAGGAATATTTATGATCAAACACATGACTGCAAGCGATAACTTCGATAGTGAAATTAAAGAAGGATTAGTGTTAGTTGATTTCTTTGCCACTTGGTGTGGACCATGCTCAATGCTTTCACCAGTAATTGAAGAGCTCGATAAAGAAATGGACATCAAAGTATTGAAAATTGACACCGATGAACTAGGAGAACTCGCCACTAGATTTAGAGTGAGATCAATCCCAACCCTACTCTTATTTAAAGATGGGAAACTAGTCAATAACGCAATGGGATATATGCCATTAAATCATCTTCGCGCTTTTGTTTTACAAAAATAGTCTTTTATTTAAAAATCAGTTGTGATAACATTTTAACGCTGAAGTGGACTATTGGTGTAGCGGCTAACATGTCTCCCTGTCACGGAGAAGACCAGGGGTTCGATCCCCCTATAGTCCGCCAGCGATGCAGATGTAGTTCAGTGGTAGAACATCAGCCTTCCAAGCTGATTATGCGGGTTCGATTCCCGTCATCTGCTCCAGAGCGAATAAAACCTCGATTGCATCGAGGTTTTATTATTGGTTCTCCACCATTTCGTGGGGTAAAAGTGGGGTTTCCATAGAAGAGACCCTTT
>CAZLUI010000057.1:0-4488 GCA_964562705.1 uncultured Staphylococcaceae bacterium
GATCGAAGACTAAGTATTTTATGTTTGGATATTTGTTCATAAACAAATTATAAACGCTAAAAGTACTTAAAAACAACGAATATAATTTGTTCTTTATTTACTAATAAAAAACGGCAAACTGAATTGCCGTAATTTTAGTATGTTGTCTTTCAATAACCCAAATAATACCAAATTAAATCGGGAAATTTTTCTCTGACACCCAAATAATACCAATTTTTTGGCAAAAATTACCATTTTTTATTAATAATTGCCAAAATTGGTATACGTTAAAACGACTATATTAATGCGGGCACACGAAAGCTATTTATTAATTTTTGCACCACATTTTGGGCAGAACTTAGCTCCAGGACGTAACGAACTCCCGCACTCCATACAAAAGGCAGGACCTTGTGGTTCTATTTTAGTTCCACATTTTGGGCAGAACTTTGCAGTCTCTGGTAAGGAACAGTGACAATTAGGACATTCTACAGTTTTTCCACTTTCTTGATGAGTGTCTCTAGTTGGTTCTTCTACTTTGCTTGTGTTTTCTTTATTTGCTAGTTTTTCAAAGGCATCTAGAGCGGTTTCTATTTCTGGCAATTTCAAATCATCGATTTCATCACAATACTTTTCTTCCACATAATCGCGAAGATTAAAATCAGATAATTGTTTCTTAAAAGATACAAACATCTCTTTAAAATCTCTACCTATTTCTTTGAAATCAGCTAAAAGAGAATCATCCACATCTTCATCGTCTTCGTCCGATAGAACATCAACGCCATCAAAAAACGCACTAAATTTTACTAAAAGTAACATTTGCTCATTTTTAAGAGCCATTCCTTTGGCTAGTCTAGTCAAGAAAATAAAGTAATCTTTTGCCAAATAAAGGCATTCCAAATTTTCTGGTGCTTCTTCTTGCACTTCTACTAGTTGTTTCTTCTCTTCTCTAGAAAGCTTACGTGATTTTAGATCATTAATTATTGTGATTAATTCTGATGTTTCATTATAGAGAGAACTAACTTTTTCACACATGCTTTCATAGTTATTTTTAGCATAATTTAAAGATAGTTGGGCTCCTTCTTGGATGCTCTTAATTTTGCCTTCCTTTTCATTACGTGCAGCTTCCTTTTTTCTTTCTTTGCTTTCTAATTTGGCCTTTTTATATTCATATTTAGCCACTTTTGCATCGTTTTTTGTCGCACCAAGAAACTTACCAAATAATCCCATATCAATTACTCTCCTTTGCATTATTATCTTTAAAAAAGTCCTATTATTATTAGGAATGCCGCAAGCGTTATCACAATCATTGCCAATTGAATAATTGCATATATTTTAATGTCTGCTTTTGGAATGCATAGAAAAACGATATTCAATATGACTTCTGCGATTACGAAAAATGATGAAATGATTCGTCCATCTGTATTTAATTTTGAATTAAAAACATAAATCAAACTTGGGATTGCAAGGGCTGTAAGTAGGAAAGCAAAAGCAGTGATCCCTGCTGGTGCTTGAAAAATAGTGTCTGCAAAAACTAATCCAACAATTAATCCAACAGCAACAACGAGAAGTGCATTTATTCCTATAAAGACCATTTTGTTTTTCATATTTAATCTCCAAGACTATTTAGATGGTGGTAAGTCTGGTGGGAACGAATCACTAAATTCCTTCAATTCTCCAGCTTTTACCCAATTTGGAGTGCCTTGCTTCCAAATTAATGTATCTTTCAAAACCTGACCACTACTAATCATCTCGATGACTTTTGCAGTTTCAAATGGTCCAATCGCTTTTCCATCGATAGCAACATGGAAAGTAACAGTAGGAATTGCAGGAGGCACATTTCCAGATGCATTCATAGTCTGATCTAAAGTGCCACCAATGTTTTTGGCGACAGCACCACCAACAGCTAAGCCAGCCATCAAAGAGACAGGATTAAAACCAGCGCCTCCTCCTTGGCCACCATCGCCGCCAATATCTATACGACCTGCACCATTTTCACCCATTTTCCCAAGAGCTTTTGCACTTTCGACACCAACCTCTCCTTTAACCTCAGTCTCATAAGCACCGAGATTTGTTTGTTTAGTGCCCATGTGCGTGGCATATTGTCCTTCTTCTCTTTCAATGCGGAGGGACTCTTCATAATGTTGTATATCAATTTCAGCTTTTCTACCGGCCATGCCTTTGCTAATATTTTTGAGCTCTTGATATCCTTCTGATTCTTTGTCTATTTCAATTGCGTTAATATCAAAGCCAGTGACTGTAACGCCAAATGTTTCGTATAGTCTCTCTTTGACATTCAATTCAGCCTTATCATTAATAAGATCTATTTTTGATTCGATTTGAATTAACGGAATATCGTTTTCAGCTGGTGCTTTAGCAACTGAGTCTTTTACATATCTAGCAATTGCGTCTGTGACTTTTTTCTTGAAGTCTTCCATCTCAAACGTTGCAAGCTGATAATGCTTAACGAAAGCTTCGTAATCTTCAATTTTGAAAGTAAGTGTGCCGCGTACAGCGACTGGTGCTTCAAAATCAGGGAATCTAGGATCAGCGATATCAAAATATGGAACACCAAATTTAACCTGTAATGCACGTCCTAAGTTAATAAAGAAAACTTCAGCTTGAAATGGTGTGTCCTTTTCATACCACAAGCCAATAATAGATGACAAAACTGGGAAGTTTTTAGTTTTTAGTGTTTCGTCATGTGGACCGACGATGAAATCTTGGTTATGACCATCTTTTTGTTTGTACACAAAGACAGCAACTTCGCCATTCTTAACCCTTAATACCGAATTAGTTCTAATTGCAGTATCTCTTTTGAGGTCGCCTTCTACAGCACCTTTTGGATGCCACTTCCAAATTAGATAATCCTCTTGGTCACAGCGGATTACGTCAGCTATACCGCCAGTCTTGTTTTTCTTAGCGAAAATGCTCATAAACATTATCTCCTATTCTTTTTTTCAGCTTTAGCAGCGCGTTCTTCTTCTAATTGTTTATTAGTTTTTTTCTTCTTAAAACCAAACACGAGCAAAACAATACCGGCTGCAAGTAATGCGATAAATAAGAACGATAATCCGGTATTGCCTTCTACATTAAATGTAACAATACAAATAACAGAAACTATGATTGCGACAAAGCCGCCGATAATCATAAGAAGTTTGTTTCTTTGTATGTTCTTAGTTTCTTTATGGATTCCAGAATATATTTCTTCGACAGTATCTAAATCTCTTTTATCACGAAGTAAGATTTTTGCTTTTGCATAGCATTGATCGATTTTTGATAACCAAGCACTAGAGACGCTATCAACATTTTTGTTTGTCGCATAGTATTTAGCGTCAAAATTGGACTTCGCTAATAACATGAATTCAAGAATATCTTCTCTAGTATTAGGAATCGGGAAAGTTTTGATTAACTCTATTTTTTTATCTAAATCATCTGTAGCTAGAACTTTATCAAATAGGCTTTGAACAGAAGCGTTAACTTCTCTATCTCTAATTTCATATCCGCAAGAAGGACATTTAACATCATCAAAGCTTATTAGTTCCCCACAATTAGGACATTTATGTAAGCGTCCTTCTTTGGGGTTTGCTTTCCTTTGCTCAGGTTGATTTTTTTCAACAGGCTCAGTTCTAATTACTTCTTTTACTGGTTCTTCTTCAACCACAGGAGTTTCTTGAACTTTTGGTGTAGGTTCGACAGTTGGCTTTTGTCTTTCGATTTTTGTTCCACATTCATCGCAAAACAAAGCATCATCATCTAACTTTTTTCCGCAGTTTGGACAGTACATAATTCTTTCTCCTTTACTAGTCTTTATTCAGAAAATCACAAACATCACCGATGTTGCAATTAAGGTATTCGCAAATTCGAAGCAATACCGATAATGCAACTTCTTCGTTTCTTCTTAATTTAGTCATTGTACCCGTAGCGATATTAAGGTCTTTTCTTAAATCGACAGGAGAAATCCCTCTTTCAACAAGAAGAACCCACATTTTTTTATATGAGACGGAATATTTGTTCATGTTTTCATTCTAGAGTGAGAGTGTGAGAGAGTCAAGCACTTATTGCGAAATTGTGCCAACTTCTTGATTGTTTTTCTTAAGTTCTTGCGATTTTTGACAATAAAAAAGTGGCTCTTACCACTATTGTGAGGAGAACACGGATAAGAGCCTTTATGAGGATGATACAGAAAGGAGGTATCAGATAATCATCTATAAACTTCTACTGTTCCGCTAGCAGCTACTACAACAAATCTATAGTAGCCAGCTGTCGTGTTGATTCGAACATGATATGGATTCGCTTGTCCATCGCCAGATAAGGTTAAAGGGACAGTTTCTCCAGTGCCAGTATATTCGTTTGCGATATAAGCATAGCCATAAGTGACTGTGCAATTAACGAACTTGCAGTAATCAGCACCAATAAAATATGTGAAATAGTTAGCGTAATCATTCGATGTGTTGTTAAACGTTACGCTTTAATTACACGCCACATAAGTAGAGAAATTTCCTTTACTTA
>CAZLUI010000058.1:0-4462 GCA_964562705.1 uncultured Staphylococcaceae bacterium
TGACTTTGTAAAATTACAAACTAAAGAATTCCTTTCAATATCGACAATTACCAGAAGACTGTCATGCACAAAGAGCTTTTATCTCTTTCTTGAAAGAGAACACATCATCAGGGAACCTTTAGATAAGATTGAAACTCCTAGAGGTGCTAAACACTTGCCAATCTCAATTTCGATTGAGGAAGTTGAAAACCTCTTGGATGCACCAAATATAAATAAGTCTGATGGGTTAAGAGATCGAACAATGTTAGAAACAATGTATTCTTCAGGATTACGTGTCAGCGAACTGCTTTCCTTAAAACTTAAGCAAGTAAATATTGAAAAAGGCATCATTGATGTAGTCGGCAAAGGTGACAAAGAAAGAAAAGTACCTGTTGGAGACTACGCTTTGGAGTTCATCAAACAATATATTAGTGATGTGAGAAGCCATAGCAGAGGCCATAAAACCGATTATCTATTTTTGAATAGATATGGAAAGCCATTATCACGTCAATACTTTTTCAAGCAAGTGAAGAAATATGCTGAGCAAGCTGGCATAAGAGAAAACATATCACCACATACTCTGAGACATTGCTTTGCAACTCACATGTTGGAGAATGGCGCCGAGCTAAGAGTTGTTCAAGAAATGCTTGGGCATTCAAACATTGCTACAACCCAGATATATACGAATATATCAACAAAGCGAATTCTGAGTGCGTATGATTTGTATGCAAAACGAAAATAAGATAATATAATTATCGTTTGAATAGAGGAGAAATTGATTATGAAGAAATTCAAAAGAATATTCGTTATCGTAACTGACTCAGTCGGCATTGGCGAAATGCCTGACGCCAAATCTTTTGGCGATGTCGGCACAAATACATTCGTCCACACAGCTGAAAAATGCGGTGGATTAAACATTCCAGTAATGAATTCAATGGGATTAGGAGATTTAGCTCCAATTAAAGGCACCAGCATCGTGTCGCATCCAAATGCCTATTGCATGAGACTTCGCGAAGCGAGTAACGGCAAAGACACAATGACTGGCCACTGGGAAATGATGGGAATCTATACCACAAAACCATTCCAAACATTTACCGATACTGGCTTCCCAAAAAGTTTAATCGATGAATTAGAAAAAGAAACTGGTCATAAGGTCATAGGTAACAAAGCCGCTAGTGGAACCGAAATTCTAAAAGAATTAGGGGAAGAACAAATGAGAGACAATTCCCTCATCGTTTACACATCCGCTGATAGCGTGCTTCAAATTGCAGCCCACGAAGAAGTAACCGGAGTAAAGGAACTTTATCGTTGCTGTGAAATTGCCCGAAAAATCTGCATGAAGCCAGAATATTTTGTTGGTAGAGTTATTGCTCGTCCATATATTGGCACATGTGCAGCTGATTTCAAACGCACCCCAAATAGACACGACTTAGCTGTTTCACCAAGTGGAACAACAGTCATGAATATCTTGCAAGACAACCACTATATGGTTAGCTGTGTTGGTAAAATCGGCGATATCTTCAATCAAGTTGGAGTTGTCAAAACTCAAAAAACCGTCAGCAATATTGACGGCATGGAAAAAACTATCGATGAAGCTAAGAATCATGACTTTACTGGCTTATGCTATGTCAACCTCGTTGAATTTGATTCTGAATTTGGACATAGAAGAAATCCTCTAGGATATGGTAAATGCCTTGAAGAATTTGATGTAAAATTAGGTGAATTAGTAAAAGTACTTAAAGATGATGATTTGGTCATGATTACTGCTGACCACGGAAACGATCCAACGCATACAGGCACTGATCACACACGTGAAAAAGTTCCTCTACTAGTCTATTCAAAATCATTCAAACATGGTAAATATCTCGAAGAGAGATCCACATTTGCAGATATCGGTGGAACAATCTTGAAGAATTTCAACTTAAAGAAATCTGCTAACGAAATCGGGAAACCAATCGAGGAATTGTTAAATGACTAAACGCTTATTTGTTCTACCATTAATCGCAGTATTACTAGCTGGATGTGGCGGTTCAGCCAATGAAGAAGAAATAGTATTTATTTCTCCTAAAGGAGCACCAACACTTGCTTTCTATGACCAAGGAGTGAATCCTAATTTTGTTACCAGCGGAGAACCTTCTGCTGTTTTAGCAGAACTTCAAAAGAATGACAAAGATGTTGTAATCTTCGACTCAATTAACGGTTTAAAAAGCATCAAAGCCAATAACGCTAACTTTGGATTAGCTAAGATTATTACAGGAGGTAACTTCTACCTTGCCGGCATTGATAAAACTGCTGATGATAAGGGTGTTTATCCTCTTCCTGCAGCAGATGATGTTGTTGTTTCGTTCGGTCAAAATCTTATTCCTGACGTTGTTTATAGCAAACTATGTTCTGATTACTGGCATATTGAAAATAACGCCAAGTATGTCGCCAGTGTTACTGACGCTCTCGCGGTGTTAACCAGCGGTCAGTATAGCGGTGGCAAAGTTGACTATGTCTTCATTGCCGAGCCTGCCTTAACAACCGCAATCAATAAAGCTGATGCGAATACCTTTGGTAAAGTCAGTGTGGTTCGTAACATTCGCAGCGAATGGAAAGCATATTCTGGTCAAGATGGTATTGCTCAAGCTGGTGTCTTTGTCAACAAAGCATCATTAGAAACAAAGCCAAACAAACTAAAAGATTTCTTTACAAAATTAGAGGATAGAATTGACACAGCAATCTCAAATCCTGATGTTGCCAAAGCATCTTTAGATTTATACGGAAGTGCTACTGAACAAGTTACTCGTTTTGGTTTTAACTCAACAATCATGAGCAAAGTCCAAAAAGATGATAGAAATGGTTTCGGCTTAGTTTCTTCCGCTGAAAGTATCGATGTTAACAGCTTTCTTGAGTCGCTTGGGCAATCGACATTTGATGATTCTTACTTTGTAACTATATGAGAAAAATAAAAGACCTCTACCAAAAATACCTGATTGCGTTTTGGACCATCATCGGTATTGGTGGGGTCTTTTTTCTTTGGTGGTTCATATCCTTCCTAGCTAAAACAACATTATTCCCAGGCCCGGAAATTGTAATTCCAATCTTTGTTGCTCATTTAGGCGAAGCTGAAACATATGTTGCAATCGGTGGAACATTATTAAGACTGGTCATTGCTATTGCACTAGGATCGATATTTGGCATAATTCTTGGAATTATATCCGGACTCAATCCTGCCTTTAGAGCGTTTATTAGGCCTTTGATTGTTGTCTTTAGAACAATTCCAACAGCCGCTGTAATTTACGTAGTAATTGCTCTATTAAAGCCAATGTTTGCGCCAGTTATCATCGTGTTTTTGGTGGCTTTCCCAATCCTTTACGACAGTGTCGTCACTGGCATCACAAACGTCGACAAATCAATCGTGGATGCTTTAAGAATTGATGGCACGAAAACCTTCAGAGCAGTCGCAAGAATCTATTTACCTCTTTCTTGGAGTTACATCGTTCTCGGTTTTGTTTCAAGTATCGGCTTAGGAATGAAGGTTTCCATTATGAGCGAAATCCTTGCCGGAAGCGATTCAGCGGCCGGATTAGGCAAATTAATCCGAGATGCATCGACAATCGCTGACATGAAAAACGTTCTTGCCTACTCAATGTTTGCTTTAATCATTATTGGATTAATTGATATAGCGATGCATCTAATCAAAAAGAAAATTAAGCAAAGCGTTGCCATAAATAACTAACATCTTAAAGGATGTTTTTTATTCATCGTTTTCAGGTATTGGAATATAATCTGGAATTTTTGGTTTCGTTAAAAGACAACCTTTATAGTTCCATAAATAACTGGTTATAGCCAACATAATTGAGGCCGCAAGCAAATAATAGTTCAAGGTGCAAACAGCGGTCAGAATTAGCGTAAACGCGGCTAAAAAAGCCATCGGTGCTGGTATGACAACTTTCTTAAATTGATAACGAGCTTCGTATCCATGCATCCAAAAGATAACCCAAAGAACAAAATATAAACAAAGGCAGATACCTGACAATGTTGACCAAAGGAAGAACACTCCGTTATAAAAGAAATCTTTTGAGAAGAACAAGGCAAGAACAACAGAGGCAGTAATTAAAATAAAATTCATAATAAACAAGAAAAGAAAACGGCCTTTAAATAGTTCTTGAGGGTAGCATTTATTATTTGTGATCGCTAAATACAAAATTCTAAATAAAGTAATGCACGCCACGATGATTGAGCAATAAATTCCAGTTGGAGTAATCATAAAAAACATTATATAACAGAGTAATTTTATAAGCATGATTATTGAAAAAATAATGGTGGAGGTGAATTGTTTTAGTAGATATTTAGTAGTTATTGCTTAATGAATTATGTGTGGAAAAGGGCATTTTCAAACTATTGTACACAGTTAGCCTAAGTATAAAGAAATCAAATAACATTCGATTTTATCTTTCTTTTCAATATATTGGTTAACATAATGGCGATTATACGAAGT
>CAZLUI010000059.1:0-4261 GCA_964562705.1 uncultured Staphylococcaceae bacterium
TTATAATTACATAGCCGCTCTCGTGGCGTAATTGGTAGACGCGATAGACTCAAAATCTATTGGCTGTGAGGCTGTACCGGTTCAAGTCCGGTCGAGAGCACCAGTTGATAATTAACCTCTTTTTAGAGGTTTTTCTTTTTATTCAAAATTATTGTTTTCTTTTATTGCAAAATTTGTAAAAAACATTGGTTAAGCCTCTCTTTGATGATTGTATTCCTTTTATTATCAGTGGCAGTTGGAGTAATTTGTGATTACTTAATTTTCGAATCGCCTTCACTAAATTATTTGTTGATTGGGATGGCCTTTTCGGCAGTTGCAACAAACGTTATTAAGAAGGAAGATTACGAAGCATTGTCCAAAGACTTTGCACCTATTCTTTCTTTTAGTTTAATTATTGTTATTGTAAATCTAGGTATGCCTTTAGATTATAAGAGTATTGCGGGAGCAGGCTTATTTACTTTCGTCTATATTGTTTCGCGAGCATTGGGAAAAATCGGTGGAGCTTATCTTGCTTCACATATTACTAAATGCGAAAAATCGGTGCAAAAATCGCTTGGTTTAACATTGTTGCCCCGTTCTGGAGTCTCACTTGTATTTACGGGAATCGCGGTGTCTACACTTCAAAGCGTTGACTCTGCCTCAGCTTCAATTATTTAAGGAACCATTGTTGCTGCGGCGATTATAAATGAAATAATAGCGGTCATTCTTGCCAAGGTTGCTTTCACAAAGTCGGGCGAAATTGGCATGATGGGAAAAATTGAAACGGAAAGCGAAAAGAAACAATCATAGTTAGATTAGATTTAACAATTAATAATTATCTGATTCCGTGAAAGGAAATTTCTATAATCCCTTTTCTTATTACTTCTTTATTTTTTTCTTACGTTGATACATCTTTTTATCGGCTATAACATAAATCTTATTAAAGTCTTCGCCAGGTTCAAAAAATTCATAACCTATTGCTACCTTTATTTTGTATTCATCTAATTTTTGATTAATTGCATCAACTAGTTCATCGACTGATTTTGGATCTAATCTCTTTTTGGAAATGATGACAAATTCATCACCGCCGATGCGATAGCCTCTTTCGCCATTATTAAGTAAACGATTGACTGTGTGCGCTATCAAAATTAATGCTCGGTCACCTTCCAAATGGCCCTGTTCATCGTTGAGTTCTTTTAAATTATTCATATCAATGCAAACGATGCATGAACGACTTTTTAAGGCGTTGGAATCGTTATAGAAAACTTGACGATTTCTCAATTCAGTCAATGGATCTTTTTTGTAAATTTCGGAAATGAAATAAATATAGTAAAATAATGAGCTTGCAACCCCGACCCCATTAACTAAGAAACGGAGACTTGACACTAGTTCAAGAATTGTTGCTCCTGTTACCGCAACCGCTATGGCTAGAACCAAAACGAGTTCCCTTATGTCAAAATATTTTGATTTGAGAAATGTAAGAAATATTAATGTTGCTAAATAAAAGCCACTGACGATAAATGGCAAATAACACAAAAACGATACTCCTCTTATAAATTCATTACCCGGATTAGTAAAGTAGAACACCCAATGGGTGAATGGAGAAGTTAAACAAAAAACAATATTGATAAAAAGTGGTATAGCAAAATAATGATAACTGTTGCAAAATTGCCAAGTATAATTTCACGTATCACAAATTAATTATACACAGGATTTGTTAAAACATCGTTTTATTCGCTTTTACTTTAATCCAATTATGATTGAATTAATTGACCAGTTACTTTTGGTTTCGATGCAAATATTCGATAACTGCTTTTCTAGTGACAATGCCGATAAAGAAATTTCGATCATCAACAACTGGTACGAAGTTTTGTTGGATTATTAATTCAACAAGTTCATCCATAGTTTTTTCAACATTGATTGCTTGAGTAGATCTGACGAAAAGAATCTCACCAACTCGCATTTTTTGAATTATGGTGTTATCGAATTTCCAATATCTTAATGTTCGTAATAAATCACCATCGCTAATGGTCTTTAAATAATGTCCTTCTTTGTCTAATACTGGAATTGCGCTGTAATGATGATAATCCATCTTTTCTAAGCATTGTCTAACTGTGAAAGTGTCGAGTACATATTCAACATCTTTTTTCGGTAATAAAAAGAGCAGTATGTTATTCATAATCAAAAATCCTTTTCATAATTGTTATTGTTTACAATAAATAATAATATAAATAGCTCAATAATTCAAATTTATAGAGGACTAGTTTTTATTTAACTTTTTGACCTTCGGAATAAACAGCGATTATATCTTGTTTTTCCATCATATATACCGCTCGTTCAAATCTTTCTTTGAGAGTTAAATCTCTCACGGAAGGACAAAATGATGAATCATCAACGACTATGGCATGGAGTTTGTGGCCTTTAGCAAAACCATTATCAATTCCGAAATATTCTTGAGCCGCACTAGTGGCAAGATAGAAGGCTTCATTTACGCTTAAAAACTGATCTGCCCCTTTAGTGTTAATGCCTTGAATCTTCGATATTTTGATTGCTTGTTGAATATTTCGATACATTGGTAGCATCGCTCCACCAGCAATGTCACTGCCAAGCACAACTTTCACCCCTTCGTTTAGATAAGTTCTTACTGGGCAAACACCACTGGAAAGGTTGACATTGCTATCAGGACAATGAACAACATAAACATCATAATCCTTTAGGGCTTTTCTTTCTTCCTTATCAGAATGGACACAATGAGCCATTAAAGTGTGAGATTTCCATAAGCCATATTTTTTATATGATTCCCAGTATCTATTTGTATCAGGATGAAGGGCATGGACCCAATCCATCTCCGCTAAGTTTTCAGACAAATGCGATTGAATATAAAGATTATCTTTATTGCTAAGCTCTCCAAGCCATTGCATAAGTTCATTAGTGCATGATGGAGTAAATCTAGGAGTAAGAATCGGTTTAATATTTTTGAACTTTTTAGATTCGTTCAAAAAGCGAATGGTGTTATCCATGCTTTCCTTAGTTGTTTCATTTAATTCAGGAGTGGAATTACGATCCATGTTAACTTTACCAACATAACCAGTTACTCCAGCTTTTTCTAATTCTTCCATCAAAACGATTGAAGCTTCTTTGTGTAATGACGAAAACATAGCTACTCTAGTGGTACCATTATCAATTAATTCTTTAGCTAATATAGAGTAAACATTTCTTGCATAATCTAAATTGGAAAAGCGAGCCTCGGTTTTAAAAGTGTAGGTGTTGAGCCACTCAAGAAGTGGCAGATCCATACCCATGCCTAACATTGGAAATTGTGGTGCGTGCAAGTGCATATCCGCGAACGACTGCATAATTAATTTATCTCCATAATCGATAACAGGAATTTTGTTATCAGCCGGGATTGATTTTAAGACATCAATAACGGTTCCATCATCACTGAGTAAAATTCCACCATCTTTAATCGTTGAAATATCCTTTAGCGATATTGATTGGATGATATTTCCTTTAATAATTTTCATAATAAAATCTCCTCTTGAATACGATGCTAAAACCAGCACCCATAGTGAACCATTGTTGGTTCGTAGAGACTTCCGTACATTCAACGGAATTATATGAGTACTTATATTATAACAATTTTCTTTCAAACCAATAAATTTTGTTTCTCCGTGATTGTGCAGATGCCTAATTAATGTTAATATTTATATGACAAAAAGAGGTATTTATGAAACTAAAAGGCAGCTCGTTTCTAAAACCATTTGTAGTCTTACTAGCCCCTCTTTTACTAACATCGTGTTCATTTACTAATGTACAAAGTGATGAAAATGCTATTCAATTTGGAATCATTAAATACAAATATACTGATGAAGCTTATTCCATTGTTGGCTATTCAAACTCTTTTGATCGTAAGATGGTTATCGAATCAACTTATGATGATGGGGTTCATGGTGAATATCCGATAACAATAATTGAAGACAATGCCTTTAAACAATGTTCCGCACAAGAATTTGTTTTTGTTGATGATTGCAATTTGGTAAGCATCAAAGATAACGCTTTTACTAAGGCAAAACATCTTGACACTATCGCCATTCCTGAAGGGGTTGTTTCAATTGGCGAAAATGCTTTTTTCCAAAGTTCTATTACTTCAATTTCGCTCCCTAATTCACTTCTATATTTAGGCACAGACGCTTTTAAAGAGACAGCCATTTCTTTTAACGTCAGCGATGATATTAATTACCTCGGTAATGATCAAAATCCTTATCTTGCTTTGATTTCAACG
>CAZLUI010000060.1:0-4039 GCA_964562705.1 uncultured Staphylococcaceae bacterium
ATTTTCATCCACCTTTAGATTTGCTTGGCGATTGTTCATCGTCTTTATATTGCGTCAGTTCATCGAATGAAGAACCAGATTTTGAACTAGGGGAAAGTATTGTTCATTCATGACAAACTGTATCTTTTTTCTATTTATCACGTGTTTGTTTATGAACTTTTCGTTGGGATCTATTTCCTATTTTGGGGTACATCGAACTTTTATGCTCATGTATCGTGGGGTAATAGAAACAGCTTTAAAAAGTGTTGATAAAAATGGCGAACCAGTTAGTCCTTATTTTGATGAAGATTTATTAAAAGCGAATGTGGAAGAATACCTTGTAAAAAATATTACTAGATATACCCATGAATATGAAACTAATTACTACTTTTATTATCTTGAAGATAAAACCTATTGTACAAATGACTATTGCCAGGGAGTGAAGATATCTTTAAGAGCAAAGATAGATGGCATGTTTCATTATGAAAAAGCAAAGTCATTTTCAGTCAAAAAGAAGGTAATTTAAATGTATAAAGAATTTGAAGAATATATCGCAAATTCCTTTCTGGAAACATTAATTAAGGAAGATTCGGTAACCGATATTTCCTTTAATGGCAAAGAATTATT
The DNA here is from genome assembly GCA_964562705.1 of uncultured Staphylococcaceae bacterium. GTDB lineage: Bacteria > Bacillota_I > Bacilli_A > RFN20 > CAG-826 > Fiminaster. The sequence continues at coordinate 607 of CAZLUI010000060.1, forward strand.
TTTCCTCGATAACATCAAAGGCAGACAAAAAGCAGATATCTCTCCTACTAAAGTAGAAGCGTTAGATTTTATTCGCCAAATTGCTAATATATCCGAAAAACAATTTTCTTTTTCTGAACCCTTGCTTGATGTTTCAGTAGGCCGTTATCGAATAAACGCAGTTCATTCCTCAATAACCAAGGTTGATGATGAGAAAACAGTTTCCTTCTCGTTGAGAATTGCCTCGCTCCGTAATCGCATATTGGATGACCCAAGTTTCATGAGCAGTGATGAAAAAGAGTATCTTTTGAAATTGTTGAAAAATAAAGAGTCGATTGTTGTTGCTGGCGCTACCGGGAGCGGCAAAACGGAACTACAGAAATACTTGCTTCAATCCTTGGAGAAGTATGTACGTGTCATTGTAATTGATAACATTCAAGAACTTGAAGGCTTGATGAATAAAGAAGATCTAGATTTAACTTATTGGCAAGTATCAACGAATATGAAAGATCGAACCTTTATATCTTTAATTAAAAATGCCCTAAGATGCAATCCTGATTGGCTAGTTATTTCAGAAGCTAGAGGCGAAGAAATGAATGATGTTTTGCAAAGCGTTGTTAGCGGTCATCCTATTATAACTACTTTACACGCTGAGACAATAGAAGAGGTCCCATCACGTATGGCAAGAATGATTCAACTTAGTAACCAAACTCAAAACTATGAGGACTTGTTGCATGACATCTATAAGAACTTTCGTAATTACGTGTTCGTCAAAAGAACTATTGGTTCAAACGGGAAAGTACGCCGCTATATTTCCGCGATTGGAAAGATAAAAGATAACAAAATGAATTTACTCTTTGAAAGGAGACCACAATGAAGAAGTCTTATTTGATTAGTATTTCTGTTTCTCTAGTTGTTTGCCTTATTTCTTATATTGCTTCTAATAACCTAATCATCGGGATAGCGTTAATGGCTCTTTATATCGCCTATTATTTTCTTATTGCTAGAAAATTGATTAATAATTACATCACCAAAAAGAATAAAGCCCATTCTTGCTATCATTTTATAAGTTCTTTCTTAATTACTTTATCGATTAAAGAATCTTTAAGTGAAGCCTTTGAAAGTGGCATCAGAAATCCTGATCAATCTTTGCAATCATTTGTTAATCAATTAAACGAGATGAATATTGATGAAAAAATAAAAAGTTTAAGTAAGTTTTACAATTATTCAATTTATCAAATGTTCATAAATGTTATTAATTTATATAACGAGCAAGGCGGGAATGTTCTTAAGATATCAAATAGTCTGTTAAGCGAAAATACAAGAATTGAAGAAACCGTTAATGCTTCAACTTCAATTTCTAGAAAGAAAGCAGTGGAATTTATTATTCTTTGGGCTCTTGCCTTTGCTGTTGTTCTATTTATGCGTTTCTCTTTGAGTGCGTTTTATTTTAAGATGCTCTCCTCAATTGTCTTTGTTGTTTTACTTGTTACCTTTTTCTTGCTCTGTCTTTTATCAATCCATTTGTTTTTGATTCGTTTAGTTAAATTACCAATAAAGGAAGAAACTGAAAGAAATGAATAAGCTAAGAAATCTTATCGAATCTTTAGGTTTGAATTACAAGAATCAAATTCTTTTCTTTATTTTAATTAATGTTATAACTATCGCAGTTGGTATCGTTGCCTTTATATTCTTTAATAATCCGGTCGTTATCTCATTTGTTTTTGTTTTTCTTGTCTTGATTGATTATGTTTATTTATCTCGATATAAAACTTTACAAAAGACGAAGAATTTAGAAGTAACAAGTGAATTCATCTCATTGCTACCATTTTTTAAAACATATATTCAAAACGGCTTTAGTGTTTATCAAACTTTTAAGAACTTGATTCCTTTTTGCGATAGTGACTTACAAAATCGTTTCATCCTCCTTGTTGAGGGGATGGACAACGATAAAACCGTTACTCCGTTTGTCGAATTTGCGAAAAAGTTTAATTCGACATTAATTGAGCAACTGTCACTTACGATTTTCCAAATGATTGATGAAGGAAATGAATCAGCCCATTTTCTTCAATTTGAGGTTGTCTTTTCTAAGTTAATTGACGATGAATATAGAAATGAATTAATGAAAAAGACGAACTCTTTAGGCTCGATGACCTCTTTTCCGTTGATTGGCTCGGGACTATTGATTGTGATGATAACCTTTGGAATCCTATCGGTAATAGGGGATATGATAAATGGGATCTAAATTAGGTTTTATTCTGTCACTTTTGTTTTTAGTTCAACTTTTTGCCATGGTTGGGGATTTAATGTCGATTCAGTTTATATACACAAACCTTGATGCTGTTAGCGTTACTGCTGGTTATCTTATCTCTACGAAAGGACAAATCACAAATGAAGTCATTGAATTAGTGAAAAATGAGGCTAACGCCACAATTGAACAAATTGGCGATAGCCCCGCTCTTCTTGGTTCGACATTTGAATATCGAATTAGTAAACCTTACAACGCAATGATCATCAATCAAAAGGCTATTGAAATAGCAGTGGTTAGAAGCGTTGTGATTGGTTATTACAATTAGAAAGGAGGATTTATATGTCTGAAATAAAAGGTCAATTATTAGGTATTATTTTGACAATTGCTGTCTTTGGCGTAGTACTAGCCGCCATGGTCAGCTCATTTGGCAAGATGAGCGAAACAGTCGGTTCACGTGTTGAAGAAATCGCAACAACTGAAGTCACCTATTCTTCAACATCAGCATCGGTGTAAGCGATTAAGGAAGTGATTAATCACTTCTTTGAAATAATCTATTGAGAACGTATTTCAAAGAATTGGTTGTTTAAGGTTTTCTTTTCTTGTGTTAATATATAACTACCTAAAAAGGAAATGCATATTTATGGATAAATTAGAAGAAATTAAATGCAAGCTTGCTGAAGTGGCTCATAAAGACAAAGTTGAGGAATCGGATAAGATTAGAGAATTAGGAATTGATTCACTTGATATAGTTGAACTTCTTCTTCAACTCGAAGAGCAATATGATGTTCACTTTGACGATGTTGATATGTCTAAATTGGCAACCGTAAAAGACCTCTTGGATGAGATTGCTAAACAACTTTAATAATAATTAATTTTTTATTGTCAAAATTTGTGTGCTTGTGTTAATATATCAAAGCGCCTTAATGCCTACCTAGCTCAGTCGGTAGAGCAATCGGCTGTTAACCGATCGGTCGTGGGTTCGAGTCCCTCGGTAGGCGCCAGCTGGCCTGTTGGAGAAGTGGCTTAACTCATATGCCTTTCACGCATACATTCATGGGTTCGAATCCCGTACAGGTCACCATTCGAGAGATACTGAACTGATAGAAGATATCGGTTCAGTTTTTTCTTTATTTACAATAAAAAATAGCCCAATTTTTAACCTTGGACTATTTCTTTGCTTGCTATGATGCGGGCATTTTTTGA
>CAZLUI010000061.1:0-3945 GCA_964562705.1 uncultured Staphylococcaceae bacterium
AAAAAGCGTGAAAAATGGTCAATATGCCAGAAGACATATTGACCAATACACTTGGAGCACCCGGCGGGAATCGGACCCGTATAACTAGCTTGGGAAGCTAGTGTTCTACCACTGAACTACGGATGCAATAGTAAACCCAAGACTTAAATCTCAGGTTTATGATATTTATTAATTTCCGAACGGAGAACACCTTTTGAAATGTTCTCACATAAGCCAAGATTGAGACGATGAATATTATTTTTGTCATCTTTGTAGGCCAATCTTAGTTCTTTGAAAGAATAGAAAGTCGAATTGGATATCTCCACGATTGATCCATTTTTAATAATGGTAGTTTTGCAATAAATTGGATGAAGAACAAAAGTATCATCATTCGGATTGTATTCAATACAAGGTGTAGCTTTCAATTTCGCACTCAAACAAATATTTAAAATAGTAAGAATTGTCACAAATAACGCGATCAAGGAAATTAAACTGCTAAATACAGTCAAGATAGTAGACATAATTTTAGTCGTTGAGCTTGAAATGCTGGCAGCAAAATATATTGTCAAAGCAAGAAAGGCACCAAAAACAACAAAACAAACTGCGGCAGCTAAAATTGCCTGTCGTCTTTTTTGATCACGAGGTCCAATGATGATTTTTTCAGACATAATTAAGCCTTTCTAATTTTACCTTCCATAGAGTGGACACGAATACTAGAATCTTGATTCTTCGCAACAATTTTTGCGTAGGCAATGGCTTCAGCTTGAGTCTTAAATAATTTCAAGGCTTTATTGGAACCAGAGGCTTTAACCTGCCAATTGCCAGAAGGATGTTGAGAAATATGATAAGCCTTAGACGATTTCTTACTTATGGAAGTCTCTTTTACTTCATCATTAGCTTTTGGAGTAACTGGTTTTTTAGCAGCTGTTGCTTTTAAAGTTTTTTTAGCAGCTGGTTTTTGAGCTGGTTTTTCTTCTTTTTTAACTTCAAGTTTGCTTACTGCTTTTTTAGGTTCTGCTTTTCCAAATTTCTTCACTTCTTTTTTAACGGGACCTTTTTTAACAACAGGTTTTGCGGGTTCTGCGGGTTCTGTTTGTTTTTCTTTTGTAATTATAGTTTCTTCTCTTTCCACTGCTGGTGAAATTGATTGTTCTTCAACAACTGGTTCTGCTGCTTTTTCTACGGCAGGAACAAATTTTTCTGTAGCCATAGGTGTTGAAACAATTTCTTTAACAGGCTCACTAACTTCGACTGCAACTTCATGTTCTTTGTTATCAACAACTGGTGTAATAACTTGTTCCACTACTGGTTTCTTGCTAAACAATGAAATTAAATTGACAACAAAGAAGGCAAGAACAGCAACTGATAGAACAATATCTAAGATAAGAGTAATTAAACCGAGTGTTTCGCTAACAAAAGAGTAAGTTGCTATTTCTGTTGGTTTAAGCAATATTACACCAAAAGGAGCAAAAACCGCTGTTGCTAGCAAAAGAAAGAAACTCAAAATAGAAGAAAGCATCTTCTTTTTGCATAATCCAACAATTAGGTTAATTAAGGCTAGAAGTAAAAACAAAGAAGGAACGGCAATTGAGGCAATCAAATATACAAATAACATTCCACCAATAGTTCCACTTAATAAACTAGAATAGAAACCAATAAAAACATTGAATGGTTTCTCACTACTAATACCAGTATAGGTAAAATTGAATACTAAGGCTAAAGCAATAAACACGAGAGCAATCCCGGCAGCCACTAAGCCGATAATTTTTGAGATTTTATTAATTTTTGACATTATTTATACCCCCAGTTCGCCATTATACCATACGCACGCAAGGTTTGTAACAAAAAAACTCCAGTCATACTGGAGTCATTTTTCTAGATGGTGGATGCTACAGGGCTCGAACCTGTGACCTTCTGTACGTCAAACAGATGCTCTCCCAGCTGAGCTAAACATCCAACGTGGGATCTAATGGTGCCGTCGAAAGGAATTGAACCTTCAACCTACTGATTACGATTCAGTTGCTCTGCCGGGTTGAGCTACGACGGCATCGGGCGAAAATTATCATAGTGTATTTAGTAACATTTTTCAATTCTTTTTTTAGATTTATTAAAATTCTGATAATTAAAGCCAAAGGGTTGGCACGCCTTTAGCGTCGTAATGCCAATAGGAATCACTTCCAGAATCGGTGGGATTATTTTCACTATAAAAAGAAACAGCAGCAATGCCATTAAAGCAATTGGAGATGTATTCTGCTTTTGAATATTCTAAGAACACCATTTCAATATTAACCGTGTTTTGAAAAGCTGTTGACGCAATCACTAACTCACTATTGCCAGAAATAATAGTTTTAAGACCACTGCAAGCAGCAAAGGAATATTCATAAAGATTACTAGCATCATTGATATCAACTGCTTGAATAGTTGTGCAATTTTGAAAAGCTCCCACTGGTATCACATCATCATTAACAACAACAACGGAAAGATGACCAGGGAAATAATAATCGATGGTATTAGATGAACCATCATAATTAAATGTCTGTGTAGTTTTTACCAATGTATTTTGAACAGTAATGCCAAAGATGTATCCTAGAGGATAGCTTTCTTGATTTGCCACTGTGGTACGATTTAAACCAATAAAGGGAATAGTGAGTTCAACAAGGGAGATGCAGGTGTCTAAAATACGCGGTCCAATATAAGTGACTGTATTAGGGATTGCTACGCTAAACAAAGATGAACAACCAATGAAACAAGTATCGTTAATAGTTTGAACTCCGTCTTCGATTTTCAAATTGTCAAGGGAAACACAGCCAGCAAAACAGCTGGAATCAAGTTTGGTAACGTTGCTAGGAATAACTAAATCGGTGAGCAAAGTGTTTCCTGCAAAAGCTGATAGGCCAATGGAGGTTAAATTTTTAGGGAATGATAGCGATGCAATAGCGCAGCCGGTGAAAGCACCAGCTTCTATGTTAATAAGAGCGCCAGGAAATACAACGTCGCTTAAATTAGAGCAGCCAAAGAAACAAGATTGACTTATATTTGTAATGGCGTCGGGGATGCTGATGGAAGTTAAATTCAAACACATTGAAAAAGCACTTGAACCTATCGAAATTAATGACGATGGCAAATCAATGCATGCAAAACCACAGCCTTTAAATGCTGCGACACCAATCTTTTCTAAGTAAATAGGAAGAGCGATACTTGTAATATTACTTTTGTCTAAGAAGGCTTCATTAGCAATTTCAGTTACCTTGATATTATTAATAAAGTTAGGAATAATAACAGCATCTAGTTGACCAACATATTCAATAATGCTGCATTTTGCGTTTCCCGATTCGTCTTTGATAGAGGCATATTTAAATCCATCGATAATTCCGTGATTTACATGACCCCATATAACTTGGCAACCGCCGTCCCAACCGCTTTGCCAGCCATCCGGTTTTGTTAAAGCTTCACAATAAACAATAGTTGGACTATAGCCAAAGACAAAACTCCCCATCGTTATAACATTTTCAGGAATAACAATCTCACTTAAATTAGTGCATTCACGGAAAGCAGAAGAATCAATTGTTGTAACCGATTCTGGGATAGCAAAAGAATTTAATTTATTGGCCGTAAAACAAAAAGCAGGGATAGTTTTTATTGCATTTGAGAGCGTGAAAGAAGTCATATTGCCACAATAAGCAAAACAACTTGTGCCTAAACTTGAAAGTGAATTTGGAAGAACAATATTGTTCAATTTATCACAATGGAAAAAGGCATTATCGCCAATGGTTTTTAACAAGCTTTCGCTCTCAAAACTAAGTTGTTCAAACGTATCCACAAAGTAAAACGCATATGAACCGATTGATTTAATATTTTTAGGGATTTGCAAAGATTCTAACGAAGATGCATTGATAAAAGCATAATCCGAAATAAGTTGAGATCTCTCGTTAATTGTAAAAGATTTCTTCTCACTATTGTTCGTTG
>CAZLUI010000062.1:0-3629 GCA_964562705.1 uncultured Staphylococcaceae bacterium
ATGGTTGCGGGGGAAGGATTTGAACCAACGACCCCCAGGTTATGGGCCTGATGAGCTACCAGACTGCTCTACCCCGCGATGTAAATATAATAATATACAAATTATTACCACATTGCAAGGAAGAAAATTACCAATAATTTGTGACTTTTTCAGCAAAACCCATTAAATCGTTAATAGCCACGACTCGGTCATCGACCATAATCGTTCCATTGAAATGTCCAAAGACTTGGTTTTGGATTGATTTAATGACAATGGCATTGCTTGATGCATGGCGATTTAAGACCGGGGTAAATGTTAGATCAATCGTTCCGTCTTGACTACGAAACTTCCATGGTTTCATATAATCATCTTTACCAAATTTATTAATAGGAATATCAAAATGCACTTGATCAAGTTTATAAGACTTATCATCGATGAAGAGCATATTCTCGCTTGCAGCAGAAGTATCACCAAAGCCATAGCCTAAGTTAAAACCGATTCTTTTGCCGTGATCCACAGCATTAAGGCTGGACCAATACCAAGTATTTTTATAAGTCCAGACACCGCGGCCCCAATCTAATACACCAAAGGTGTCTTTGTTAAAGTCATAAATTGTTTCGCCAATTTTGACATAGCCACTCGATGAAAGCAGATTAATTTTTTGGTTATAGTAGAAATGCTTGTTCTTTTTAAATGGCGTGGCGATGACTATTGAGTCTTCGTTAGTCTCAGTTAAATATAAGTCACAACGTAAATCGATTTTATTATCAAAATTTTTGAAATTTGCTTGAATGCGACGTTTGCCATCAACATGTTTAAAGGAAATATTGCACTTCTTGCTGTTATATTCTATATCTCCAGTTTCACTAGTTGATGGAAGATTTAGTTTTCTTTTTGGAAAGAACTTGATGATGCTTTTTGTGGTTTCAGTTTTAGAGACGAAATTAAGAAAAGAAATGCTCACCATCGACATATAGGAATTATCCGCGATCGTCAAAGCAATCCCGTGATTCTCGTTGCCAATATAATAATAATCCCATTCTTTAATTCTCAAACTGTGAGCTTTAATCCAAGAACGATTGTATTCTTTGACTAAAGAGGTGGCATAGCCAGCTTCTGCTAAATTTCCATCATCATATAATAATCGACCAGGTTCAAGTTTATGTTGCATACCTTATGCTTCCTTAGGCCAAAAATCTAGCGAATGAACATCATAAGCGTTGAAGAACTTACCAAAGATATATTTATCGGAGGCAGATTCAAATACGGTATAAACTTTGCCATTAACTGAATTAAAATCTAAATCTTCACTCATGGCTGGTGCTTTCACATCACGATATGAACTAGATAGATAATATACTGGAGCGCCGTCTAACGATGTGTTTAAATCAACCGCTTCCTCGCTCTTATATAACTTTAAATAAGAAGAACTTAAGCCATGTGAGATTGATAAAACAAATTCACCATTATTAGGATTGGCCACAAAACCTTGGACATAATTAGGAATGGAAATATGCATTAATGGAGTGCTTAAGTCAGAAAGAGCGTATTTAGTGACAATAGCTTTTTGAGTTTTAGTTGAATCACTTGGATTAGTATAAGCATGTTCACATGGATAAGATTTATCATCGTTATATTCTGCTATCCAAATATATTCATCACCAGCGTATACGCATGAAGCATGGTTCGCAGTTTGAAATTTATTATAATTGGCTAAATCTATAGAAGTTACATCCTTGTCAAGCAAATCGCTTAAGGTAATTTGATAAACATAACCATTTTCCACAACTTTTGTGCCATCTGTTGCAGTGTGGACACCTTCGTTAACTAAATAAGCATAATCACCACTAACGGAAATTCCTCCAGTGTGGCCAAGCCATGGAGCTTTGTTTTCAAGTAAAGAAACATAACGAGATTCGTTATTTTCGTTAGTGATATAAATACGAGAAGCCTCGTTTTTGGTCATATATCCGGCGATTAAGACATCATATTCCTCGCCGCGTTCATTTATTCCAACTCCTTGCGGAATAAAGCCATTATTCAGATCTGGACATTTCGTGACATCTTGGTTAATCGAATAAAAATCATGATAAATGGCAAACTTCAAAAGATTTAAGGCACCGATAGCAGTCGCTAAAGATAAGACGATTCCACCTACACAAATAAGAGGAATAAAAATTGCTTTATGTTTCATAATAATTACCTGTTTCTAGTTTAACACAGACTTTCTAAAAGAAAAAAGCTGTTTCCAGCTTTTTCAGTTTTTGTTTATTGAGATTATTCAACAAACCAGAAGATGTGGTCGACAAATATGACACTAACCAAGTCTAGAATCCAACCAAACCATGGGCCGCAAGCGATCCAAACAATGGCAAGGATAAGATGTACCATGTTTTTGTTCTTGATAGCGCCAAGAAGACGATAAACGCCCCAAAGTATATCAATTACAGGTAAGCAGAACAAGATTTTAACTAATCTCGTTTGACCATTCATCCATTTAATAAAAGAATCCATATGATACCTCTTTCATACTTTATTTTAGTTTTTATATCTCATTATTCAATCTATTTTTTATTTTTATTTGGCAAGAATAAAGAATATGAGACAAAAGATTCGGATGTATTCGGTTTTATTTTAAAGCCTAATACTTTTAGTATATTAATTTTGACATCATCTGTTTTATTAACTACCACATTTATTTCACGATATGGATATTGCTCATGTAAGAATTTTACCATTTCAATTAATAATTCCTGAGAATAGATACGTCCATCAAAGGGCGAACTAAGTAAAAATGTGAGAAATATTAATGGTTTTACAAGTCTAATAGCGACAAAACCGACTAACAAAGAGTGAAATTCAACCACAAAGAGTTTGTCGCCTTCAGAATCAAGTTCATCATTATATGATTCAGCAATTGACCTTTTAAAGCTACCAATTCCTTTTAAGGAAATATCATCACCATCAAAATCGGTATCATTGACATTGAAGTTTCGGATAATAAAATTTTTGGTCGCTAGAATTTCCATATAAATATCTTACAAGAAATAATCATAATATTAAACCATCTTCCATTATAACTATAGAAAGAAAAAGAAAAAGGATACATGGTATCCTATTATTCTAATGGCGGAGGATTAGAGATTCGAACTCTAGCTGGGCACTTGACCCACTATCGGTTTTCAAGACCGACCCCTTCAACCGCTTGGGTAATCCTCCACTGGTGGACCATTAAGGATTTGAACCTTAAACCGGTCGGTTATGGGCCGAATGCTCTAACCGTTGAGCTAATGGTCCTTCCAATGGTAGCTGAGGAGGGAGTTGAACCCCCGACATACCGGGTATGAACCGGCTACTCTAGCCAACTGAGTTACTCAGCCATGGTGGATCTGAAGGGGATCGAACCCTCTACCTCCTGAATGCAAATCAGGCGCTCTCCCAGATGAGCTACAGACCCATAATATGGTGTGTCACTAGACACGATATGTATTAAAACATTTTTTTATCTACTTCTCAATAAAAATTTTATGATTTTTAAGGGTTTTATCAAAAAAGACACCGTAACCACGATGTCAATTATGTAAATGGTCGGGATGACAGGATTTGAACCTGCGGCCTTCTGCTCCCAAAGCAGACGCGATACCAAGCTA
>CAZLUI010000063.1:0-3564 GCA_964562705.1 uncultured Staphylococcaceae bacterium
CCAATTTTTAACCTTGGACTATTTCTTTGCTTGCTATGATGCGGGCATTTTTTGATTTTTCTCAAAATTTTCATTTTAGGTTCGGTGTTGATTTGTCTAGAATTCAAATCACATACACGCAACCTCAAATCACATACACGCAACCCCGAATTATCTATTAAAAAATACACCATATTTTACGATATAAAATTGACCTCTAACTTTGATTCTATGCTCGCTTTCAAAGCATCTTTTGAGATTCATTAAATCAAGCCCACTTAGATCTTCGTTTCCAATAACGAAAGTAAGGTCTGTTCTCGACTTGATCACTAGCCTTTTTAATAAAGTTCTGTAGTTCTGTTCTCTCTCAGTGATAGACAATGAATCTAAAGCGGTGGTGATCTCTTTAATTTTTGAATCATAATCTAATTGCGTTAAAAGGCTGTTTTCGAGTGCTTTTTTCTCTGTCATTAGATTTTCTATGTTTGACTCTATTTCGTCTCTTATTGCCGTGTAACAATCATCGATTTTACCGTTTAGTGATTGAACCTTATTTCTTAATAGATTAATTTCTTCATTTATTGATTCGATTTTGAATTTGATAGGTTTTTCATCAATTAATAGAGCACTCTTCAGTTCTTTCTTCAACTCTTGTGGTTTTGACTTTAACATAGTTATCAGCTCCAAAACTATATCTTTTAAGTCTTCAAGAAATACTGTTTCACTTTCCCTACAAGTGAGTGTGGATCTATTTGATGCACATGTAAGAGTGTATTTGACACCGCTTTTTGCATTGGCTAATCGCTTTATAAAGTAATTCTTACCACAATGTGGGCAAATACCAAATCCAGTCTCAATTCTAGGAGCAGCTTTTGCCATTCCTTTAGGCTTATTGTATTTGACTCTACGTTCTGCTCTTAAGGCACATGCTGCATCCCATGTATCTCTATCGATAATTGCTGGATGTGCATCTTTTAGGTAATAAGAATCTAATTCACCGCGATTGATGACCTGTCTTCGCGAGCTCATTTTACTAGTGAATTCTTTCTGAAGATGGCAATCTCCGACATATTTTTCGTTAAGCAATATCCTGGTGATTGTCTTTTCATTCCAGCGAGAATACCCAACGCCAGTCTTATATCCATTTTCTTCCATGATTCTAGCAATGGTCAGTAATGACACTCTTTCAAGATATAAGGAGAAGATCTGTCTAATGATTCGCGCCTCTTCTTCAACAATGATGAGATTACCTTTGCCATCATAAGCATATCCAAGCATTTCTTCTACAGGAATTCTATATTTCCCTTTTTGCATCCTCTTTTCTATGGACCATTTCATGTTTTGATACATGCTTTTTGCCTCGGATTCTGCTAATTGAGCATACATGGATAAGGCAACATTAGCAGTGGAGTCTAAGGTTGATATGTTCTCCTTTTCATAGAAAACCTCAATACCCTTAGTCCTTAGTTCATTGATAGCTCCAATGACGTCAGTGATATTTCTTCCGAATCTAGAAATCGATTTAACAAGAATAATATCAATCATTCCCCTCATTGCTTTAGCGACCATGTTTTTGAATTGCTCGCGCTTTAAAATGGAGGTTCCTGTAACAGCCTCATCTGCATAAACCCCACAGTAATCCCAGTTAGGATTATCAAGAATTAAAGTGGTGTAATAACTAATTTGATTATCTAGACTCATTTCTGCATCATATTTATCAGCAGAAACTCTAGCATATGCACAGACCTTTAGCTTTCTCCCATCTGCTGGAATTGGATGTAATGTTCTAAGCATTTGCTGTTCCTCCTAGGATTACCATTTCGTAATTGACCGAACCCAAATTATTAGTTTTGAATGATGAATAAACTGGTTCATTCGTCTTTAATTGATTGATTATTTCTTCATGGCTTAGTTTCTCAAAGCCATCGCCTTTTATACCAAACCTTAATGATTCATCTTTTCTATGAAGAATCTTCCCAATAAAGACATCTATATCGGCTGTATCACGAATATTATCATTTTTCAAAAAATCAGTAATTTGAGTATATTTTCTTTGCAATTCATGGTTATTTTTCGCTAATTCGATTAGTTTGCTTTTCTCTTTAGCGAGAATATTTCTCTTTGCTTTTAACTTATTGAAATTAGTCTCATATTCCTCTATTGAGTCATTGTTTATTTGTAATTTAACAAGCTCTTTTATTTCTTTTTCGACATCGATTATTTTCTGGTCGATATCATGTAGTTCTTTAACAAAGGTACTCTTGCTAAATTCATCTATCATTGCCATAGTAAAGCCTAAAGAAACATCAGCTTCTTTCTTAACCTTATCTAAAATGTCATAGGTTGCTAATTGAAGTAGAGAATAGGGTATGACTTCTGATTTGCATTTAACATAATCTTCATCGGTTTTTAGCCTATTCTTGCAGGTTAAATAATACTCATTGTTATGAGCGTATTTTATTTTGGATAGGTTTCTTCCACATTCCTCGCAAACTACAAGCCTCGAGAATTCCGATGTTCTTGATGTTGAATACTGGCCAAAAGCAAGCTCTTTGTTTTTCAGAACCATCTGTACATAATCGAAATCTTCTTCGCTGATAATACCAGGATGATGTCCGCTTACTATGTATTGAGGTTCTATTCCATCGTTTTTAACTTGCTTATGAGTAAGAACATCAATTACAACTGTCTTTTGATGTATTACAGTGCCTTTATATTTTTCGTTATGAAGAATCCTATGAATTTTAGCAACATCCCATTTTCTCTTTTCATCTTTGTCCTCGGCTTTAATTTTCTCAGCGATTTGCCTATAGGAATAACCCTGAATGAAATAAGTGAAGATATTGTTGATTAAGACACCATCTTCGTTGATGTACCAATTTCCTCTAGAATCTTGGCTGTAGCCTATCATCTTATTAACTGGTACTTTTCTTTCGTTTTTGCTCATCCTTTTTCTAACTCCCCATTTCACGTTTTCGCTAATGGATCTAGATTCAGATTCTGCTAATGATGCATAAAGAGTTAATACCAGGTCGACATTATCTTTAGTGGTGGTGATGTTTTCTTTTTCAAAGAAAACGCCAACTCCAATAGAAACAAGTTCTCTAACTGTGCTAAGTAGATCGACTGTGTTTCTAGCAAATCGAGATATAGATTTGGTTAAGATGAGGTCAATCATTCCGTTTTTAGCATCAGCAATCATTTTTTGGAACTGAACTCTATGTTTGATTTGTGTTCCAGATATACCGCGGTCTGCATACATTCTCACAAATTCCCAATCAGGGTTTTGCTTAATTCGAGACTCGAATTCTTTTTTTTGCAATTCAAAGCTGTTCTTTTGATCTTCTAAATCAGTGGAAACACGTGCATATGCGGCTACTCTTAATTTGATAAGTTTCCCAGTCTGAGCATCAATCTTGACTGGGTCCTTTTTTGGAATAACTGTAATTTCCATGCTGTCTCCTTTCTAGTCATATATTCGCTCTTTTTTAAGTATATATCAAAGATATATACTTTTATTTAAGACTCTAAGGCCTAGTTTTTTGCGAATATAATCAAGCAGAAAAGAGACTTGATCATTATTTT
>CAZLUI010000064.1:0-3546 GCA_964562705.1 uncultured Staphylococcaceae bacterium
AATCTTCGTGCGGGAAATCGGGGTCTGATAGAGACTTGAAGCGAGAATATTTCTGCTCTTCTTCTGTATACCAGTCATCCCCTTTTGGCTTAAACTTCCACCCACTAATAATATTGAAGTCCCGAATAAGTCCGTTTGGGTTTCGTTCATGGTTCCTCCAAATCTTAGCCTTAACAATCTTTATTTTTCCCCTGTCCATAGCAAGGTAAAGACGAGGCTTCTCAATAGTAAGTTCTCCACCCCTTCCAAAATCTTTCTGGTTCTTTTGGGTACTCGACTGTTTTTGTATGGCAATTATGGCAATACCTGTCTTTAACTTTTCATGTATATCTTTAATCCACCCTCCTATCTTCCAGAACTCATCATATATTTCCATGAAGTCAATGACGTTGAAACCATCAGGATCAACAACATCGGCAAAATTGGAAGACCTGGGAACTGCTTCAAAATTCCATTTATCTGGATGGGTTACTTCTGCAAACATTTCAATACGCAGTCTCAATTCATTCGGCCCCATTTCAGAGTTGATATATCTGACTTTCCGTTGCCTCATATTGAGTCTGACTATTTCTAATAAAAAAGTTGTTTTGCCTGTATTGGATGCTCCAGCTATGATAGCAATATTAGATGGATACAGTTTAACAAGTTGTCCGATACCTAAAGGCCAATCCATTTTGTATTCGTCAGTCGGTGCGTTCCTCCAGTCCATAAATTCAATATCATTTTCCACTATGCGCCAATGACCGTTCCTGTTACCTTCTTTTTGTATCCTTCCTTCTTTTTCAAGTCTCCTCATAATTTGACTGACATTCTTTTTTTCTGCCAATGACGAACAATGAAGAAAATTGACGATTTCTGACGAAAGTATGACGCCTGATGACGAATCTATATACTCCAATATTTCCTGTGTAAGGTTCCGATCTCGCCTCTTTGACCTCTCAATGGCACTCTGTATTTTAGTGTTTATCCACTTCGGATCATCCTCACCCCATGCATTAACTATTGGTCTAAGCACTTGAAATATTTCATCTTCCTGCATACCTCCTTTCACTAAACAATTAGCGGTATGGAACAAAGAATCATCTCTTTTTCCATGTTCCCACATTGACGAATCTTGACGAATATGACGAATATTGTTGAATGAAAAATTAGAGTATGACGAATTCGTCAAATACTCCTTATATAAAAAACAATTATTAAAAGAATCTAATGCATTATTTAAATCATTTATAAAGCGATATGCGTTGCCTTCGCCATTGACACTTGGTGGAGCGACCACGTAGCCGCCCTCACTCCTCACATCAATATGCTCGGTCAGCTTTGCTGTGTTCCTAACCCCTTCCTGATACTTGAAGTAGAAATGCATACCTCTCGGTGTTTTTACATTAGGGGTTTTGCCTTTATAGCCTGAGTAAAAATACTCTATTGCAAGCTGACTATCGCAGTCTATGACAGTGAGGCCGGACAGCTTACCCGTCACGATCCCGATGTTCATGTCAGGCCATTGCTTGAACCACTGCCTTACTTCAAGTTCTGTAGGTTGTCTTGTCTGAAATTCCTGCCATTGTATTAAAGGCTTCTTGTCCTTCGCTAACGGCAGTATGCTTAAACCACGGTTGAGGTAATCTAAGGCTGCATCCATATTAGTCATTGAGATATGTTCTTGTCCAGTGGATTAGACGATGACACGCCCTGCATACTACCAGAAGATTTAGTCTATTGTTGTTTGCGGGATTGTTGTCTATGTGATGTGTTTCAAGGAACTGATTATGGACTTTGGCTTTCTTATTTAAGCATATTTGGCAGTAATCTATGCTTAAATCTTTTGGCGTTGGACAACCATTTGGTCGGTGTTCAAGTTTTTTCTGGTTATCCGGTTTACCTACCCAATACAACCATTTATTACAGTTAGGGCATCTCGCTTCTGCATAATGATCTGCTTTATGCTCAACTAATGATATTGTTGGCTCAACATCAGCATCACAAGTTACACAGTAATTCTTGCCAGTTCTGTACATTGACCCCCCCTATTCTTCCAGTGCCCGTATCTTCTCAATCATAACTTCTTGAGTTTCATAAGATGCTTTTGGGTCGGTCGTGTCTTGCCCATCTTCCAGTTATAAACTGTCTGCCGGGTGACACCAACCAACTTGGCTATCTGTCTGTTGGACATCCCTTTCCCAAATTTTATTTTAGATTCTGTTATAGTAACCATGTATTCTATTATACTTAAGCAAATGGTAATGTCAAGAAAAAAAAGTAAAATATTTTTTGTCTTATGTTATTAGCTACTTACATAAAAAACGACATTTTTTCTCATTTTATTGTAAATTTTTTCTTGACATACTTTTTAAAGGGTATATACTTAATACTATCATGCAATATATGACACCCCATAAGGAGTAGGAATGAACACAAACGGTCGGAGGTCTTATGAAATTTCGAATTAAGAACAGATACGATTCAATTTTGTTTGAAGTTGAAGTAGATAGTTTTGTAAAAGCGGTGGAGGCTGCTATTAAACAACGGGCAGACCTCTCTAGGGCAAACCTCTCTGGGGCAAACCTCTCTGGGGCAAACCTCTTTAGGGCAGACCTCTCTGGGGCAGACCTCTCTGGGGCAAACCTCTACAAGGCAAAAAACCTTGTCAAAATCATGGGTGTTGAACCTGGCAATTTTTACTGGAAGCGTTTTGAGAAAGGGTTAAAAAACAATGATTATCAGTTTTATGTTGGCCTTAACACTCTTAGGGAAGGTGAAGTTTTTGCATCAGATGATAGAGTAGTCTGTTCTCACCCTGGTTTCCATTTTGCCTCTCGATCTTGGTGTGCTGTTAATTATCCCGACAGACCATTAGAGGCTCATATCAGAATACCAGAGGATGCACAGATAAACGAGCCGTGGGCTACTGATGGGAAATGTTCTGCGGATCGTATAGAAATACTGGAGGTATTTGATACGAAAACAGGGGAAAACGTGACCCATAAGTACATGCGTCCAGAGGTGAAACGTGGATGACCTTACGAATAAGAAGTTCGGGAGACTAACGGCTATTAGACCGGCCTATAAGAACAGCAAGAGAAACTGGGTTTGGCTTTGCCGGTGTGACTGTGGAGAAACCCCTTATGTTCCGGGGGCGAGTCTCACAAATGGTCACACTAAATCTTGTGGTTGTTGGAAGAATTATGTAGCTACGACGATGATAAAGGAACGGTCAATCACGCATGGAGCATCTAAAACAAGATTATATCGCGTCTGGTGTCAAATGAGAAGGAGATGTTCTAAGCCCAAAGACCCATCCTATAAATGGTATGGAGCAAGGGGAATATCGGTATGCCACGAATGGAATAGTTATCCCGTATTTTTACAATGGGCATCAGACAACGGGTATAGCGACGGTCTTACGATAGATCGCATTAACCCAAAAGATAATTACTCCCCCGCAAATTGTAGATGGATAACAAACGAAGAAAACGTAAGCAGGGCAAGAAATGTCAAAACAGGGAAGGACGTAACGAAAAAGTATGAGAGAAAATAAATATGATA
>CAZLUI010000065.1:0-1543 GCA_964562705.1 uncultured Staphylococcaceae bacterium
ACAACTTGATTGGCATATTGATCAATCAAATCAGCGTAAGCTTTTTGACTTACTTTGTATCTTTCGATTTCTGCGGTTTGCTCGGCGAGCTTTCCTGTTTTGATGGCTAAAGAACCTCGTTGATACAAGACGATTGTTCCAAAAGTCAGTACAATCAAAACTAGTGCTACAATTAACAGATTTTTTGGATTCTTCAAAAACGTAAGGATTATTGTCATCATACATTCTTTACCCTCGCAAGTTGATCACGTTTGCCTTTAAATTTCAATACAACAAACTTTTGACCGCATCCTCGACATTCGTAGCATTCATTTGATAGCAATTTTTCTGGCAGTAAATATATCAGATCATTTCCGCATTTATCACAAATATAATACTGACTTCTCCGATCACTTATTCTACGATCTTTTTGCCGACGCTCAATTTGTTCTCGTTCTTCACTCATTTTTTGTTTTCCTGAACTTTTTTATAACTCCAAATGCCCATGCTCATTGTGAAGAACCCTGTTATCAGCAGAGCTAGTTTTTCCAGATTTGCCGCCACTGATGGTACGAATGCTCCTACGATGATTAGCCCTAAAATAGCTGTGGTAATCATCAGGTTGACAAAACTTCCCCGAACCGATTTTTCCTCTACGTTCCATAATAAGTTCTTCATTTCTCTTATCTCCTCTCTTTATCATTTGTGCAAAACCCAAAGCAAACACCCCTGCAAAAAAACCGATAAACAATCCGATAAAAAATCCGTAATACTGTTTCATCATTCCCTCTTTTTAAATTGGGCAGGGACTCTATCGCTTTAAAGATCCGTCCAGCAGGTCTGCCAACCTTTTAAACAGAGCCCTCCAGTAAATTACCCCCTGCCCTTTACTTCTTGCCTACTTCAAAGTGCATCCAATCATAATTACTTAATCTTCCCAAACTTAACCATCCATGACTTTCAAAAATATTAAGCATTGCTGTGTATTCTTTCTTTGCAAATTGTGCCGAATCACCTTGTTGATGAAGTTGATTTCTTGCTGGATCAAGGTCTATTGCTGTTCCCCAAGCGTGTCTTGACCATGAACTACCGCCACGTATTGCTCTGTAATTAAAACATCCACCAAATAAATGAATATTAAGTGCCTTGATCTTATCTAATCCATATACTTTCAATATTTCATTAAAAATCGCTTCTACATTGGCCACTTCAAGTTTATGGCATCTTATCCTTGTTACAGTTACAGAAGTGTCCCATGCAATAACTAATGGAAAAGGAATCTTGGCATAAGCAAGATATGTTCCTACTTGATTTGGTTTCCCGTACTTTGCGACCATTTCTTGTATGCTGTATTGTTTCATACTCTCCTCAGAATAATCTGATAATCTTGATACATAATTTCATAATTACCAGTTTTCAAAGCATAAGGAATAACTAACTTTGCTTTGCCTTCATAATTTGGTCCGACTATATCATCGAACATTATGACCGAATTTGCAACAAAATTCTTTTCAGCAAGCTTGAAAGCCGCTAAATGAAAGTTTGCTGAATTATCTTTACCATG
>CAZLUI010000065.1:1643-3487 GCA_964562705.1 uncultured Staphylococcaceae bacterium
CCATGATTGAAATTATCATGAATAGTTTGCAGATACTTTTTAAAAGTTGTCTGCCTTCGTGAATTTCGCAAAATCGGGGCAGTTGTGAAGTCGAGTACGTTTTTCTCTTTTACGATCGGTAACCGCTGATATACCATGTTTGCCGTGATGTTTTTAGTACAAGCAAAGTCTTTATTATGAAAACACCCCTCGTCCCACGATCTATTAGGAATAAAAATGTCATTCAAACATCCCACACATTCCCCTACTCCTTCTATTCTGATATTGTTGGATTGAAACTCAACGAAAGGTTCCGAGAATCCGGAAATCATAACAACTTGCTTTCCTAATGCCCAAGCAAGCCAAGCTAAACCAGAAGCAAGACCTATGAAGAACTCACATCCTAAAAGATTTCCCATTGTAATATCTATGTGATTATTTGTGGCATCAATTACATTTTTCAAATTAGTTTTTTCTTTGCTGATAGCCACTACATTATATCCATCAGCATTGAGCTTATCGACAAGTTCTTGCCAACCAGTAGGATTGTTCCAATACTTACATTGAGCCGTTGAATATTCTGAAATACAAACATATCGTTTAGGACGTTTGATCTTTGAAATATAAACATTACTTGTATCAATGATTGGTTTAATTTCTTTGTATTCAAGTCCAAGAATATCACTTGCTATTTTCTGCAAGGGGATGGTTCTCCAATCTCTCGGATGTTTATTTGCACGATCATCGTGGTAAACTCCGATATTGTATTGAGCATAAAGACCATTAATAGTTGATCCTGGTTTCACAAATTCAATTTCTGGATACGATTTTTTCAATAAACTATTATGGTAAGTACACACAATCATCTTGCAATCATGTTTCTTTCTAAATTCTTCACAATAAGGAATCCAACACAGACTATCTCCTAAGGATTTAGAATCAAACACAACAAACACTCTTTTACCTTTAGCATTATATTTATGCTGAAAAATTACTGCATTTCCTTTTCTAACAGTCAATTCCCAATTAACAAAATATTTTATATTGGCTCTTGCCCAACCATCTTTTTTAACAGTTACAAAAAATTCTTCTTTTCCATCATCTAAATTAGAAAAAGAAATTCTACATGGTTCATATTCTTTAACACCATGAGTCTGCATAAAAGGACCTTGAATAAAATTATAATCAAAGGTTTCATCTATGTCCATTTTTTTGATTTTGGATAATTTTTCTAATTCATTAAAAGCAAGTTTAGCCGCTTTCCCCCAAGCCCACTTTTCAGAAAAATTATCAGCCACTTGCATAAATGTAGTATGTAAATATTCCCATTTAAAATAAGAATATTTCAATGCTCTGCTCAAATCATCAAAATCAGGTTCAGCCCATGTGCCAGGGCAATCTTTCATTCCATAAACATTAACAGGTTTTTTATGATCTTTAATCTTGACTTGTAATTCTGGCCATAAATGAAAATCAAGTTGGGCTCCGTATTGAGAACAAATTGAAGGAATACCACAAGCTATTGCTTCCATCAACGGAAGATTCCAACCCTCAGCCCTTGAACAAGATACGAAAACATTTACTTTAGTGGAAAGAAATTCAACTTGTGATTTTCTTTCTAAAAATGGCATCGTAATCAAACGATCATCATTAAATCCATGATGCTCAAGACGTTCTTCTGTACTGCTCATTTTATCCACGGGAAAAGGATTATCAACTGACAAATAAAAACGAAGATTAGGATATGCTATTTTTGGAAAAGTCAGCAACCATGTCTCAATAACTTCTTTTGTTGCTTTGCGATCTTCCCATCTTCCAACATAATAAAAATTAAATGTATCTTTTAAAGGACTGTCATAATTAGG
>CAZLUI010000066.1:0-3276 GCA_964562705.1 uncultured Staphylococcaceae bacterium
CGACATGGGGTATTAGGTTCTTTTTTGGACTGTCTACTTTTCATTGACTAGTCCAAATATCGAACCATTTTATTTTGTATATTTTGAAATGCGAAATTCAAGTGTTTGAACATTCCGATATTCTGACAAGTTGAAATTCCCAAATATGTTTATAGTTTTGTTAGCTTTGATTTCGCCTTCATTTAAATTAAAACCAAGTATTTTAGATTTAATACTTAATGGAGTGGAAAGATGCTTTCCTTGGCTAATAAAAGATAAACTACGTGTAGGAAGACTATCTATTTCGAAAGTAGGTTCTTTAAAGCCCATTCCGAATGGGGCAAAACTACGTAAAATCTTGTAATTATCTAGGGTTATATCGGTGAGTGATATTTTAATAGTTTGTTCGTTCTCTTCTTCAATTGGATATTGACGGCATAGATTTTCAAAGTCAGTTTTGAAATTCTCGAAGTCAGCTTTTTTGATGGAAAGCCCGCCCGCTAAAGCGTGGCCACCACCGGTTAAAAGGTATTTATCTAACGATTTAAAAGCTTTGACGACATTGAATCCTTCTTTAGAACGAATTGAGCCTTTAAGGATGGTCGGATCTTTATCATCGCTTGTGAAAACAATGACCGGGACCTTTTTATCATTCATGACTCGATTTGCAATAAGACCTATTAGGCCTTCTTTCATATCAGTTAATAGACAAATCCCGGATAAATTATCTAAAAGTGGCAATGTCGTAATCGCTTCTTTTGTGAGGTTTTTTCTTTCCTCGTTTGTTGAAATTATCCATTCTTTAATGTTAGCTATTTCTTCAGGTGATTCGCTTGTTAAGTATTTTACAAGGCGATTGATGGAAGTATCTTCTTGCATGCGACCAATTGAATTGATCTTTGGGGCAATTTCTAAGGCTAAAGATTTCTCACTTATTAACGATGGATTGTCTAGAAGCATCATCAGCGATGGATAGTGTTTTGTTTCTAAATTATTTAAGGCTAATCTAACAACATCACGGTTATAGTCTTTTAGCTCCATTAAATCGGAGATAGTAGACAACCCCGCTAAAGTGACTAAATAGTCATCATAATAACCAAGCAAACCGGCAGAAAGAAACAACGACATATAACCACCAGATCCTACGATTGGACTGATTTTAGATACGATAGGATGGATTATGCTAAAGGCATTTACTTTTTCAACAGGCACCTCGTGATGGTCAACTACAATAACATCAATTCCTAACTCTTTGGCTTTGTCTATAGCTTCGTTGGCGGATATTCCGTTATCAACAGTGATAATTAGCTTATATCCTGCTTTTGCAATCTTGGAAACGTTTTCGACGTTAATACCATAACCATCCATATATCTAGATGGAATATAATACGCAACGGGGTAATTTAGTTTACTAAAAGTTTTGACCATGATTGATGTGGCACTTATGCCATCGCAATCATAATCGCCATAAATGATGATTTTTTCTTTTGCTTTAATAGAACGTTTGATTCTATCAACAGCTTCTTTCATTCCATTAATTGTAGTAGGATCTTTTAAAACCACCTCGCTAAGAGGTTTAGAAAGGAACTTAAACTCTTCATCGCTTAAGTGATAATATTCTAATAATTTGTTATATATTGAATTCATTTTAAATAAAAGGCTACATACGTAGCCTATTTTTTTGTTAGTCGTTGATACCTATAAAGACTGTTTCTTCCGGTTCACTGCTCTTTGGTTTGTTCTGCAATTTGATGCGTTGTTTTTTAGAGCGATCAATTTTAATAGTTGGCAATTTGATGTTTTTGAACATCTTGGAAATCAATTGGCTAATTGGTCCAAGCAAAGTAGTAACTAATAAAGCGGCGATTACAGTTGCGAGCAATAATCCAGCAAAGATTGTTACAAAACTCATATAGCCAAAAGCAAAGTAATTAATGGCAATATAGGCTGCTACAATGCATGAAATGAATAATGGAGCGGCACATAAAGAAGTGGCTCGTTTCATAATTTCATTTCGTTTCAACATATCAAGTTCACTATTTTTTTGTTCCTTTAATAATTCCTTTTCCTTTTCAAAGAAGAACATAGAGAACAAAACACTCATTAGCATAGCTATTGGCATAATCAAGGAACAAATTGCGGTTGTTTGAATGCGGCACATGACAAATAATCCATAGGTTAAGAGAGTGACTCCACTAGTAACAATAAGTGAGGCAACACCTCTTGATGGACGATAACGAAAAGCAAAATATATACATGATCCAACAATGCTAACCGCGCATGCTAATGCAACGTAACCTTGGTTTGGAGTATTTACAGTTTCATAGGAAACCTTGGCTTCGCTTTTTACATATTCACCGCTACTTTCGCCTTCAATTTCAGAAACTTTTAAGAAGATAGCGTCGCTGATTGATTCGGCTTCGATTTCGGCTGAACCTATCACAACGACGAATTTGTCATCTGACGTAAATGTGGAATTGATTGTAGTGACAAAGTAAGTGTAGTTTGTTGTTATTTCTGTTTCATAGTTATATGTATCACGATTTACTAAATCAACATCACTATATGTTAATTTCACGCCATTCACTTTAATATTGCCAAGAACATCTTCCTTAAATGATTGTTCGGTAGATAACGTTGGTTTTTCATGGCGAATGCTTAGATAAATCTCCGTTGATTCTTTGGTTGCTGATGAAACATTTAAAGGTGAACCTTTAATAATTCCGAATGTTGTAATTAAAGCAACTGAAGCAACAGCGAGAATACCGGCTATAATAGCGACAGGTTTTTTCTTCTTAGTTAAATCAGTATTTTCATATGGAGCAATATAAGTTGGCTTCTCTTCTTTCATTAGATTTGGAACCATAGTTTCATCCATATTCAAAAGCTTGTAATTAGTTTGCATACTGGTGTCGTTAGTTAATAACCACATCAAGAGGCGGAAGACCAATAAGGTCATTACTAAACATACAATAGCGCCAAAGAAAAGAACAATGCCAAGAGGTTTTAAAGCATTTCCAGCAAGGAAATAAATCATTAAACCAGCAAATGCAAAGATAACGGAAACATCAATTGCTGGAAGAGCGATCTTCTTGGTTGCTTCTTGGTGAGCTTTTCTCAGTGAACGACCTTTATAAACCTCTTCTTTAAGTTTGTGCATGTATAAGATGCCAATGACTAAAGAGGAAACGGCTAGAAGCACACCGCCGATAATGGCTGCAATATTAAATGTTGCGCCTAATGCCATAAATATGAGATAGGTTAGGAATATTCCACCGAGAGTGTTTGCGGCTATGC
>CAZLUI010000067.1:0-3245 GCA_964562705.1 uncultured Staphylococcaceae bacterium
AAAGGGAGTGCAAGTTAGGGATTTATGAAAACAACTAAATTTTGAACTGGCACTCTTCAAGCGGAGGCAAGAGTAAAGACCACACCGAAGGATCAAACCTTTAGTGTGGTCTTTTGTTATATCATTATTTAATTATCCTTGCTTGAATTAGCAATGTAGGTTTGCCTATCTTCAGCTACCATTCCTAGTGGTGCATTATTGCCCAAATCGTATTTGGTAGTTTCAAATGAAACTGGACCACCGACACCAAAGAATTTATCAAAGAATACCTTTAGCTTATCAATAACGCCTTGTTTTTTCTCTGCACGTTTACCACCACCAAAACGAGATACAGGTGGCATTAACTTGTCAATATCAGTACCGACAGTTTTTATTTCACCATCTCTAAAAGCGTTCTCTAAGAATTTTCTAGTATCTTCTGGTTTTAGTTTTTCATCTGTGATAATAGTGTTAAGTTCTTCTTCACGCTGTTTTACCACATAATCATGCCATTCGCTCATAACGTCATCTGCATCATTGATACCAGCAATAAAGGTTTCGATAAGCTGTTTTTTGCTACGAAGTTCAGGGCTGGCATCAATTGCCTTTTTGATTGTGATTAACACTTCTTTATCTTCTAAATGGCTATCGTGATACTTTTTAACAAGCATTAGGATATAATCAATATTTATTTCAATTTGTTTAATCAACTCAACTTCAAATACGATATCATCAATAATATCTGTGCTTTCGCCATCTTCACGTTTTCGCTTCCATTCATCTCTAAGGTCTTGATACCTACCAAGATAATCTTGTAAATCTCTCTCGGTGATTAATTCCTTATCCTTAAATTCATCAAAAGATACAAGTAGATTACGCATACGAAGAATTGCACCAAATAAAGCAATAAAGTCTTTTTGATTTTGTTCGCCTATAATCTGTGGCTCTGATAACGGGAACTTATTACTTAAATCTTCCATTAAATCCACATAGCCAGCAACTTCTTTATTATCTATTGAAGTAAAGCCATAGTAGTAATCTTTAAAGCTTTGTAACAGCACAATACCACCAGCATTTTTATCTCCAAATAATGAAATGGCACTGTCTACACGTTTTTGTAAGTTTCTAAAACAAACGATATTACCAAATGTTTTAATTGAATTTAAAATTCTGTTTGTCCTTGAAAAAGCTTGAATAAGCCCATGCATTTTAAGGTTTTTATCTACCAATAAAGTATTAAGAGTAGTTGCATCAAAACCTGTTAAGAACATATTTACAACAATTAGCAAATCAAGTTCCTTGTTCTTCATACGAAGTGAAACATCTTTATAATAGTTTTGGAACTTGTCGCTTGATGTATCATAGTTTGTATGGAACATCTCGTTATAATCTTTGATTGCTGATTCTAGGAAATCTCTTGAATTTTGGTCAAGTGCTGATGTATCTTCTGAATTTTCTTCATCTAGGATACCATCTGTTTCTTCCTCGTTAGCACCAAAACTAAAGATTGTGGCTACTCTTAGTTTGTTAGCAGGGTTTTCATTCATCTGCTTTCTAAACTCTTCATAATACACTTTTGCCATAGGTACAGAGGCAACTGCAAAGATAGAGTTAAATCCACTTACTCGTTGCTTTTGTTTTACTTCTTCAACCTTACCACGCTCGGCTGATGCCACCTCTTTAATATTTGTTAATGTATTGAAAATATAGGTTTTATCACCTCGATAAGTCTTTTGATCGAAATGTTCTAGTATATACTTGGTTACTAGGGATATACGCTTAGGTGCCATCATGGCTTTTTCTCTATTAATATCCCATACCATTTCATCTGAAATATCTTCTTCTACATCCATTGTCTTAATATAGTCCACTCTAAATGGCAGCACATTTTTATCGTTAATCGCATCTACGATAGTATATGTATGAAGCTGATCACCAAAGGTTTGTCCTGTGGTAAAGAATTGATTTTTAGATTTAGCACCTGCATTTATTGCAAAGATTGGCGTACCTGTAAAACCAAACAAGTGATATTTCTTAAAATTCTTTACAATAGCAGTGTGCATATCACCAAATTGGCTACGATGACACTCATCAAAGATAATTACCACACGTTTATCATATACTTCGTGGTTAGCATTTTTCTTAATAAATGTAGCAAGTTTTTGAATGGTTGTAATTATAATTTTTGCATTTGGATTTTCTAATTGCTTTTTCAAAATAGAAGTAGATGTATTGCTATTAGCAGCACCTTTTTCAAATCGGTCATATTCTTTCATTGTTTGATAATCAAGGTCTTTTCTATCTACAACAAACATTACTTTATCAATAAAAGGTAGCTGTGAAGTTAGCCTTGCTGTTTTAAATGATGTTAAGGTTTTACCACTTCCTGTAGTATGCCAAATATAGCCACCACCCTCTATGCTTCCATATTTTTTATAGTTGTTTGCCACTTCAATTCTGTTAATAATACGCTCGGTAGCTGTAATTTGATACGGTCGCATTACCATAAGCATATTTTCAGATGTGAAGATACAATACTTTGTTAGCACATTTAAAATAGAATGTTTGGCAAAGAATGTTTTTGTAAAGTCAATTAAATCTGGAATAACCGTATTGTTAGCATCTGCCCAAAATGAAGTAAACTCAAAACTATTACTTGTTTTACCCTTTTTAGTGCGTGGTGCATTTGCATCTTTAATGGCATTGTGCCTTGTGCTGTTAGAATAATATTTTGTGTTTGTGCCATTGCTGATTACAAATATCTGCACATACTCAAACAAGCCACAGCCAGCCCAAAAGCTATCTCGTAGATAACGATTGATTTGGTTGAATGCCTCACGAATAGCAACACCTCTGCGTTTTAGTTCAATATGCACCAGTGGAAAGCCATTTACAAGAACAGTAACATCATAACGATTATCGTACTTTGCACCATCTTCTTTGCCTAATGTGTATTGATTTAACACTTGCAAAGAATTGTTGTGGATATTCTTTTTATCTATAAGGGTGATATTTTTAGATGTACCATCATCACGCTTTAGCACTTGAATATTATCTTCTTGAATTTTACGAGTTTTCTCTACAATGCTTTCATTAGGGTTAGCAATAGCAGTTTTAAAAAAATGCTCCCATTCATTTTCGCTAAACTTATAATCATTAAGGTTTTCTAGCTTTAAGCGAAGATTAGCAATTAAGTCTTTTTCTGTGTGGATAGAAAGACGCTCATAGCCTTGCTCACAAAGTAGGCGAATAAACTCGTTTTCTAA
>CAZLUI010000068.1:0-3195 GCA_964562705.1 uncultured Staphylococcaceae bacterium
AATCAGAACAATTTATAGTTAATTAAAATAGGTCCAATTTCTGGGGCGCACTACATTGAATAGTATTTATAATTTTCCCATCTATTTTCTTTGAAGTAATATAAAACCTTAAGTTGCTAGCAAACAAACCTCTGGTACTATATTGCAAAAATAGTTGCTTAAGAGATTTCGCAGAAACAAGAGTCACAAAACTTTCTTCATCACCAAAGAAGCAAATGGAATTATTGATTAATCCTATTGAGCCACTAGGAACGTATTCTTTAGGGCTTTCTACATCAGAAACCTCTTCTTCTAAATCGTCACCAAAAATGATTTCAAACATAACGTTTTGATTATTAACTTGGAGTTCAGAAACTCTTTGTTGAATCTCGATCTTAGTTTCAATCGGCAAAACAAAATCACAAATAACTCTGATAACAAAAGAAGTGTTTTCGTTTAATCTGATTTGTAATTCGTCATACTTTTGGAGAGCTAAATAACCGGCATTTTTATTGTCGTGGTAAACAATAGCCCCAACCTCTTTAGCAATATCTTTGATATTGGATAATAATTCCTCAGTAGATAGTCTATTGTAATCCTCCTCAAGGAGAGAAACATTAAAATCAATAGCATCATCAATGTTGTTACTCCTTAAAATAGACTTAATAACAAAAGACTCGTTGCTCATTGTGCTTACAACGGGGTCCATAACCTCATCTAATCTGGAAACATCAGCATTTAAATAATGGTAATAAATGTATAGAGCGGCAATTTTTGTCGTCTTATTTGCGAATCTTAAATGATAATCGTCTTGATTATCGAAAATATCGCTAATGATCTTTTCAAAATCCATATTTACAATATTATACCACAATTGGATTTTCTTTACTATTTAAGATAGTTAAGACCGTTTAATTGATTTTTCTCTGCATTTTCTTTACAACTGAAGTTATCAACGATGGATTAGTTCCCACCATTTAAGAATTTCAGGCAAAGGATCATCCATGGCTTGAAATTCCCAGTAAAAGTCCTGGTTTTTTTCAATATCTCTGCAAATATTGTCTGCTAATTCTTTATCATCAAGTGTTTTAACCAAGCTCATCATCTCCAACAATGATATTCTTTTCTTTTCAAAAAGATTTATTATTTCGTCATCCTCTATATTCGTATTTAGGAATTTCTCGGCTTCTTCTTTTGAAACCTCTGTAATCTTTTTCATCTCCGAAGAATTACCGAAACGATATCCAGAACCTTCAGATTCACTTGGATCATAGCCAACTCTAGCATCAGACAATTTCCAACCAGCATAAACCCACATTTTTAATCTTGGGCTGAACCAAAAAGAGACACCTTTATCGTTCTCAACAAACAATTGTTGATAATCTTCTTTTCTCAAAAGTAGATATTTAAACATTTTGTTTGTTCCTTTTGATTTGATTTAAAAACTTAAGAGCCATATCTTCTGCATAATCAACTTCTCTGTCTTTGGTATGCCTATAAAGCGAATTGACAAACTCTTTAAAATAAACATCCTCAATAGAAACTTTACTAAAATAGTTAAAAAGCTCCGAATATTTTATTTCTTTATAGTTTTTACTGCCTGAATATTGTTTCAAATCTATCTTGTTGTAATTAGGCACAAATATAAAATAAGAAGTTCTCTTATTGTCTTTTTCGTTTTCTGCGTAATTAAAATATTTCAAAAGTTGTGATTGAATTAATCCACCTTCTGAAAAATCGTGCCTTGCAGAAACACCATTGATTCCGGATTTAATTTTATTTTCAATAACTAGAATATTATTCTTATCCTCAATCCAAAGATCTATATTTGCTCTTTCTCTTTCAATGCTATAGGGAACCGAAATAGTAAGACCTAACACTTTATTAGCAAAGTCTACAAATACCTCTGGATAAGTCTTAAAAATATAGGAAAACAAATTTGAATATACAAGTTCGTCGTATTCTTTTCTGATAACATTCAAATAATTAAAATGTTTGTCTATAACTTTGTTATCTTCAATCTTATTTATTCTTCCCTTATCCCACAATTCATCCATTTTAATAAGCTTTTCAATTTGTTTGAATGAGTTTGGATTTTCAATGTTAGTTACATAACAATGCAATGATTGATTAGGAAATCTCTTATCGCAAAGATTAAAAACTTTAGAACCTTCAACTTTATAATCAGTGTTGTGATCATCAGTAATAAAGATGTCTTCATTTGGCAACAAGAGTTCATCTGATTTAAATGTAATATCGGCACCAAAAAATGCGCCATTATTAATGTCCCTCAAGTAAACTCCACCATATTTAATATTATTTTTGTGAGCATATTCGGTTAAATGTGTTCTAGCATTTTCAAATCTCTTTTTAAGTGTTGGTCCGTTTTGATAAGTCACCTGACTATCCTTTGATGTTTTAGCAATACCAAGAATTTCAAAACAACCAGCCTTAGTTAATCTTGTTAAAATGATTCCTTCTACAGTATCGTCGTATTTTTGATCTATAAAACCGTAAGGGCCAACGAAAATATAATTGTTTCCGTTATCGTCATGTAAAAGGTTTATGGCTTCGCCACCTAATTTTTCATTGATATATGAACCAGCATACATTCTTGCAATAACATATGTTCTCATGTTTGTTTTTGCTTTTGCTGTTTTGTTAGGTGTCTTTAATTCTTCTAATAAACCGATTTTTGTAAAATGAACTATTCCCTTCTTCATGTCGGTATTATGAGTTTTATATCCCGCATTTAACCAAGCCCATGGTAAAACCGCGCTTTTGGTATTAGACCAGTTAACAGCATAATTTTTAGCAGAACCTGGCAATGTAAATCCTAAGATCGCTTCAATTTCACCAAAAGATAGAGTAATTTCATCTTTATTACTCTTAAGCAAATAATCAGTTAGAGATTGATATTTTGTATTTTTCATAAGTTAATACTAAGTATTATATTAATTAGTCTCAGACGGCTACAAATCTTTCGAATACTATTTTACCACATCTCTAAATCTTCATAAAATTAAACAACACGTAATATTCGAGTACGTATGAGTATGTAGTCAAACTGTTCCCTGACAATGAGATTTTTCGTTGTGTTTCCTATGCGTACCAACCTGCACTGGAGTCTTGCTGTATTTTTGGCTTATTTTTGACTAAATCAGAAAAAATAACGCCCCATAATAGAAGCGTTATAATTCAAATTCTTTCGATGTA
>CAZLUI010000069.1:0-3117 GCA_964562705.1 uncultured Staphylococcaceae bacterium
TTTGGCGATACCCTTGCTGAAATCTTACGAAAGGCAAAAAAAGAACAACACAAGCTGTTATTCAGCACATTAAATGATGCTTCGTTTTTCACATTAAATGGAGCTATCTCAGCGTAAGCACAAATGTTAAAGCACTTTAATTGATACCGATTTGTCAGATTAAATGTGCCTCACCCAAATAAAGTGAATGAGGCACGTGGAGGTTATCCGAGTTCACAGTCATTGACTGCCTGCATAACGATGTCGGTTGTAATGAGATTAGCTTTGCTGCTATCACCTAAAAGCATGGCAGAATTGCAGTACTTGTTAATAAGACGTGGTGTGCCATCAGCAGCATTAAGTATTGCTTCTATGGCACCATCTTCAAAGATAGTCTGATTACAGCCAGCACCTTTAAGCTTTTCCTCAATGTAGATTTTGCCTTCTTCTTTAGAAAGACCTTCAAGATTATAGTTCATAACTATACGTTGTTTTAAAGGCTCGTGTGCTTGAAGTCCTAGCGTAGAGTTGATTTTGGGTAGTCCTGCAAGTAAGATGGCAGCTCTGTCCCTTGAGTCCATTTCAAAGTTGAAAAGGATTTTGAGATCATTAAGAATTGCGTTATTAATGTAATTCGCTTCATCAATGATGATTATAGGAGTTTTTCTTTTTTCAATGGAAAGTCTTGTGATTTCTTCCTGAATGATGCGGAAGTTGTCGGGCTTTCTAAAGGCAGGCTCATTACCAAGCTCTTTTACAAGATTTCTGTAAAAATCATTAGCGGTAAGAGTTGAAAGTGATGAATAAACAACTTTATATAGTGAAGGGTTAAGGGATGATGCCCAGGTTCTAATAGCAGTAGTTTTACCTCGGCCGGGAGCACCTGTAAGGAGTCCAAAGCCTTTTGTTTTTGCAAGATAATCCAGTCTGAATAAAGTTTCCTTATATTCAGATGTTGAGACTAAGATTTCCTTGGAATTCTTTATAAATGGATTGAATTCCAGACCATATCTTGTAAAGTAGTCCATTATTCTTCACCTCTGCATAGATGTATTTTTTCTCGCTTGACAAAAGCGTTTTCAGTTTTATTAAGAAGTCTTATAGGAGTAAGCGTCCCATCGGCTTCAACAATAAATATATCCTTGAAATCAGGGGAATATCTAAGCTTGATACGCTGCTTTGCAAAGCGACAGTCAACTTCGTATTCGACCTGATCAATAGTAATAACACTGTCAGAAGATACACGACGATCAATTTCAAGAAGGAAGTCTGCTTTAATTTCTTCATCGGAAAGCCTTCTGATGCGATTCGGTTCTGAAAAGAATCTGTCATAGGGAGACATACCTTTTAATGAGGAATGAGCCGTAAGATTGTACTTCTGAACATAAGCTAAGAGATTTCCACGAAGTTCATCAAGGGAATGGAATTCTCTTATATCAAGGGATGACATCCATTGGTCTTTCATGGTACGAAACCAACGCTCAATCTTCGCTTTCTGCGTTGGAGTATAGGGCTGGTCATAATGAAGAACAGAGCCAATGCGGGCTGCAAGAAGTTCCATCTGCTTGTTTTTGAATGAAGAGCCGTTATCGAAGTTGAACATCTGAGGTCTGCCATACTTTGCAACAGCAGATTTAATGACAGACATAAGATTTATGAAGTTGTCATTAAAGAAGATATCTATGCCAACGATAAATCTGCTGGCATCATCGATGAGAGCAATAATAAATACTTTATGCTTCTTACCATCAGGCGTTTTAAGATAAGGTCCAACGCTAGTATCACCACACCATACTTCGTTGATGTGAGGCCTTTCATATCGGCGCATATCTTGATTAGTAGTAGTTTTCTGCCTAAGAGCCAGAAGGTTTACGTATCTGTTAATGGTAGATTCGGATACATCACCAGCTTTTATACTTCCGTTGTCACGAAGCTGACGGTAAATAGCAAGAGCAGACATTCTGGGATAGTTGGTTTTAAGATATTTAATCTGTTCCTTTATATCTTCATCAATTTTTCGTGGATTGCCTAAATCTGCTCTACTTAAAGGTAAAAGGCCATCAAATCCTTTTTTCTTGTAATCCAGGTACCATTTTTCAATTGTACCTGGTGCATAATGCTTTATAGTACCGTCGGGATGCATGACTCCCTTAGCCGAAGCACTATTAAAGAAGGCTGTGTTGGAATTAAATTCATCTACCAGCCCTGTAATAAGTGGTGCAATCACCGAATAGCGCATTAAAGCGATTGCATTTTTCTTTTCTTGATCCATTTGTGGGTCCTCCTTTGCTTTTTCTTAAGTATAAGAAGGAAAGAAACAAAGGTCGTGTAAGGTTATGTGGTATTTAGAAAAAGGATATTTGGTGTACTTTTAATCTGCATAAACTGCCGTGAAAAATGAGCAAAACAAGATTTTATGAGTTGCTTAAAAAGGCTAAGTGATATACGCTCCGCGAGAAGCCTTTCGTGCCAATTTCTTAAGTAGCACCTAATGATGTATCTGTAGCAGCTTTCGTCGACGCAGGGATTGACATTCATAACAGAATCTTGAGAGGAGCCTTGATTGTAATTATTGATAATGGAGATATGATCAGATGTGGAAACCTGAGAATAAGGAACCATTGAGGATAAAAGAATGGCATGAGTATGACCACAGTGCTCACAAATGACACGGCAGATGCGGAAGGTCACCTTGCCTTGAGGGAGCTTAATGGAACGGTTGTAATACCCATGAACTGAAAGACAACCAGAGTGTCCGCAGGGACATGTAAGCTGGTGGAATTGAAGGTTAGAAATTAAATCATTATAAAAATTTGGTGTTAAAGGATTGTTTTCTTCTACTAATAAGGTTATCATAGCCTTGCTGAAACTATGGGGATACCCATAGCTTGGTTGTGAGGCAGGAAACCGAACTGTGGTAGGGGTTGGTTCCTGCCTTTTGTTTATAGTTAACCTGGCTATAATAACAGAAGGTACAGACTAAAACAATCTGACGTAAAATACATCAGAATATTTAAGGCTGTACCTTCTTTTAATTTGAAGAATTTTCGGGTAGTTGGAAGCAGGTAAAGTTACGAATAACAGCATATTCAAATCAGAAGTTGATGAAAGTGATGATGATATATGTAAGGTATATGG
>CAZLUI010000070.1:0-3091 GCA_964562705.1 uncultured Staphylococcaceae bacterium
ACCAATATTGCTTGCGCTTATACCTGCGGCAACAGCTTTAACATCGCCCTTATCGAAAGGTTTGACAAGAAGTTGTCTTGGTTCTGGAGAAGAAATTGCGCAAATGTCTTTAATCAACATCTTATCTCCATAATAATCGCATTCAACTCGATCGAGCATTGAAGGTGAAGCGCGGCCGGTTCTAAGGGTAACTAATTCACCTTTTAAAGACTCAATGGTCTTATTCATTTGTTCTTGAGCTTCTAACGTAATCTCATCCATATTGTTTATCCTTTCATGATGGTCGTGCCAATATCTTCACCAGCAATAATTTTTGTGAAATTATCGGGTTTAGACATATTGAAGACACGCACATCGATATCTTGATTTTTCAGCATTTCAACGGCAGTTAAATCCATCACTTTTAAGTTTTGGGAAATGATTTCAGAACACTTAATTGACCTATACATTTTCGCATCTTTATTTGTTCGTGGATCATCAGAATAAATGCCATCTACTCCATTCTTTGCCATAAATATGGCATTAGCCTTAATTTCAACAGCTCTAAGTGTTGCACATGTATCGGTTGTAATGAATGGCTTTCCTGTGCCTCCACCGAAGATAACTACATAGCCATCATTGAGATATTTATTAGCAAGTTCGGGTGTATATGTTTCACAGAATTGTTCCATTTTTACCGCTGATAACACTACGGCTTTTTGACCGAGGGAACGGATGGAATCCATCATCGCAAATGAATTGATGATGGTACCAAGCATGCCCATTTGGTCACCAGTAATTCGATCGATACCTTTGTTCTTGTTAACTAAAGAACCACGGCAGATATTACCAGCACCAATAACAATGCTTACTTGGACTCCAAGTTTTGCAATGTTAACAATAGCGTTTGCAGTACATAAAAGAGCCTTGCTATCAAGGATTCCACTTTGACCATCACCAAAGAGTGCTTCTCCGGATAGTTTTACTAAAACTCTTTGATATTTCATGCAAGACTCCATTTAATTATTTAATTTGGCCCATTACTTCTTCAGCGAAGTTGTCGACTCTTTTTTCGATGCCTTCACCAACAGCATAACGGACGAATTTGATGACATTTGCAGATTTTTCTTTCAAAACTTGTGCAACTGTCTTTTCTCCATCAAGAACGTATTCTTGGTTGAGAAGAGTTGATTCAGCTAAGACTTTTTCAACCTTACGAACAGCGATTTGAGCAAGCATTTCGGCAGGTTTGCCAGCAAGTTTTTCATCTTGTTTCATAAGTCCAACTTGAATAGCTTTCTCATGCTCAATAGCTTCAGCAGGAACGTCAGCTTGGCTGATATAAATTGGGTTATTAGCAGCAACATGCATTGCGATGCCTTTTGCTAATTCTGGATCATTCTTATCAAGAAGGACTAAGACAGCAATCTTGCCACCCATATGGATGTAAGAGCCAAAACCTTGGCCTTCTGTTTTTTCAATGATTTGGAAACGACGATAATCAATCTTTTCGCCCATAGAAACAGTAGCGTCAGCAAATAAGCCTTGGCATGCTTCACGAGCCTCTTCAATTGAAGAAGCTTTTGATTTAATAGTTGTTTCAATGACATCGTTAACTAATTTATGGAACTTTTCTCCTTTGGAGACAAAGTCGGTTTCACAGTTAACTTCAGCAATACAAGCAGTATTTCCTTCAGCAAGGACAATCGCTAAGCCTTCTGCAGCAATACGTGATTGTTTAGCAGCAGCTTTGGCAATGCCTTTAGTACGTAACCAGTCAATGGCTTTTTCAATACTTTGGTCAGATGCTTCTAGAGCTTTTTTGCAGTCCATCATGCCCGCACCAGTGCGTTCACGAAGTTCTTTAATAAGTTCAATCATGCTGGCCATAGTTATTTTGCCTCTAGCTTCTTAGCTGCTGGTTTTTCTTCAGCGGCTTTCGGAGCCACTTTTCCTTCTTCACGAGCTTTACGATATGCTTCGCGTTGAGCTTGGAACTTTTCGTATCTTTCTTGTTTTTCTTGGCGAGCCTTACGGATAGCAGCTAATCTCTCAGCATTTTCTTTATCAGCTTGACGAATTGCGTCTTTCATTGTGACTTCTTCACCTTCGTCTTTGGTGTATGCAACTAATGTAACTCCACCCTTTGATTCAACGATAGCATCAGCAAGAACAGTAATAACTAATTTGACTGAACGTAGAGCATCATCATTGGCTGGAATTGGGAAGTCGAGGACATCTGGATCAGCATTTGTATCAGCAATACCAAATACTGGAATGCCTAATTTGCGGGCTTCAGCAACAGCGTTATGTTCGATTTGTGGATCAACAACGATGACAGCGTTTGGAAGCTTGCGCATTTCTTTAATGCCATCAAGGTTTTTGGCCAATTTTTCTTTTTCCTTCTTAAGAAGAGCAACTTCTTTTTTTGGAAGACGGTCATAGGAACCATCAAGTTCCATGGCTTCTAATTCTTTTAAACGACGAATACGGCTTTGAATGGTCTTAAAGTTTGTTAAGGTACCACCTAACCAGCGGTTAGTGATGTAGAACGAACCAGAACGTAAAGCTTGTTCTTCAACAACTTCTTTGCATTGTGGTTTGACGCCGACAAATAAGACTTTGCCAGATTCATCAACAATTTTCTTTAAAGCAAGGTATGCTTCGCTAATTTTTTGAGCAGATTTCACTAAGTCAATGATGTATATACCATTGCGAGCACCATAAATGAATTTGCCCATTTTTGGGTTCCATTTACGAGTGTGATGTCCAAAGTGAACTCCACCTTCAAGCAATTTTCTCATGGTAATAATTGGTGCATTTTCGTCATGCATTACCATAGCCATGACGTCTGTCTTTTCTTCGACTGGTTTCCCAGCTTCAGAAGCGACAACTTTCTTTTCTTCTTCGTTCATTAAATGAACCTCCATTTGTTTTGCCTCCATCATTTCGAACAACATCCCCCGTATTGACCCCTTGGTCACGGGACTCGGAAGTTGAATCCATGATGTGCGTAGTCTCTTAAAAGAGCGTTCCTATTTTAGCATAGGACCACCAATGAAACAAATAGTTTATTACTATTTAGATTTTTTTGCTCTAGGATGAGCAGAAA
>CAZLUI010000071.1:0-2994 GCA_964562705.1 uncultured Staphylococcaceae bacterium
GTGCAGGCTATGAAGTTAAAGCCTCAGTAGGACACCTTGATGACCTCGCCACCAGCGGCACAGGCGGTTTCGGAATTGATATAAATAATGATTTTAAAGCTACCTATGTTTTATCTAAAGGAAAAATTCAAACTGCTGAAGATTTAAAGCAAACTGCTAAAAAAGCAACCGAAGTTATTCTTGCGACTGACCCTGATCGTGAAGGAGAGGCTATCGCCTGGCATTTAACCCAGATTCTTGGGTTGGATCCTGCCACGACTAAAAGACTCGAATTCCATGAAATTACTCATGAATCAATTGAACACGCTATCGCAAATCCTCGTGTAATTGATATGAATCTAGTGAATTCTCAAGAAACACGTCGCATTATCGACCGCGTTATTGGCTTTAAATTATCAGGGATTATGAATCGTAAGATTAAATCAAAATCTGCTGGTCGAGTTCAATCTGCAACCTTAAAATTAATTTTCGATCACGAAGAAGAAATTAAGAACTTCAAACCAGAAGAATATTGGACATTATCTTTGAATTTATCTAATGATAAAACAAAGATTGTTGCTAACTATCTTCCAGATGAAGAGAATAAGAAAATTTCTAATGAAAAAGAGAACAAAGAAATCATTTCTAAACTTGGAAAAGAAGCTGAAGTTATTGACATATCTAAGTCGTTTAGATCGACAGAATCAAAGCCTGCTTTTACTACTTCTACCATGATTCAAGAAGCGTGCAGCTCTCTTCATTTTTCTAGTAATGAAGTCACAAAAGTGGCCCAGTTATTGTATGAAGGCGTGGAAATTGGGGCTGAACATGTTGGTTTGATCACCTACATTCGTACTGACTCAGTCGCTATTTCGAACGAATTCTCCGCTCACGCGAAAAAATATATTGAACAAAAATATGGTCATGAATATGTTGGCCATCGTAAATATGCAAAAGTAAAAGGGTCTCAAGATGCTCACGAAGCTATTCGACCAACATCTTTATATCGAACTCCTGAATCAATCAAAGACTTAGTGCCTCATAATTTATATAAACTATATAAGTTAATATATGAAAGAACTATTGGCTCTTTAATGACCGCAAAAAAAGATGAAGTAATAACTGTTAAATTTAAATGCGGAAATGTTAATTTTAAATCAGAGGGTTACCGCAATATCTTTGATGGTTATTCAAAGATTTATCGTGACAGCGATACTGAAAAAGTGAGTCAACTTCCTAATGTTGTGATGGGCGATATTTATAACGTTGACGCTATCAATAACAAACAAGAATTTACAAAAGCTCCAAGTCATTATAATGAAGCAAAAATTGTGCATATCATGGAAGAAAAAGGCATTGGCCGTCCTTCCACCTATGCTTCTACAATCAAAACCTTGCTTAGTCCAGTTCGTGGTTATCTTCGTTCTGATCATGGTTCAATTGAAATTACTGATCATGGTTCAAAGACCGCGTTTGTGCTTAATAAGTATTTTCCAGAATTAATTAATGTGGAATACACCGCCAAAATGGAACAAGACTTGGATAAAATCCAAGATGGAAAAGAAACGAAAACAAAGATATTAACTAATTTCTATTTTCCATTCATGAAATTGTGTGATGAAGTAAATGGCCGAATGTATAAAGATGATGATGAAAACGTTGGCCGCAACTGCCCAAAATGTGGTGCCCCTCTTGTCTATAAAAAATCTCGTTATGGTGAATTTATTGGATGTTCAAATTTCCCTAAATGTGATTACCGCGAAAATGATAAGAAGATTGAATATGCACCTGGCAATTGTCCAAAATGTGGTAAGCTACTAGTGTATCGATATTCAAAAACTCACAAAAAGTTTGTTGCTTGCAGTGGTTATCCAGATTGCGACTATATCGAGAAAAAAGAATTTAAAAACAAACGCGAACCTGTAAAAAAATGTCCCGAATGTGGTGGCGACTTATATGTTCGTTACTATAACAAAAAGAAGATTCTTGGATGTTCCAATTATCCAAAATGTCATCATCAGGAAGAATATCACGAAGATAAGAAGTAAGCATTTGCTTACTTTTTTGTTATAATGATTTTATGGCAATCAAAGAGATTCAAGAATTTGTTGATTATATTCAATACAATTTGAATTTTTCCTTAAAAAGTGTGGATGCCTATCGAAGAGATATCCTAAGTTTTTATCATTTTATCTTTTCACAAGGCGTCGACATAACGGATGTTGATGCCCCTTTAATTCGTAATTACCTCTCATCTGAATTAGCGAGGAATGTTAGTAAAAAAACCTTATGTCGGAGGTTGTCTGCTTTGAGACATTTCTTTAGTTTTCTTGTTAACAAGAAATATATTAAAGAAAATACCTTTCTATTTATTCGTTCGCCAAAGAAAGAAATTCGTTATCCACATGCTTTATATGTGGAACAAATCGATAACCTTTTTAAGTTAAATCAAGAACGAACTGATGACTTAATGTTAAGAGATCAATGCATTCTTGAACTCCTATATGCTTCTGGGGTTCGTGCTTTTGAACTAGTAAATATCAAAATGACTGATATTGATATGCGTGGACGCAGCATACGTATTTACGGAAAAGGCAGAAAAGAAAGGCTTGTTCCATTTAGCAAAAGCGCTCAGCAAGCTTTGATGAATTATGTTCAGTCTTCTCGCGATATTCTTTTACTGCGTTCAGGCAAAGCTCTAAAGGAAGATTACCTTTTTTGCAATGCAAAAGGAGATTGTCTAACTACTAGAGGCTTAGAATATATCCTTAAACAAATTGAAAAGAAAACAGGCTGCAACTATGGTTTGCATCCTCACTTAATGAGACATTCATTTGCCACGCATTTATTAGAAGGCGGAGCGGATTTAAGAGTTATCCAAGAGCTACTTGGCCATGAGTCATTAAACACAACTCAGATTTACACTCACGTGACTGAAGAAGCGATGAAAAATCAATTTATTTCTGCTCATCCTAGAGCAAAAAAATCTAAATAGTAATAAACTATTTGTTTCAT
>CAZLUI010000072.1:0-2934 GCA_964562705.1 uncultured Staphylococcaceae bacterium
CAGTGAAATCGAACAGTTTGGTAAAAGAAAAGGAATAGTAAAAGTCTCACGCCGCGACTTACCCGTTGTCTATGCAAAAAAGATGTGGGCTGCAACAACTGTTGCTGCCACAATGATAATTGCCAATCAAGCCGGCATTGAAGTGTTTGTAACAGGCGGTATTGGCGGTGTTCATCGCCACGCCGAAACAACCATGGATATTTCTGCTGACTTACAAGAATTAGCGAAAACTGATGTCACTGTTGTTTGTGCGGGAGCCAAGGCAATTCTCGATCTTCCTTTAACCTTAGAATATTTGGAAACCATGGGCGTTCCCGTTCTTGGTTATAAGACCAAAGAATTACCTGCTTTCTACACCCCACATTCGGGATTAAGCGTTGATTACGAAATTTCAAGTTGCAGAGAAGCCGCTGAAATAATCTATCATAAACGTCACAATCACCTTTCCGGAGGAATATTGATTGCAAACCCAATTCCTGAAAAATATGCGATGGATGCCAAAGTAATTAACGAGGCGATTAAAAAAGCTCTTTCTGAAGCTGATAAACTTGGCATTAAAGGTAAGGAAGTAACACCTTTTTTGCTTAAAACAATCGTTGAACTAACTGGAGGAGATTCACTTGAATCAAATATCCATTTAGTTATTAATAATGCAATCCTTGGCGCGAAAATCAGTCAGGAGTATGCTCTTTTAAAATGAAAACAGAACATCGTTTAGCAGAAACATTGAAATCATTAATGTCGGAAGTCCCATTGGATTCAATTTCAGTGACGATGCTTTCTGAACGATGCCATATCAATCGCCAGACATTCTACTATCATTTTCATGACATCTATGATCTTTTGACTCTTGTCTTCTTAGATGAAAGAAGCCACCAACATAAAAAAGTTGGTTAAAATTGTTTATTCATACTATACAGCCAACAAGAATTTTATTGATGCAACATTGTCTTCTGCTGGCAAAGAGCTCTTTCAAGAGTTCATTTACAACATCACCTACCAGAATATACTTCGTTTTATTGAGGAGATTCCTGATAGTAAGAAGCTCAAATTGAACGATCGCAAAATCATCACTCGCTTCTATGCACTGGCTTACTCAAATTCAATTGTTTATTACCTTTCAACTTATAAGAGCAAATCTCTTGAAGGATTAATGACTTGCTTCTGTTTTGAAGATGATGATAATTTAAAAAAAGCCGTGCGAAACTTCACTAAAATGAGGAAAAAATACCATGATTGACTTTAATTTTGAAATGAAGACAGAACTCTATTTCGGAAAAGGAAAGACCCAATTCATTGGTGATATTCTTCGTACCAAAAATGCAAAAAAAGTAATGATCATTATTGGTCAAGCTTCGGTGAAAAAAAGTGGATTATTGGATACTGTCACCTCATCTTTGAGCAAACATCAAATTGAATATTTAATTCTTGAGGGAGTTCGGCCCAATCCTAATTTGGAAATGGTTTATAGGGGCCTTGAAATGGCCCGTAGTTTCAAACCAGACTTTCTTTTACCCATCGGTGGTGGCTCAGTTATTGATACCGCAAAATTAATTTCTGTAGGTTATTATTATGACGGAGATTGTTTTGATTTTAATCGATATCTCGCTAAACCAACAAAAAGTTTACCTATTGGAGTAGTCCTTACTATATCGGCTGCTGGAAGCGAAATGTCAACATCCTGTGTTATTCAAGACGATAAGACCTTAAATAAAGCAGGTTTTAATTCTGACTTTGTTCGACCTGTTTTTGCTATTGAAGATCCTGAATTAACGTTTTCTGTTAATCCGACTCAAACTGGATATGGAATTGTTGATATCATTATGCACACACTTGAAAGATATTTATCCCCATCAAGCGACAACGAAATTGCCGATGGACTAGCGGAAGGACTTCTGAGAACAATAATCAAAGCCGGTCGTCTTGTAATGGAAAATCCAGCCGATTATCAAGCTCGTGCAACACTTATGCTTGCTTCTTCCTTATCGCATAATGGAATTACAAGCATAGGGAAAAAATATTCTATGCCAGTTCATCAACTCGAACATGCATTAAGCGGAGTATATCCCCATGTTGCTCACGCAGCGGGGCTTGCTCTTCTCTTCCCTGCTTGGGCTAAAGAGTATCTTCAATACGACATCGATAAATTCGATCAACTAGCGAGAAACGTCTTGGATTCCCATTTGTCTGATAAACTTGCAAATGCTAAAAAAGGTGTGGCAATATTAGAAGAGTATTTCGACTTTCTCAATATGCCTAAATCATTTAAGGATTTAAGTATCGAAAACGCTGACGTCGAACTATTGGTAAAAATGTTTTCAAATGATGGTACACGGATCGTTGGCCATCACGCAAAACCAATTGATCAAGAAGTGGCTCGTAAGATTTATAAGAGCTGTTTCTAGAAAGGATTTTTATGAAAAAAGAAGATATCACTGGCTTATTTGTTTGGTTACTTATCCTCGGTGGAGCCGCTGCCTATTTTTTCTTTGGTATTCGGCCTCAAGCAGAAAATTCATTTATTTTTCAGGAGACCAATTGGATTGTTTATGTGTTGTTTTTCATCGCCGCGGTTGTTGTTGGGGTAATTGTTAACGCAATTATGTTCGAAATTGCTCATGTTTTGGGTGCTAAAGCAGGAAGATATGATATCGTTTCAACAAACATTCTCGGCTTCACATTTTATAAGGAAGATGGAAAAAGAAAATTCCACCTTTCTCATTTTGATGGTTTAACCGGAGAAACCAAAATATTGCCAAAAGAAAAAGCCAAGAAAGAACCAAACCCAACAGCGTTCTTGCTCTTTGGTTCACTCTTCTTCGGAGTGGAAATCATCCTTGTTATCTTTGCCTTTCTTTTCATTACCACATCACCTAATACAACTGACCTCGCAGTTGATATGGCTTATTTCATTCTAACTATTGGAGTCTCTGG
>CAZLUI010000073.1:0-2899 GCA_964562705.1 uncultured Staphylococcaceae bacterium
ATGGCTAATCTAAACGCTAAGCAAGAACTAGATTCTCATTTCATGTCTGCTCGACTGGAAGATGACACCTTGTCTTTGTTAACTGACTTAGGCGATAGACTTAATATAAAAACCCCATATCACATTGAACTATTTGATAATTCCCATCTTCAAGGTGATGCCCCGGTGGGAGCGATGGTGGTCTTCGTCAATGGTGAACCACTGAAGAAGATGTATCGAAAGTACAATATTGAAAGTATTGAGAAGCGAGATGACTATTCATCGATGAAAGAAGTGATGAAGCGTCGCTACATTCGTCTAAAAGAAAGCAAAGAGGCCTATCCTGACCTTATTCTCACTGATGGTGGTTTAGGACAAGTTCACGCGGGTATCGATGCCTTGAAAGATATTGACGTTGATATTCCAGTGTTTGGATTGTTTAAAAATGATCGTCACCAAACTAAAGGCCTAATTGATAAAGACGGCAATGTCATTTCCTTAGAAGATAACAAATCATTGTTCTTCCTGCTTGTCAGAATGCAAGATGAAGTGCATCGCTTTGCGATTTCATTTCATCATCAAAAACGTAATAAGCAGTTAACTGTCGGTATTCTCGATAACATCAAAGGACTAGGTGAAAAAAGAAAAGAACTCATCAAAGAGCATTATCCAAGTATCGACGCCTTAAAAAGTACAACTAAAGAAGAGTTATCGCAATTCATTCCTGAAGATGTCG
Organism: uncultured Staphylococcaceae bacterium; assembly: GCA_964562705.1. Taxonomy (GTDB): domain Bacteria; phylum Bacillota_I; class Bacilli_A; order RFN20; family CAG-826; genus Fiminaster. The sequence goes on from CAZLUI010000073.1 coordinate 716, forward strand.
CAATAAGCATAATCGAACACCTAAAAGGGTTAAAAAATTGATTGAAATATTGTTATTCTAACATTATTATATATACATTGCCCTCATAGCTCAGGTGGATAGAGCAACTGCCTTCTAAGCAGTGGGTCGTACGTTCGAGTCGTATTGAGGGCGCCATTATGAAACAAATGCTTTGATAAAAATATCAAGGTTTTTTGTTATTTAAGGGGGCAAACCCTTTTTTATTTTGGAGCATTTGATATGGTTGAAGTTTTTTGAATATATATTTAAGTTGTTTAAGTTGAATTTTAGAAAGTTGTAACTTTTAACACTTTACTAAAAAGTAATTTGATTTATTTTCACTTATGAGGTATTCTATTTTTAGAAAGTTGTAACTTTTAACACTTTTATAAAAAAGAGACAAATTAAATGATTATCAATAGAGATTTATATTTAAATAAATTAGTTTCAAGAAAGAACAACGGAATGATTAAAGTAATTACAGGTATTAGACGTTCTGGTAAATCATTTCTTCTTTTTAATATTTTTAAAAATTATTTAATAACCAGTGGCATCGATAAAGAGCATATTATCGAACTAAATTTCGATAGTTTTGAAAACGAAAAATATCATGATTCCGAAATGGCATTCAATTACTTAAAGAGCAAAATTACTGATGATGGCATGTATTACATGCTTTTAGATGAAATTCAATTGCTTGATAAGTTTGAATCAATTTTAAATAGTTTTCTTAGGCTAAGCAATGTCGATATTTATGTAACTGGTAGTAATGCAAAATTCTTGTCAAAAGATGTCATTACCGAATTTAGGGGTCGAGGAGACCAAATTCATATTTTTCCTTTATCATTTTCCGAATTCTATAATGCTAGAGGAATAGATAAAAGGGATGCTTTTGAAGAATATATTGTATATGGTGGATTACCGCTTCTTTTAAGCCAACCAACATATGAACAAAAAGTATCATTTTTAAAAAATTTATTTGTGGAGACATATATTAAAGATATAGTTAACCGTAACAACATCGATTATGAAGATGAGTTAAAAGAGTTAATTAATATTTTATCTTCTTCTATTGGTTCCTTAACAAATCCAAACAAACTTACTAATACTTTCAAGAGTGTTAAAAATGTTACTTTATCTGCTCCAACTATTTCAAAATATATTGAAATATTAGTTGACTCTTTTATTATCAATCGAGCAAACAGGTATGATGTAAAGGGAAAAAGCTATATTGACACTCCAAGCAAATACTATTTTTCAGATTTAGGTCTAAGAAATGCTGCAATCAATTTTAGACAAACAGAGAAAACTCATCTACTAGAAAATGTGATTTATAATGAATTACTGATACGTGGTTATAGTGTTGATGTTGGTATTATTCCGGTTGTAAAAAAAATTAATTCAAAAGCTGTTAGAACATATTATGAGATTGATTTTGTTTGTAATAAAGCAGATAAGAGAATTTATATTCAATCATCGTTTTCGCTCCCTGACGATGCTAAATACCAGCAAGAAGCAAGATCACTACTTAATGTTAACGATTCTTTTACTAAAATAATAATTTCAGGTGATGCAACTCTTTCACATTACACAGAAGATGGCATTATGATCATGAACATTTTCGATTTTCTTTTGAAAAACGATAGTCTAAATATCTGAATTTACACAACTTATTTTGCACTCTCAATGAAAGAAGCAAGAAAGATTATTTAACTAAAATGAAGACTATTGAAAGATATTGAATCGATTGGAAGAAGAGAAGATCATCACTAGAATTTCACATGGCGCATATCTTTTTAAGGGGAAGCCATCCAAAAACAAGGATCAAGTTGTTGATTATTACACCTCAAACGAGAATGGTCTCGTTATAGGATATAGTTTCTATAACCAAATTGGCGTGAGCAACTATAAGGACGACAAGGTCGAAATATTTGCCAGCCTCATCGATTCAAAGACAAAAAAGTTGGTAATCATTTACTGACTAAAGCCGATATTATTTTCAACGATAAAACTATACCTTTAATTTATCTACTTGAACTATTGGCAAATGGGTCTTCAATCAAAGAATGCGATGACATTAAAAAGGCTTGCATGATTGAATATTGTTTGAATAGTTATGATGATTTCTTTTTTTGAAGAAGTCACCAAGGCTATCAATTTTAACTATTCGACGATTTGCACTTT
>CAZLUI010000074.1:0-2865 GCA_964562705.1 uncultured Staphylococcaceae bacterium
CCACTTCCAAATCTGCTGTCGAGAATATTTGTTGCAAAAGAGGAACTTCAACAACTAGAAGTTGCAATCCAACACCAACGATAAAGGCTAACAACATCATCCAATTCTTATTCTTGAAGATATGAATAAAGGAGCGATTTTGATTGCTCATACCAATCATGTGGATTAATTCGCTGAAAGATAAAGCGACAAAGGCCATGGTTCTAGCTTGAGCCAAGATTTCTGGGTTTGTTACACTGGCTGTGGCAATGTCACCCCATGAAACAAGGCCATGCATCCAGAAAGCACTTAAATAAGCTAGCAAAACTGAGATAGTAATTAAAGCACCATATCCTAAAGTCGTGCTCAAGCCGCCTTTTGCAAACAAACTTTCGTTTGGATTGCGAGGTTTTTCATTCATGTTGTTTGGATCTTTTTTGTCCATGCCTAAAGCAATGGCTGGAAGAGAATCGGTAACTAGGTTAACCCAAAGCAAATGAATTGCGATGAATGGAGATGGGAAACCAATACAAATAACAATGAACATGGCAAGCACTTCAGCAATGTTACTTGAAAGTAAGAACACGACTGTTTTCTTAATATTGGCATAAATGCCACGGCCTTCTTCGACCGCCTTTTCAATTGAGGCGAAATTATCATCAGTTAAAACCATATCAGCTGAACCTTTCGCCACATCAGTGCCAGTAATGCCCATAGCAATACCAATATCGGCAGCTTTTAAAGACGGAGCGTCGTTGACGCCGTCACCGGTCATGGCACAAATATTTCCATTAGCTTCGAAAGCTTTGACAATCGAAACTTTGTTTTCTGGAGATACACGGGCGAAGACGCGAACTCTTTTAATTAATTCGCGAAGTTCTTCTTCGCTTAAGTTATCAATGTCAGCGCCCATTACACATTGATCTGGTGATTCAGCAATGCCTAGATCTTTAGCAATTGCAAAAGCAGTGTCTTTATGGTCACCAGTAATCATGATGGTGGTAATACCAGCATTCTTAAAGGTGTGAGCAGCAGGTTTAGCTTCTGGTCTAGCAGGATCGATCATCGCTACTAAACCAATAAAAACTAAATCATCTTCAGCGATTTTATCTTTGCTCACTTTATACGCTAGTGCTAAGACACGCAACGCTTTATCGGAGAACGTCTTATTTGCTTTATAGATATTTTCAATATCTTTATCAGTTATATTTCTAATCTTGCCATCAATTTGAATCTTGGTGGTGTGTTTTAAAATACTATCAAGTGCACCTTTGGTAAACATTATTTCTTCGCTACCATCAACAAAATGCTTAGTAGACATCATCTTGCGCACAGAATCAAAAGGAAGTTCATCAATGCGAGGATATTGTTTTTCAATATCTTTCTTATGCATATTAAATTCATTAGCCATAACCACAAGGCATATTTCGGTTGGATCACCAAACAAGCCTTCATCAACTGTCGCATTTGAACAAAGTGACATGCCTCTAGCCAATAAAGCTAAATCAGGTAAAGCAGTTTGATTTTCTTTTTTAAAATCATCACGAACAAAATATTTCTCATCAGTATAAGCTTCTAAAACAGTCATTTTGTTTTGAGTTAAAGTCCCGGTTTTATCGGAACAAACAATACTGACAGCACCTAATGTTTCAACACTAGGAAGTTTGCGAACAACAGTGTTAGCCTTAACCATACGTTGAACACCTATTGATAAAACAATGGTAACAACGGCCGCTAAACCTTCAGGAATTGCAGCAACAGCTAAGGCGATAGCGCCAAGAACGCTTTCAATCCATGCTTCAATTTCTCCACCATGGCCGTTAACAAAAATCCAAATAATATCAACAGCAAGAACGAATACAACAATAATTAATGTTAATATTCCGAGGGCTTTGCTAAGTTTAGCGAGTGACTTTTGAAGAGGGGTTTGACTATCTTCTTCATTATCTAAAGCAGTAGCAATCTTGCCAATTTCAGTATTCATAGCAGTGCCAACAACGACACCTTTGCCACGACCATAACTAACTGGGGTGGACATATAAGCTAAGTTTATGCGATCGCCTAAAGCAACTTCTTTAGAGAAAGTAATACTCGCGTCTTTTTCGACTGGGACAGATTCACCAGTTAAACTTGATTCATTGGTTTTAAGGTTGACCGATTCGATTAAACGAAGATCGGCTCCAATTGTATCGCCTTCTTCAAGCACCACAACGTCGCCAATAACTAAATCTGAAGATTTAATCTTCATTCTTTTCTCGTCGCGAATAACGGTCGATTCTGGAGAAGACAAGTTTTTCAAAGCATCCAAGGATGTTTGAGCTTTGACTTCTTGGATTGTGCCAATTACCGAGTTCATGATAATGACTAAGAAAACAATTAATACATCAGGCCAATCACCAACATCTAAAAACACATTAGTAACGGCTTTTCCATTAATTACCCAACCTGCTAACGCGCAGTTGACTGTTTCATAAATTGAAATTCCAATGGTGACAGCGATGGCAGCAAACAAAACAAAAATCATTGGATTGTTCATTTGTTCAAAGAAAATTCTTATCCAAGTTTTTTTCTTTTTTTCTTTAAGTTTATTAGGGCCGTATTTTAAAAGTCTTTCCGAGGCTTCTTGACTCGTAAGACCTTTTTCTTTATCTGTATTTAAATCAGCTAAAGTACTATGGCGACTTTTTGTTTCAAACATAACTATTACTCCCTTATTCAATAGGTTGTAATCGTCTCGCGCATATAAATGGCTAAGTTCCGGATATCATAGATATCGTGTTGTCGGTTCTTAGCTTAGCTACTCCCGTTTACGTGATTATTATAAATAATAGGAAGACAAAAAGAAATGATTATATAATAATATTTATCAAAGGATTAATTTATGAA
>CAZLUI010000075.1:0-2802 GCA_964562705.1 uncultured Staphylococcaceae bacterium
GCGATAACGATTATGCTAAAGCTGAATTGCTTCTCGATTGCTGGAATCATAAAGGTGACTTTACAAATAAATAATTAATTATTTATAAATAAAACAACGGGATGACCGTTGTTTTTTGTTAATCTTCTACTTTATTTTTTACGTTTATACATTTCCACAACTGACTCAGGGACAAGTCTAGAAATATCGACTCCACCTTTATGCATGTCATTGATTGTGGAAGATGAGATAAAACTAGTTTCGGCATGTGACATAAAAAATACTTCATCAATGGAAGAATCAATATATTCATTAGCAGCACTTAATTTAAATTCATATTCAAAATCCGTGACCGCGCGTAAACCACGAATGAGGCATTTAGCGCCAACTTTCTTCGCATAGGCAACCGTTAAGCCATCCGTTGAATCAACTTTCGTATTCTTGATACCTTTAACTGCGTCTTTAATCATGCTGACTCTTTCTTCAACAGTGAAAACAGAACGTTTCTCGTGATTATCAGCAACAAGAAGGATGACTTCATCAAAGACTTTAAGTGATCTTCTTAAAACATCCAAGTGACCATTGGTAATTGGGTCAAAACTCCCCGGATACACTGCTATTTTCATAATTATTTCCTCAATATGTATACTTTTGCTAAACCGTATTTATACATTTTAACTTTTTGGAATTGTTCTTCTTTTATATTTAAAGGAAGTTCACTTTCCAAAATAATTATACCAAAATCCGTTAAAATATTATTCTCCAACACCAAATCAATGATTTCTTGGTAATTAACCAATTTATATGGAGGGTCCACAAAAATAAGATCAAATCTATTTTTTGACTCTTTCAAAAAGGTAACAACATTTCCTAAGTATGTATCTACATTTAAGCCTAACGTTTTTGCGTTGTCTTTGATAACTAATATTGGCTCAGAGTTGTTGTCTACGAATGTTGCAGATGAAGCCCCACGGGACAATGATTCAAAGCCATAACTACCACATCCAGCAAATAAATCTAATACATCAGCATTAACGATTTTATCTCCAATAGCTGAAAAAACTCCTAAGCGGACTTTATCCATTGTGGGTTTAGTGGTATCACAACTCGGTGTTTTTAAAAGTCGAGAACGAAATTCCCCACCTGTAATTCTAATCATGATTTTCTCCGCAAGAATGGATTGACATTGAGCCAAACAATTCTTTATTAATCGAAGCATAGATCGCTTTCACTTTTTTATAGGCATCATTATATTGCATTACCAAAGGATTAGAATCCAAAGCAAGTTTTGCTTCGTATAAACTCTTTTGAGCAGTGCCGACTTCCAGAGAATCTTTTGTATAATGCTTCAAGGCATCTTCATAGGCTAAAACCGCCATATCCTTTTGATAGGCCAAGCGCATGATATTTTCATCAGCATTAATTAGTTTATTAAGTCGTTCAAGTTCAAGCACGCTTGAATCTTGTTCAATCGCGCATTTCAGTTCATCTAATTTGTTCATCAAATTATTTGTCATAAGATGATATTAACAAAAAAGTGGGTATTATGATAGAATAAATTTATGAGTAAGTACTATAAAATAGTAAAAGATAATATCAAATCTCTCCACGAGAGATGTTTACCAGTTGATCCGATTGATCAAAAAACAATCGATTTAGTAAATGCGATGAAAGATTATTTGATTGCTAGCCAAGATCCTACAGTTAATGAGAAATATCACCTTCGCGAAGGCGTTGGTTTAGCCGCCCCACAAATTGGTCATAATATCAGGGCGTTAGTCGTCTACTATAAGCAAGTTGATAACGAAGGAAAAGAAATAATTATTGACCACCGCCTAATCAATCCAAAAATTATCTCTGAGAGCATTAAACTTTGCTACCTCCAAGGTGGTGAAGGCTGTCTTTCTGTTGACGATGAACATCAAGGATATATCTATCGTAAAAATAAAATTATTGTTAAAGCGTTTGATGTTGCACTAGGCAAAGAGAATATCTTCACTGCTTATGGCTATGAAGCGGTTGTTTTGCAACACGAAATTGATCATTTAGATGGCATTCTTTTCTATGACCATATTGATAAAAAAGACCCCTTTAAGATTATTGAAGGATCAGTCAGATTATAATGAACCCTTTAGATTCAATTAGACTAGATTTATATGGGGAAAATTATGACCCAAAAGGTTTTAAGTATACCAAGATGTTTGGGCCGGATATTAAAACAGTTTGTTTAAAGAAAGAACCTTTGAATGCCACCATCAACAAATATCTAGATTTGGACCAAGAAATATTGGACAAAATACCTCTAGATGAAACCTTGGAATTGACAACATTATATTTTGTAATTAATCTTAAAAGATTAAAAACATACGATGAACAAATGAAATTTCTCGATAAGAAAATTAAGTATGCTAAGTCGTGGGCTATCACCGATTGCCTTAGTCAATTCTTCAAAAAACAAAAGCGAGATATATTCAATTTATACTTTAAAAAATGGTCAAAGAGTCACGATATATACAAGAAAAGATTTGCGTTTGTAAACACGATGAAATTTTATAAAGATGACGATATAAAAATCTTTCTCGATGCGGTTGATAATGATGACCGCTATTACGTGATGATGGCGGAAGCTTGGTTTTTGGCCACTGCCGCAATAACACATAAAAATGAAGTCTTAAATTTACTCAAGTTAGATAAGTATTCAGCCACTTTACGTCGCAAGACAATTTCAAAGATTTCTGATTCATTTAGAATCAGCGAAAACGACACAAAAGAATTCAAACAAATCCGTTCTTTAATCGCCTAGTTGTTGACATTATTTGTACA
>CAZLUI010000076.1:0-2572 GCA_964562705.1 uncultured Staphylococcaceae bacterium
TTCAAAAAGTTATGTTCCATTGCTAAAAAACTACTTTGGTATAAATTCGAGTGTTTCAAATGAAAAAATTGAAGAGACTCTTCTAAATCTGAAAATTAGTAATACAAATGCAAATGTCAACGTGAAATTGACCACCCTCAGCGATTTGAAATTGACCACCTAGCGGTTTAACCACTCTTTGGTTTCTTTTAATCGATACGAGTCTCCTTTAATCGTAATAACGTGCGCTTTGTGGGTTAATCGATCTACCATGGCTGCTGTTAGCGTAGGATCATTAAAAATCTCTTGCCATCGATTAAATGCGAGATTCGTTGTAATAATAATTGATTTGGTTTCATTTCTCATGGAAAGTAAGTTGAATAACAATTCACTTCCCTGCTTATCAAAACTGATATATCCAAGTTCGTCTAAGATTACTAAGTCATAACCCACAAACTTCTTTTTATAGTTAGTTAGTTGGTTTAAGGTCATACTTTCTTTTAACTCGGTTATTAGATTTGGTACTGTGATGTATAATACATTTTTACCTTCCATACAAGCCTTGATTCCAAGTCCAATCGAAGTGTGGGTTTTACCCACACCAGGATTGCCAACAAAAATGACATTCTTCCCTTGAGATATAAAGTTTAAGGATTGTAGTTCTCGGATATGATTCGCTACCTCTAGAGGGAATGAATCATATTTCAAATCTATTAAATATTTTAAATAAGGAAACTTAGCTGCTTTAATTCGTCTATTGACGCTATTAACCCCTCTTGCTTCCGTTTCTTTGGTTAATACATATTCTAAGAATTGTTCATAACTAAACTGTTTATCCATTGATTCATGAATCGATTCTATATAGTTATTTTTGATATAGGGTAATCTCAGTTTATAAGCTAACTTTTGAATGTTATTCATTGGATACATCCTCCTGTCCAAAGAGCGAGGATGTGTAATTCAAGTGAGTAACGCTCGCTTCATCAATTTCATTTGTTCTCTTCCTACTAAAATAGTCCATAGTATTTCGATATTTTGATTTCTTAATCACACCAATTTCTATACCCAACTCATACAAGTTCTCGTTAAATACATCTGTATTTTTAAGAAAGTGTAGAAATTCTCGTGGCTTTGTGCTAAAGTATTGATTGAAGATGGATTGCAAGATTTCTGGAGCTTGTTTGAGTGCGTATGAATTTTTCAAAGCTTTGGGTTTCTTGAGGAGAGTATCAATATAGTGATGTATATTGATGGAATACTCTCCTATGCCATCTTTTTTTGAATGTTCAGCGATTAAATTGTTTTTATCATCGTATATGAGAATTCTAGTCGTATAAATATTGCATAACACTTGTTTTTCAACGTATTTATCGGGTACAGAGTAGAAATTACTATCGATGGAGACTAATGAATAACTATTGCTCTTAGCAACCTGCAAGCGACCAATTTCATAAGGGTGCTTTGGTAAGTTTTTTAAATGTCGTTGTTCTTCTTCAAAAGCGGATCTATATTTGTGATTTCTTTTTTCTAGTTCATTCTGATAGTAAAGATGTAAATCTACTTCATCATCAAATTTGTATTTCAGACAAAAGAAGTCACGACGAATTACTTTTCCGCTATTCTCTACGTGTCCTTTCTCATTTCCACTACGAGGATTGCACGTTTCAATTTGAAATCCATAGTAATTACTAACTTTGATAAGTTCATCGGTATAGTGCTTATCTCCTTTAAAACAAAACTTCTTAACAGCTGTACTCATATTATCAAAGATTATCGTTTTTACGACCCCTTGACAGAAACTAAAGAACTGCACTAGACTGTCTATGAAAGATTCCATCTTTTCGTTCTTATAAAGAAGTCCGAAAATGATATTACTCTTAGGTAGAGAAATCGTTGCTTGATGGTATTTCTTTATTTGTCCATTCACTTCAACTTTAATTTGGTGGAAATCGTATTGAGCGATTTCACCAAATTCATAATGCTGTTTAATAAAACACTCTTTGTTTTTTTGCTTATATTCACGATACTTTACTCGAATGGTTGTTTCACCAACTTTATATCCTTCGTTTAATAAAGTTCGATGAAGCAATGCAGCAGTCAACTGTTGTTTGTTTTGACCAAGGATCTGATTACGTTCTTCATCAATTCGGATGAGTTCATGAAACCTTTGTTCGAGTTGCTCATGAAATACAGTCGGTAAACGGTTTGAGTATTTTCGAATTGGCTTGGAACAGATGGATTCTTGAATCATCGCAATTCTAGCAACATCTGTTTCGTTACTGAGTTTTGCCATCGAATCTTCGTAGTCTCGAATATAACTTTTTACAGTATTTCGTGTGATACCTAATTCTCTTGCAATTGCACTCTTAGATTGACCATTTTTAAATCTAATAATAATTTCGTTTTTTTCTATCATTTTTACCACCTTTTTTACCTCACAATCTAATAGATTATGAGCATAGTTTAACATAAGGGGTGGTCAATTTCAAATCGCTGTTTTTCTTAAAAACTGGTCAATTTCATTTTACCATATACAGCATTAATTGGTGTTTTGGGAACTTATCTCCCATGGAATTTATTTAAGATTTCAGCA
>CAZLUI010000077.1:0-2442 GCA_964562705.1 uncultured Staphylococcaceae bacterium
AAAGTCAGAGATATCGGTAGGCATCATTTCGTCGGTTGAATTCTTCGGGATTGCCTTAAAAAACTGTTTCAAATCATACGAGTAAGATTTAATCGTATCGTTGGAAACACCTTTTTCAACACGAAGATATTGAAAAAATAAATCAATTGCATCATCTAGTTGCATTTTTCTTTTCCTTTAGTTGCTCAGCGGCTGTTTTAAACACACTCTTTTTCATTTTGCGGTTGAGCTCCGCTACAAGCAACTTTGTTGCGCATTCTTCTTTTATCTCGTCGTAGTTATCAAAAATTGAAAGTTGAACGACAGCTTCGGTTGGATCAACTAGGTTTTGTAAGGTAACTCCAACCAATCTTATTGTTCTATCTTCGTCATAGTTTTTGTCTAACAACGTCAAGACTCCGGAAGAAATAATTTCATAGTCATTTGTCGGTTTCTTGAGCGATTTAGACCTATTAATAACTTTAAAGTTATTGTCTTTCATCACTATCTGAATAGTAGAACCTATTTTATCCGCTTCTTTAGCGCGTTCTGATACTTCCTTAGCTATTTTTAGAAGGCGGTTTTTTATCTCATCATAATTGTTGGTGTCGGTCATGAATGTCTCGCTGTTACCGATTGACTTAGGATTAAACGGACCATTATCGACCATGTCGCTTCCATAGCCGTTAATCCAGTCCTTAATTACATAGTAAAATTTGCCCAGTTCGGCTTTCGCGGTGTCTTCATCGCCATTTACTAACTTTGCCAAATCGCCAATTGTTTTGATTCCTTTTTCAATTAGCCTTGGAGCGGTTTTCTTACCGATACCGAAAAAATCACCAATCGGTAATGGATCTAGCATTTTTCTGACGTCTTTCCTCCGGATAATTGTGATACCCATCGGTTTTTTCATGTCGCTGCCCATCTTTGCTAAAAACTTGGTTGGGGCAACCCCGATAGAACATTTTAAACCTGTCTCTTTAAAAAGAGAGTTTTGCATTTCTTGTAAATAACCTAACACATCTTTCACACCTTTTAATTCATTTGTCATATCAACAAAGCATTCATCAACGGAGGCTATTTCAATTGTTTTGGCGTATTTCTTGATAAAATCAAAAAACTTATGTGACATTTTTTGGTAATAATCATAATCACCATGAATAATTAATACATCCGGATATAGTTGCACCGCTTTAAAGGTTGGCATTCCGGAGTGAATTCCATATTTTCTAGCTGCGTATGAACAGGTTGAAACGATGCCACAACGTCCTTCGTGGCCGATAATGATTGCTTTTCCTTCTAAAGAAGGTTTTCTGATTTCTTCGCAGCGAACAAAGAAAGCATTTAAATCAATGTGTAGAATAATTCTGCTCATGACTTAATTTTATAATTGATATAAATGATTGGCAATATTATGTTAACCAAACTGTATTAAAGAAAAATTTCTTTATTTTATAAATTTGATGATTTGTTCTGGAAGAAGACCAAATTCTTCAAGTTGTTCATTTATGCATGCTTGTTTGATAAATTGTAGAGGAATCGAATGAGCCGAAATAAGCCCTTTATAACCCTTTTGTGATAATTTATTCACCAAGACACTTTCAAGCCCACCATTGGCTGAATAGGCGTCATAAATAACGATTTTATCAAAGTTTAGGAGTTCATCAATCGCGTCTTCGTCCATTGGAGCAATATATAATGCGTTATAAACTGTGCATTCTATTTTTTTATCAATTAATTGTTTTTCCAAATCTCTTAAAAGTGGGCCAACACCTACTACAGCAATTTTTTTAGCTTTGCTATCGATGAGTTTCTTCCATTTACCAAATTTAATAGCAGCTGGTTTTATGTCTTTTTCAATTTTAACAATCGCTCTTGGCAAACGAATGAAGAATGGACCGTGATCGTTAAATGATTCATCGTATAAGGCATAGCCTTCTGCAATGGTGCTTGGCATAGTAACGACTACATTTGGAGTGTTGACTAGGAAAGAAACATCATAGATGCCTTGGTGAGTTTCACCGTCTTTACCAACTAATCCAGCACGATCGACTAGAATAGTCGCATTACAATTCATTCTTGCTAAGTCGTGGGAAATCTCATCGAACGCTCTTTGCATGAAAGTTGAATAAATGCTGATGATTGGATGATAACCGCCAAGTGAAAGGCCACTAGCAAGGGTCATCGAATGTTCTTCAGCTATGCCGACATCGACACTTCGATTTGGGAATTTAGCGAAGACATCATCTAATCCTGCCCCTTTTATTGTTGCTGGAGAAATCAAGTATGCCTTCTTGTGATTTTCCATTTCTTTGATTGTTAAATCACTAAAAATGTGTGACCAAGAATTGAATCCTTCGTGCATGTCTAAAGGTTTGCCACTTTCAATCTCAAAAGGAGAGACACCGTGCCAATAACCAATCTGATCATTTTCGGCAGGTTTATAGCCTTTACCCTTAAGGG
>CAZLUI010000078.1:0-2379 GCA_964562705.1 uncultured Staphylococcaceae bacterium
TCCATCAAAACTGGAATGAATGCTGCCAGCACAGGAACTAGTGCTAATTTATCTTGGAAGATTGATAAAACCATTGAGGAAAATGTTCCAAGGATTAACAAAACAACAATCCATGGGACGCATTTTTTTGCCATTTGTAAAGTGCTGGTCTCAAGATATGAATCTTCAAGTGGCGCAACGTGGCTTAATATAGCAACGTCTTCGGTAGCTTCTTGTTCGATAACATCAACGATATCGTCAACGGTAATAATACCTATTAAACGGCTTTCGTTATTCAAGACAGCGATAGCGTTTAAGTCGTAACGTTTGATGAGGTTAGCGACTTCTTCTTGGTCGGTGTTAACTTGGACTGTGACATAGTCACGGTTCATAATAGTATTTAGTTTTGTGTCACCATTAGCAAAGATTAAATCGTCTAAGTCGAGGGTGCCAACAAGATTTCGTTTCGAGTCCATGATAAACAAGGTATAAATTGTCTCTTTTGATTTACCAACTGAACGAATTTGTTTGATGGCTTCATCGGCAGATAATGAATCAAGAAGAACCAAAAATTCTGTGGTCATGATTGAACCGGCAGTATTCTCTTGATAATTCAATAATTTATTAATTACGGTTCTTCTTTCTTTAGAAACGTTACGAAGGACACGTGTGACTAAATTAGCTGGCATATCTTCAAGATCGTCGACTAAGTCATCAGTGAATTGGCTTTCAAGAATGTTTGTTAATTCAGCATCGCTCATCACATGGATGATTTTCTCTTTTGTTTCTGGTGATAATTCGGTGAATAGGTCAGCGGTGTATTCACTTTTAACAGTTTTGAAAATGAAAACAAGTTTTTTAACATCATCGATATCATCACAACATTCGGCAATATCAATGGTCGGAACAACTTCAAAAATACGGCGAATCTCTTTAACATTCTTCTCGTCAATTAATTGTTCAAGTTGCTCAGTTGTAATTAATTCTTTTTCCATATTTTGAACTCTTTTATGAGTTTAACCTCTTTATTTATATAAAGGAAGAAAAAAAGCAAAAATCGTATATTCAAAAAGTAAGTATGCTAGAATAATGGAGTTCGAGGTAATTAAAATGAAAGAAATATTAGTTGAAACGAGCGCACGACATGTGCATGTTACACAGGAAGCTCTCGAAGTATTATTCGGAAAAGGACATAATCTTGAAGTTAAGAAGGCTCTTTCCCAACCAGGCCAATTTGCGTCTAACGACAAAGTGATGGTAATTGGTTATAACAAAAAAGATCCTAATGGAGTTCGCCCAAGTGCTGCTCTATCAATTCTTGGACCGGTCAGAAATCACAACCAAGTCGAAGTATCATTTACTGATGCTCGTAGTTTAGGACTTGTGGCTCCAGTTCGTGAAAGTGGCGATATTTCTGGTAGTGGTGCTTGCACCTTAAAAGGACCTGCTGGCGAAATTGAACTATCAGAAGGTGTAATTATTGCTAAACGTCATATTCATATGACTCCAACTGATGCAGCAGAATTTGGCGTCAAGAATGGCGACATTGTTAACGTTGAAGTTGATTCTGGTAAAGGTCGCAAAGTCGTGTTTGGCGACACCGTTATTCGTGTCAGCGAAAAGTATGCATTAGCAATGCACATTGATACTGATGAATGCAATGCCTGCGCCTGTAGTGGCGTAGTTAATGGAAAAATCGTTAAATAGTATGAAAAAAGTATTGGAATTTACCCCACAAGGTGTCTGTTCAAGACTTATGCGCATCACCGTTGAAGATGATGTGGTGGTTTCACTCGAAGTTATGGGTGGTTGCCAAGGAAATCTTCGCGGTATATCCAAACTTGTTGAAGGCATGAAAGTCGAAGAAGTTATCAAAAGACTTGAAGGTATTACTTGCCGCGGTTCAAGAACAGGCCAAACATCCTGCCCCGATCAACTTAGCAAAGCTCTAAAAGAGATTAACAACAAATAGCTGGCCACCTGGTCAGCTATTTTGATAGTCATATACTTGTTGAGAAATTGACATATGCCTTATGAAGTCATATATTATAAATACAACGGAGTTGCAAAACTCTACTTCAGCCCTCTCTAACGAGTTGGGCGATTTTTTATTTATATCGTTTATTATCTAAATACTTATTAATAAAAAAGGTTGTTATATAATAATTATACAGATAGCCAATATGAGCGAATTAAGTTTCGAGTAGGCTATCTTTTTTTATTTCTTATATGTTTTGTTTTGACAAAACAATAATCAAGTCATATAGTTTTTATATTCACGGAGGCGATACGCCACCGATTAAGGCAACATATTTGCCTTTTTTTCTTACCTCTTATATTGGTACTTCTCTTTAATCTTGTTGCAATTTCTGTAATTGACATTTGTTTTGTTAAACAAGC
>CAZLUI010000079.1:0-2254 GCA_964562705.1 uncultured Staphylococcaceae bacterium
AACGACATATTTTTTACTTTCTTCTTCGGTCAAACCACTGAAGTCATTATCAGTGTAATAAATATTGTATTTAGTTGAAGACATATTTTTATTATCTGTTTTGGTAAGTTGAATCTTCCAAGATCCACCGCCTTGATACCAAGAAAAATCAGAATCAATTTGAGCTAAACGTAGAAGATCTTGTTCTACATACGGCGCCCAGACTGTACCATTGGAGTCGACACTGGAATTCTTAGATTTGGTGGTTGGTTTATTAGGAGCTGTCATCACTCCAGTATTTTGATTGATAGAGTAAGCGGCAAAGAATTTATATAAAGCGGAAGAAGGATCGCGAACAAGTTTTGATAATTCACGAACCATAATTTCGCCTTTAACGGGCAAAGATTGTTCATCACCATTGTCGACTTTTATTTCAATCAAATTAATTGATTCACTGTAAGAGGAAAAGGAAGGAACAAGAAGTGAACCTAAAGAATTACGCCGGCAAATGAAACAAGTGCAGTAAGTAATCTTTTCATCGTGTCCCTCCCTTGAGTAAGCCGTTCTTTTATAATAAAAGCCAGCTACTTATGTGCAGCTGGCTACCTTTTAATTAAAGGCCCTATAGTTTTGGGTCGCACCATCACTAGTGCTTTGCCTGTTAATAATATTACTCATTTTAAAATTGTTGTAAAGTTTTTATGAATATTTTTTTACTGATTAAACTACATTTAGTTAACCTTAAGGTTAATGTTTGATTTTGTTTCTTAAAAAGAGCGATGGCTTCTCAATTATTTCAAACTATTTTGATGATTTTGAGTAAGTATTATCGCCTCTAGTCTTCGATCTAAACAAGGCATTATCTGCACTTTTAAGTAAAGAATATTTCTCTATTTTTCCGCGTGTATTTAAAGAATAACCGACTGTCATAGTTAGTTTTCCAGTCTTTGAGGTATTAGTTCTAATGCCAAGATTATAGACATTCTGAATTATTTCCTCGCAAACTTTTCTTACTTTTACATCTGGTTTAACAATGAGGCCGACAAACTCTTCGCCACCATAACGATGAATATCAATGCCATATTTTGCAGCTATGCCAACAAGTGTTACCCCAACTTGATGCAAGGCGTCATCGCCCATCATATGTCCAAATAAATCGTTATATTTTTTAAATAAATCAATATCCATCATGATGACAGCGTGCAATCCACTTTTATCATTTAAAAGAGCGAACGAAGCATTAAAATTTCGACGATTTGGAAGGGTGGTTAAAATGTCAGTATCACGTTCATTGGTAACAGATTCAATATTTTCCAAATCGCGCGTATGCATTCTTTTCACTGCAACCATTAAGAATTGCCCAATAAAGAAATATGATGAGCCGTTTACAATAAATATCGTAAACATAAGTCCTAAATCCTCAGAATATGCACCAAATTTGTTAATTGCGTCAGTGAAGTAAACAAAATAAAAGCTGGCACCAATATAGATTAGAAGGAAGACAAAACTAATTATCCAAATACGATATGGTCGATCAAAAAATAGTAGAGGCACAGTAGCAAAGAAGACAAAGATTTCAATTGCGTATTCGTGTTGTTCAGAAACAAATAAGAGAAGAATGCCAAACATATAAAGACCACCAACAAATACATACTTCAAAGTTTCGGTGAGACGCCAATATTTGTTTTTAAAATAAGCAGTTATTAGTAAAATAATTCCAGCAAAAGCACAGAAAGAAATATACCAAATATAAAGATTTGGAAAATATCCACCAACAGCGTGTAAAACACCAGTAACAACGGCAACAATAGTAGCCACCAGTATGGAAAGAATGCATGCTTTGACTAGTGTTTTTTGATTTCTTCTAGAAATATTTTCTTGATGCTCGACGTAAAAACTATTTGATTTTCCGCTTAAGAGAATATAGTTTAAAGCTCGTTTGAGCCAAGATTTTTTCATATTGCAGGAATAGCTTCGATTATTGATGCATAGGTGCTCCATTGTAAATCGGTTTTGTATGATTCAACAAGTGTGGCAGGCACATAAATATGAGTTAGTGTAACTCCATCAAAGGAATTTGATTTAAAAGTTACAATTTGAGTGGCTTCCAAGGTGATGGATTTTAATGCAATGCAACCTTTAAAAGCAGCTTCGGCAATGTAATGATAATTTGATGGAAGTTTAATTGATGCTAATGAAGTAGCGTTTTCAAACATACTTGACTTCACAGTATCAATTCGCCAATCAGTGCTTAAAGTGATATTAGTGAGCGACG
>CAZLUI010000080.1:0-2245 GCA_964562705.1 uncultured Staphylococcaceae bacterium
GGTAAAGCTTGAAAACTGTTTTAACGGTATTCACGAGAATGAGGAATATCTGTTAAAAAAGATAGAGCAGTACGAAAACGATCTTGCTGCATCGAAGGAAGAGTATGAGAAACCGTTCATGCACGAAGAGGAGCTTCAGCAGAAGCTTTCAAGACAGTTTGAACTTAATGCCCAGCTCGACCTTGAGAACGAAAAGGTTGCGGATGCAGACCTTGGAGGACTTGAGGAAGAAAAGAGCATGAATGTAGCAGAAAACCAGTTGCCTTATCAGACAAGGCAAGACAAACCAAGATAAAGAAGTGCCCTGCCAATGGCGGGGCATTTCTAGATAGTGTCAAATGATTTATGAAAAAACTGAGTTAAAAAAATATGGCTCAGACGAACCTTGAAAACTGTAGATATAGCTCTCCGAGGGCTTAGGGCGTTGCCCTAAGGACCTACAAGGGACCAGTCCCTTGACCCATTACGGGCTTTGCCCGAACCCATCCTCGCCTGAAGGCAGGAAAAGGGCGCAGTTGCCCCTTTTCTGCTGATATAGGATAATCCGAGAACCTTATGTAAAGGAACTTTCGCGGCATATCCTCGCGCGTTGCGCTGCGGTATTCCACGCTTTCCTTGACAACGGTTCCGCTCCTGTTATGCAGTTGCTTGATTTTGCATGTTCAGTATGGTCTGTTGACCAAGGAAGATAAGGAGTTGCCATTTACCTGGCATATTTCCAGCACCTTTTAGAAGCTCTACATCGTTAAGCACTTTGTAGTTATTGTGTTTGTGTGGCCTGAGAAAGTTATAATAAGCAACCCACAGAGCTAAATCATAGTTGGCACCGTCGATGTTATCAAAACCATTGGTAGGTCTGTAGGAGACCTTGTATGTACGATTCAACCTTTCAATCATCTGTTTGTAAGGTCTGAATTCTTTGGATACTTCATCGTCGTTGGTAAGTCCAATTACCTGGGTGATATCAAATTTAAACTTATCACCAAATTCACGGAAGAACTGTTGGGCAGCTAAAGGGTATGCACTATAACCATCAGCGATGAACTTAAAGTGTTCTGGAAGTTTTTTTAGATGTCGGAAAGCCATTCGCATAGCAAGGATGCAAGGACCAACACCACGATTATCAGAGACCTGATAACCAATGATGGAGCGGCTTGCAACATCCATGATGAACCAGATATAGGCTTTAATGCCACGGATTTTGATGTAGGTTTCATCGGCAGTAAATACTTTTCCAGTTCCATAATCGTAGTTATCAACAAACGGTTTGATGCACATGGCTGCAGATTTACAGTAATTAGCGATGCTTTGATGTGAGATATCAATTTCATAGAGGTCTTTCAAGGCTTGCTTCGTTTTTCTTAAAGAAAGACCAAGATTGACATGTAGAGTAAGGCAGAGGGACATCGTATTGGAGTCAAACTTAGTGAATTTCAGAGAAGATGCATTTTTAGGAAGTGAGTTTAAGTCCAACTTAAAGAAATCTATCGTAAATTCACGGTAGATGTAGTGAAGCTTGTACTTGTTTTTCCCGTAGTCTTCATCCAGATACTTTTTATCAACCTTTTTGAGGTTATGGAGATAGTAAGAACATTTGGGATTGATGCATTTGTGTATGATGAAATGCTTGCGGTCTTTCTTATGAACAAGAGTATGATTGCAGTGAGGACATCTAAGAACTGTATTTTTAGTGAAACGATTATCCTTAGTTGGTGAAAAATGAGACTGACAAACTTTGCATAATACCTGACTTTTTTTCTTGCCGTCGTTCCACATAAGATAGTCTACAGGAGCATCACAGGCGGGGCAGGTACAGTGTTTAGGGATATCACATTCCACACGACGAAATACAGGACGAATGGTCTTGTGGTAACGATGTTCGTAGTAAGAGATGAGATCTTTCCAGTTCCAATCCTGTTTGTAAGAAATAACTTTTGGAAGTTCATCAATCTTGAATTTTTGATACTTTGGAGAATGGGAATCATCAAAAGCCCACTGCTTGAGTGGGATGTATCTACAGATAAAATTAATTAACCAGCAGATTTGTTTATGTTGGTATTGAATGTATTGAATTAAATACGATATAATGTCCATGGGCGTTGACCTTTCTATGCGGATAATTGTGTTGTGGTGATTCAATTATACTGGTTTTTAGGAGGTCAATGCTTTTTTATTTGAAAAAGTTTTGTAATCCTTGAAAATAAAAGGTTTTTAGAAAAAAAGAGGTAGTAGATTTGACACTACC
>CAZLUI010000081.1:0-2232 GCA_964562705.1 uncultured Staphylococcaceae bacterium
TAGATGGTGCTCCTAAGAAAATTTAAAGCTTCGCGAACCAATCATGATTTTAAAAAGAATCTATAGAATTACCAGTTCTTCTTTGAAATCCAAAAGCCGTACACGTTACATTTTACATTAAAAAACCAATACAAATCAATTAAATTTTAGGGTCTAGAGTAGTTGAAGTGGTTTAAATAATAAATATAACCAGCTCATGACTACTAAAAACCCTTATAGAAAGAACTCACACCTTAGCAGGCAAAAAACGATTGGAATTTTGAAGTATTTTTCTAGAGATTTGACCGCGACACAGACATCAAAAATATTAGAAATAGAAAGAAAAACGATCAATAATCGATATGACTACCTAAGGAAAGTGATGACTCGATATTGTAAAAATGAAGAAAAAGAATTATTTAAGTGAGAAATAGAACTTGACGAAAGCTACTTTTGAGCAACTAGAGTAAGAGGGAAACGCTGAAGATGAGCATGAATGAAGAGTATTGTATTCTGATTGCGTAAAAGAAATTGAAAGGTTTATGCAGAAATTGTCCCTGATTGTAGTGCGGCAACTTTAAGAAAAATAATAAGAGGAAAGATAGATTGCGACTCGATTATCCATACAGATGGTTGGAGATGATACAATGGTTTGGTTGATGTCTGATATGATAAACATTATAGAGTTAATCATTGAAAAAACGAGTTTGTAAGAGGCAAAAAGCATATCAATGGAATAGAAAGCTTTCGAAGTTATTGTAAGAGAAGATTATGAAAATTTAACTGAGTCACTAAAGAAAAATTCAGTTTACACCTAAAGGAATGTGAGTTTAGATTTAATTGTTGAATAGAGTGAAAAGATATTTATAATCAGTTGTTGAAAATTCTTAAAAGTTATACTAAATTTTTTGCTAAAGTACTCTAGACCCTTAAAAATTATTCTTCCATTTCATCTTTGACCTTACTGAGCAATTGCAATGCCTGAAGCGGCGTGATAGTATTTAAGTCAAATCATTGCAAAAATTGCTTAATTTTCTCAAATCTTTGGTCCCTGACGGGAGTTGAAACGTTAAAAAGTTGAGACGTGGAAATGTTTCCGTCCTTCAATGTTTCCATCTTTCCATTTTTATCCTGAAGTGATTTCAAATTATTTTTTGCCCTTTCAAGAATTACATTTGGAATGCCTGCGAGCTTCGCTACATCGATTCCATAACTCTTGTCGGCTCAGCCTCTAACGATCTATTTCATAAACACAACATCCTTATCAGTTTCATAGACGCTGACCGAATAATTTTGTATGCCAGGCAAAGCATCTTCCAGCTGAATAAGTTCATGGTAATGCGTTGCAATCAACGTTTTTGCTCCTACTTGCGTCGCTATGTATTCTAATATTGCTTTAGTTAATGCCAGTCCATCATAGGTCGATGTGCCACGACCAAGTTCATCAAAGATGATGAAACTCTTACTCGTCGCTTTGTGCAAAATATTTGCGACTTCGATCATTTCTGTCATAAAAGTCGATTGATTCTTCGCAATGACATCACCGCTTCCTACACGTGCAAACAATGCATCGACCAGTCATAATTTCACTTCCTTCGCTGGCACAAATAGGCCACAATGGGCTAACAAAACTATCAATGCATTTTGTCTTAGATATGTTGATTTACCTCACATATTTGGTCATGTAACAATATGCAAAAACCCTCAATTATCTTCTTGGCCATCATCCAACATCTTTAAATCGTTCGGAATGAATTGGAGATCGCGAGGAAGAAATTCTTCGATCACCAGATGTCTTCCGTCGATGATGGAAAGTTGACTGTTGTTGGTAAATTCAGGTTTGCTAAAGTTTTTTTCCTTCGCAAGTAAGGCATGAGAAGTATAGATATCAAGCCAGGCAATACACTCAGCAAATGCAGTGAGTGATTTACTAATCTGAGAAATTTTTTCTTTCGCATCTTGGAGGAGCAGAAATTCTCTACTGACCAAATCATCTTTTGCACTCAGGACTTGCGACTGTATCGTATCCAAATACGGAGACACATATCTCTGACCTCATTTCAGCGTATTTCTCCTCAGCACGTCAAACTTGTCTTTGTTCGCACCGTGCGCTTCGTCAAATAATTTGCGCTCAAATTGTGTAATATCCTTATTTGTAATCTCAATAAAATATCATTGATTCATTACATATTTCAACTTCACATTATTCACTCCACTCATCTGGCTAAGCTCTTGTTGATATTGTAACAAAAG
>CAZLUI010000082.1:0-2201 GCA_964562705.1 uncultured Staphylococcaceae bacterium
GATCTTGTGAGTCGATTACGCTCTTTAATTGCTTCAGATCATCCTTAAACGCCTTAAGGGAGCTGGGGTCGAGTTCAACAGATATCACTCTTTACCTCCAACAACCATATAAAGATAATCGTTGGCAAAGGCGCTATACGGTTCCATATGTCTTACAGTATACGTCTTATTGTCTATCCTAAATGTCGAGTATCTGGCCTTCAAATTTTTTATTGTTAATGACAACAAATTTAATTGATATTTTGGGACATAACATATTACGTCCACGTTCTCGGTCCACGATATTTTGGCCGTAACCTCCCTATCAAAAGGAGTGTATCGTATCGGAAAAGCCTTCAATTCGAGTGTTGTTTCAGTCAGTTTTGATCCCAACTCATCCTTGGTAGCGTTCTTAACCAAAACAATACGGTGTCCCTGGGCGCACACGTTGTATACCTGCTGCTGTGCCCTGAGTAGGGCCCGGGCTGTCATCGCATCATCAATTGCCATTTTTAGCCCCAAGGATATTATTTATTTCTTTAATGTATTCCGCAGGACATCTCCTGACACTGTGACGACAGTATGGGCCAAATGAGTAGTCTGGTGTGCTCTTGGCTTCTTCCACGGTCATTATACCGAGAATGGTTGCAGCTTCGGCATCAAGAGCGAGAATGCTTCTGCCCAAAACAAGTGTGGCCAATATCTCCTGGCAAATTTCCCTGTCCTTTTTTACCTGTCTGGGGTCGCTCAGATAAAAATCTACCACTCTCTCGTTTGCCGCAATGGCGGAAATCATATTAGAATTTCTATCAACATCCAGAATTGCTGTACGCGTAACGAGATCAATGTAGTAATCTATCTTATAATGTCTTATACTCTCGGCACCATCCACAAATCTGCTCGTAACAAGTATATTGCCTTTATTGATGGCTTTATATATCTCAGGATATTTTATTCGTAAAGAATTTTTGAATCGTATAATTTCACTTTCAAGCGCTTCACCGGTTAATTTCGAATTTTTAAGAAGTAAGTTCTCAGCAAGAAGTTCGCGCTGCATTGTTCTGAGGCTGTTCAAAATAAAAGATTGTGTCCGGGAAAGACTGGAACTAAGCAGTTGTTCATAAACTGTTTCGACTTCAACAAGTATGGCCTTTTTTGTCATTGCGTCTGTTATTCCCGCGTCTTCAAATATGGCCTTGGAATAGGAACTATTTAAGTATTTACTAAAATTGTTTAATAGGACTGCAGATAGCCCAAGACTCATCAGCGTAATGTTCCGGGAGAGCGTGTCCTTATCTTTTTCTCTCATTGGACCGGAATCGACCACACCAAGGTAATCAGACATGAGGTCCTGATATTTCATAGAAGGAGGGATCATATATTCATTGATAAACAGGTCAAAAGCTTCCTGAACAAACCCGTCGTCTATTAAAGCTGTGAGTTGATCAAGATCTTCATCAGTTATATAATCTTCAGAATAGAAGTTAGTTACAGGGACAAGTTTGGGCTCAACATATGGGATCATATAATTATGTTCTCCACCGGCTCAATCATTGACGAATCGCCGAACACCGTGCAGGTCCTCTGCAGCGAATTTATGTTGTATCCTGCGAGAGCCCAAAACTCAAATGCTTTGGTCTTAAAAAAACTATACGAAGAGTCTCCTTGCGATGCTCCTGAGCCAGCGCCTATCTGATAAGTGTAGCCTTCAACTGTCAGTCTTTCGTTTGAGTTGGTCTGAAGCTGAGTGGTTTGTGCTGCTCTGGCGCCAAGGAAGTTATAACATATTGTCCATACTTCAGCCCAATATAAGTATGTCTCCCAGGTCGATAAGCCGGACCGGTTCAGCAGGGCAATTCTGTCATACTCGGTCTGTCCTATTTTTGGATAAAAGTAAAGCACCATGATGTCATTCGCCACATTTACGATGGCCGTAGTGAATAATGCATCCGAGGTATAACCATAGTAAGAATAAACGTTGGTTAATCTTGACTTTACATCTGATATTGTGTAGGAGGCGCTTAACATTTCTTTATCCTAATGGGGGCGTGATGCCCTTACCCTGTAAATAAGAAACGAGACTGGTTAGAGAAAGATTCATGTTTTGTGCCAGTCTCATATTTTCTTTAAGATCTGCCTTCATTTCTTTAAGGTCGTTATTGTACTCTGTTTTTAAGGTTTCTACACGTTCTTTACATCTCGCTTCACACCCCGGGGCATTA
>CAZLUI010000083.1:0-2174 GCA_964562705.1 uncultured Staphylococcaceae bacterium
CGCTGCGAACTAATTTCCGGTGACCCAGTTTTAACTGAACATCTTGCTCAAGCATGGTCAAACAAAAACGAACTAGACAAACTAGATTTTTCTAAAGCTGATGCTCCAACATTGAAGATTATTAAAGAAAAGTATTTGGCCTAATTACTTTTTATTCTTAAGAATATATAAAGCAAATTCGTTGACAGAATTTAGTTTTCCAATCAATTCGGTTGGAATATGAATCTTAAATTCATCTTCTATTGTCGCTAAGATTGACATATACGCTAAAGAATCTCCGCCTAAATCAGCTATCACATGGCTGCTTGGGGCGATGATTTTTTTATCGACATATAAGGCATCAGCAAAGATAGAAATAAGTTGTTCTTTAATTTTGCTAACTTCTTTTTCATCAAAGCCATCAAATGATACAATTACCCCATTTCCTAATTTTAGGAAGTTCTCTGGTTTATTTTTAAATTCATCGATTAAAACAAATCTTTTGATTTTCATTGAAGCGTTGATAGGAAGTGATTCTTTGTCGATATAGAAGTCTCTTATTTGCATAGCAACTGGAAGCAATTCGTTAGTTTCTTTTATTGAGTTTTTAAGTGTTTCAAGTTCGTCTTTTGATAAATCCTTTTCAAGATTCATGATCATGGTGAGAACTTCTTCTTTGTCATTTTCAACCCCAATTAAAGAAAGCAATTTGACAAATGGAAGTCCTTTGAACCGTGCTTCGATTTCATCAGGATAAATATTTTCGCCATTAGAAGAGATAATCACATCTTTCTTCTTGCCTTTTATGAAGGCGTGGCCATCATTTTCAATACAAGCTAAATCACCGGTGTGAAAGAATCCGTTTTTATCAAGGTCGCTCTCAACGCGCTTACCATTAACAAAACGGGCAATATGAAGATATGGTGATTTCACCAATAATTCTTCATCTTCTAAGGAATATACTACTCCATGTAGTGCTTTTCCAATCGATCCTTTGTTTCTTTGCTTTACATCTTTGGAAAGTTCAACAGATGTAATACCAATTTCAGTCATTCCATAGCCGTTATATAAGTGATAACCAAGACCGTTGATCGTTTCTAATGTGTCTTTACTCAATGCACTACCGCCAGAAATGCAATATACAATCTTGTCGCCAAGAACTTGTTTTTGAATTTTGCTTTGGACAAATTTACTGCTAGCTAAACCTGCTTCGCTTTTGGTGATAACGCCATTATTGTAATCACATACCTTTTTTACAAGTCCTTGTTTCTTTGGCTTTTGAAGTGAAATAGTCTGCTTGAATAATTTGGCAACATTGTCCCAAAACATTGGTACTGCGTAAACATGAGTGCATTGATGATTTTTGCAAGCATCAACCAAATCCTTTGGGGCATTGCTTCTTGGGAAAACGATTGTCATACCAAAGAAGGTGTACCAAAGAAAAACAGCCACGAATCCAAAAATATGGGAGAAAGGAATAATTGCTAATAGGCGAATATCTCCATCATACATGATATCTTCCGTGGTCTGAGGCATTTCAAAAGCAGCATTGAGCTGATAAGACAAGGCCTCGCCATTATAAATGTATATTTTAGAATCACCTGTGGTGCCACTCGTGCAGAATGCTACTTCATTACTCCAGTATGGAGTAAAATGGTATTGTTCTTCAAAGTCCAGACTATTGATATTGATAGTTGGAACTTCATAGACGTTCTTATTATCAACAATAATTGCTTTTGCACCTGCTTCTTTTAGAAGCTTTTCACTTTCTATTTGACCTAAGATTGGGTTAATTAAAAGAGGTTTATAACCTGCCATCAAAAGAGCCCAGAATGTTAAAGGCCATTTAAACGAATTAGTTAACTTCATTCCAACAAATGAATCTTTTTCAATATTTTTTAAGACGGCACTAAATGAAGCGGCGTACTTTTCTACTTTTTTTATATAATCTTTATATTTAAGACTCTTTGTAGTGCCATTTTCTTCATATATGCAGATTGGTTTATTCCCATTAGTTAGTTTTGTTTCATCATGGATAGAAAAAATATCCTTCATTGTTTTGTTGCTTGCCATGAGATGATCAATCATTCCATAGAAGCATTTCATTGAACCACGTTTTGTTTTTAAGACTCTAATATCATTCATAAATTAATCCTTTGATAAATATTATTATATAATCATTTCTTTTTGTCTTC
>CAZLUI010000084.1:0-2154 GCA_964562705.1 uncultured Staphylococcaceae bacterium
CATATTCACCATTATAATCAGTGGATTCATATTTCTTTTCTGACACAGAATATAAACCCACTGAAAATTCATCGCACGCTCCAATTGCTTGAATAAAAGCGCCTTGAATATTTTCTTTTGTAGCAAATTTTAAAAGTTGTTCGACCACTTCTTCGCCGCGATCGATACGAACGATATAGGTATTATTGGATAACGAATATTTCATAATGATACTTCTTTAGTATATTTGTTTTTAATAGTTTTATAAATAAAATAAACGGTTGGCGATAGAATAGCGTTAACGCTAAATTCAATAATGAAGTTGATGCCGATAACCACTAAGAATAAGTAGCCGACATCGTAACTGAATATATCCATATCCATAAAGAATAAAAGACAGCCAAGAGCAAACAAACTAGTGTTGATGATTGGTACCATAATAGAGGCGATAATAACCGCAATTTTTTGATGTTTCTTTAAAATTAAAGGCAGAAATCCAGCAGCTAAACCAGCGATTCCGGTTTTAAATAAACATAAGAATACGGTTTCTAATGGTTTATAAGCTAAGAACACAGAAGTGCCCGGAGCTGCTAAAATAATCGCTCCATTAACTAGTCCTAAGAATAATCCACCCCAGGGGCCGCAAATTAAAGCACCAATAACAATTGGAATAAGCGATAAAGTAATGTTTACCGGACCAAAGGAAATATAATTAGCTAATAGTTGCAAAACTACCGTTATCGCGGTTAATATTCCTATAGTTGTGATATTTTTAACTGAGAATTTCATTTTTATGTGTTTTCTTATTTTTTTATTCTATTCTAATTTAATGAAATTACTAAATTAAAACGCTTACAAAGAAAAACTGGACTAAGTTGCCCAGTTATATCTTTTATTTATTTTAGAACAGCAATTGCATCGGAAATTGTCTTTTCTTTTGCCTCGTGGCCATATTTATCAACTTCAGATTTATCTCTAAATTCATGGGTTAGACAGCAAGGTCCACCGATGCAGCCATTGCAACAAGCCATACCTTCAATAAAATTGAAGTCTTTAGGCTCTTTAGAGGCTTTATCTAAAGCAGCCTTACATTCATCTAAGCCGGAGGCAATTGTAGGCTTAAACTCGAAATCTGTAATGCCTTGTTCAACTAGTGCTTGTTTAACTGCATCAGTCAAACCACCAGTTCTAGCAAATATTCTTCCATAGTAGGAAGCGTTATCAAGTTTATTCTCTTCTAGTTTAGAGGCATCGATGTTACGTGAATCAATCAACGCTTGAAGTTCTTCAAAGGTTAAGACTGAATCAACAAAAGGTTTTACCTTATCAAGTTTAATCTCTGCTTTTTTTGCAATGCATGGTCCGATAAAGATTATCTTTGCGGTTGAATCAACACTTTTGATGTATCTAGCAATTGTTGCCATTGGCGATAAGTTAGAAGAAATCTTATCGACGAGTTGTGGATATTTCTTTTGAATGAAGGAAACGAAGGCTGGACAACATGATGAAGTCAAAAAGCCTTTTTCCATCAATTCTTTTGATTCTCCAAATGAAACCATGTCAGCGCCTAAGGCCGCTTCAACAACAGAATGGAAACCTAACTCTTTAATAGCAGTGACAACTTGACCTAAAGTGGCATATTTAAATTGTGATGAAATCGATGGCGCCACCACCGCGTATAAATTATATTTCTTAGAATAATCACTGTCTTTGATCATATTAACCACATCGACGATGTAGGATTTATCCATGATTGCGCCAAACGGGCATTGTGAAACGCAAGCACCACAAGAGATGCATTTTTCATCATTAATTTGAGCAGAAAAATCCTCAGCCATCGAAATAGCTTTCAGTTTGCAAGATGATTCACAAGGACGTTTGAAGTCTTGGATGGCGTTATATTGGCACGCTTTGGCGCACATGCCGCAGTTAACGCATTTTTCTTTATTGATTCTAGCCACACGAGTGATCGGATCAAAAGAAATTGCTTTTAAACGGCAGGCTTTTTCACATCTATGAGCGATACAACCGCGGCAAACTTGAGTTACTTGGTAACCACCGATTGGACACTCATCGCAAGCGATGGAAAGAACTTGAACAACATTTTTGCTCTTTTTGTCTCCGCCCATTGCAACCTTAATTCTCTCTTGCACAATCGCTCTTTCCTTATAGATG
>CAZLUI010000085.1:0-2117 GCA_964562705.1 uncultured Staphylococcaceae bacterium
AATCCTTGTAACTCAAATCATCGTTCTCATTTTTCTTGATGTGCGCCAAAAGGAAAATAATAAAATCATTCTCGACTGCGAATCGCTTAATGCGCCGGACAATAGCCCCGATCTCTAAGCTGGGATTACTAACCCTCGCCATGTCCACAAGGAAATGAAGATGGTCAATAAAAAATATCCGTGAATTGTATTTAAAAAATGCTTCCATGCACCTATCCATAAACCAGTTAAAATCCTGTGCCTTATTAGTTGATGGCAAATAGAACAACGGTAGGATGGGAAACTGGTCTAGGAATTGTCTTGCCGGAACTTCATAAGTAAACCAGCAAGGGTATTGCTTTTGACTGGCAAAGTTTACGGTTAGGGTTTGGGCCAGTAACGTCTTGCCTTGTTTCGTGGGGCCGGAAATAATCACAAGCTCACCATCTTGGAACCCTTCACAGGCATAATCTAATCCAGGTATCTTTGACATAACATGAACGTGAGGCTCACGCTTGTCAGCCATTAATTTATCTCTTAACTCGTAAGACGTTAGAACCTTATCCTCGCCATCATACTGCTGAAACTTCTCTGTGTTGCAGTTCGTGGCTAATAAGTTCTCCCCTGAACCTTTCAAGTCTTTCATTTGCGTTCTCCAATTCTATAATGTCCACATCCATGAAATACTGAAAATACTGCCTTTGTGTGTCGTCTGTCTCTTTTTGAACCATCTGTTGCCAAACCCCTATTGAACGGGCGTAAAAGTTTATCGAGTCTCTTTCATCGTCAATAATGATCTTCTGATAGTAGGGGTCAATTACCATGACGACTTAACCTCCAACTTCACGCCTTCATCTTCCCATCGTTTTTGATTTATCCACGTGGCAGGGTGCGGTATGTATTTCCCATCATCCTTAATCCAGTTTTCCATTTTCTTTTGTTCGTTGATTTTTAAAATAAGGTCGTCAATAGGCGGCATATTCCCATTTGCTTTTTTCCATGCTTTCCATGCTGGTTCCTTGCCAATATGTTTCGGGTAGGCAGAATAAAAATCCAAAAACTCTTTAGTATATTCTTTTGTGTTATTGTTCTTATATTCTTGTTTGTGGTTAGTTGTTGGTTGTTTGTTGGTTAGTGGTTGGTTGATCTGTTGGTTGATTTCATTTTCGTTAAGTTGGTAAGTATCCCAATTTGTAATTGATATAACCGAAAATTTGTTGGTTGTTTTGATGGTTAAATTTTGAGTCGTTTTTAAAAAGTCCAACAAAGTGCGTATTGACTGTTCTGACATTGCCAAGTCTTTAGAAGCTACCTTTCTTCCAAAGACAAAATCACCAGGCATTAAATGAACTGACTGACAACCAACAATAACATCAAATTCTTTATGAGTTGCTTTCAATAGACACCATAACCAAAATGCACATAGTTTATGATTCTTGAGCCAACCAGCATCAATAATCTTTCGCCAAACTTTTATGTAACCCCTGTTCATACCAAACCCTCATCCGATTGTTTAAAAGGAAAGGCGGTTCGGGTTTACCGCCCTTGTCGGCTGCGCTGCCTATCCTTTATTTTCCATCCCACCGGAAATTCCGGTTAGTTCATTCATGCTTCAACCTTTTCAACTCGTCCTGTAAGTATTCCTTAATTCCTTCAAGGTCATAAGCCGTGTGCCTCACTATGTCCATCAATGACATTCTCTTGAGACGTTGGTATTCATCGTCGCCTATGATCTCGATAATCATGTCCTGGAATCTCTCTGGATGGTGTTTCTGTAAGAAGTGGCATTTACGCCAACAAAGACATAGGCCGTTATTGATATTGTATTTTGTGCTGTGGTGGGTGACTGATCTTATGTGATGTGCTGATAAATGCTCATCTGACCCGCAATTCCTGCATACCTTGTCACGTTCTCTGACACATTGACTCCACAGGGAAAGACATTCTTTCTCGAGGAGCTTCTTCTTGGGTAGTTTCTTGGGTGTTTTCTTGGGCATCTTATTCATGCCAATCATAAAAGTCTTTAGAAGCGCAGACCAAGCCCATAATAAACACGCCGATGAAAGCACCTATGAAAATTCCAACGATAAATCCGATCATAACGACCTCCTTAAATTATTGGACACATTATAGGCACA
>CAZLUI010000086.1:0-2088 GCA_964562705.1 uncultured Staphylococcaceae bacterium
GGGTCTCTTCTATGGAAACCCCACTTTTACCCCACGAAATGGTGGAGAACCCAATAAAGAGCGCTCTATCTTGAATTTGTTCGAACAAACCAGTTATTTACTCGTTTATCGAATATTTCGTACGCACTTGCATTTACCGTAATAGCAAAGCTATTACTATCTACATAAATGTTTTGTGCGATTCGTTTACTTTGGTGACCCTAAAGGGATTCGAACCCTTGAATGTATCCTTGAGAGGGATATGAGTTAAGCCGCTTCTCCATGGGGCCATTGCTAATTATTTAAGCAATTTTATCTTAAATAATCAATTGCAAGTTTTATTCTTCGATCAACTTCTTCTTTGCCAAGAATTTGAATGACTGAATGAATGTTAGGCGAATTCTTTGCCCCGACAAGAGCGACACGAATAATTTCAGCGACATCGCCAACGTGGCCTTTGTAGGCTTCTTTATTGGCTTTATAGATTTTATTTGATTCAGCAAAGCCGTGGCGGACCCCAAGTTCTTTAATGGTGTTAAACCATAAATCGTTTGGAAGAGAATAATCATTGCTTTCCGAGAAGTCTTTCAAGACATCGGCAATGAGATTTTTGTCCATAAGTTCGTTAAATGGATAACCATCTTTAGCAATCTCAGCAAATCTATCTTCATAGAAGAAACCGATAATTGGGTATACTTCTTGATAATAGGTGAAATCTTTACGAGCTTTTTCGCCACCACGTTCTATATTTAAGATTTTGGTAGTGAAATCTTGGGTGTCTTTAATATGGTTATATAAACTAACATCAAATTCTTTACTCCATTCAACTAAACGAGCATAGAAGTCTTCAGCAGTGAAAGTTCCAATAATTTCTTTTGAGAAATAATTTAATTTATCTTGATCAAATAAAACTCCATCAAGAGACATCTTGCTAAAAGAGAATTTGAATTTATTAATATCAAAACAATGGTTCTCAACTGTCCAATCTTCGAAATTAGAATTCGCAATCGACATCAAATAAGCTTTCAAAGCTTCTTTAGGGAATCCTTGTTCAATAAAATGAGCAACGCTGGCTTCTGGATCTTTACGTTTTGATAGTTTGCGTTTGTTGCCATTATCTAGTTTCATGATCACCGGCGCATGAGCGTAGTTAGGAAGTTTGAAACCCAAAGCATTAAATAAATCAAGGTGAATTGGTGCACTAGCAATCCATTCTTCGCCACGAAGAACAGTGGTTGTACGCATAAAATGATCATCGACTGCGTGAGCAAAATGATAGGTTGGAAGTCCATCAGATTTCATGATAACGACATCTAAATCGTTTTCAGCAATCGAAATATCACCACGGATCAAATCGTGGAAAGTAACTTTGTTAAGGTGATTGCCTAAAGAACGGAAGCGAATCACATATTTTTCACCAGCTTTGATGCGACGGAGAGCTTCTTCAGGCTCGATATTGCGGCACATAGCGTATTCACCGTAATATCCAGGAATAACTTTAGAAGCGATTTGAACTTCTCTTATCTCTTCAATTTGTTCATGGGAGCAAAAACATGGATAAGCGCGGCCTTGTTCCATTAGGTATTTAATACAAATACGATATATATTAGATCTTTCAGATTGAATATAAGGACCATAACTACCAACTTGTTTATTGCCCAAATAGCCTTCATCAGGCACAATCCCGAAATGTTCAAGTTGTTGAATGAGTTCTTCACCGCTACCTTCGATTTCGCGTTTGGTATCAGTGTCTTCTAAACGAACATAAAAAACGCCGTCAGTATCGTAGGCGACTTTTGAGGCAATAAGCGACATGAATAAAGAACCTAGATGAAGAAAACCAGTTGGTGAAGGTGCAAACCTTGTCACCTCAGATGAAGATGGTAAATTTCGCTCCGGAAATCTCTTTTCTAAGTCTTCAATTGTCTCAGTTATATCACTGAATATGTAATGTGCTAAATCTTTATAGGTAATCATAATTTTTGCTTTTTTCAATATTTGTCTTGAAACATTATACTACTTTATTTATAATAATAAACGCTGAAGTTTGCAGATGTAGTTCAGTGGTAGAACACTACCTTGCCAAGGTAGTTATGCGGGTTCGATTCC
>CAZLUI010000087.1:0-2002 GCA_964562705.1 uncultured Staphylococcaceae bacterium
CTTTTTTTGTTTGCTTTAACGTTTATATAAAATGGAGCGATTCATTGCTTTTTTAAGCGATCAAACATTAAGAAGACTTGATTACTTCTCGTTTTCTTTATATATTGGAATTACTAAACCAAAACAGAAATGAGGAAAATTCTATGAACGGCTTACAAACTGCAGCTTTTGTTTTTATGATTATTGGAACTGTAGCAATGGGGTGGTGCTTGGTTCCATTGATTTGGTGTATCCCTATGTGCGTCCATTATTATAAAGAACACGATACTTGTTCAACTGGTTTCAAAGTTTGCTCTCTTTTGTTTGTTTCGTTATTAGGCGGCATCTTCATGCTGTGCGATAAATAAGAAATAGCGTTTTATTAACGGCATCGTTATAAACGATACTTCTAATTTTCTTATCAAACCGAATCTAAATAATAGGTTGCCTGTTTTTGTTTCGCTCTTTTAAATTGGAATGTCTCACTTCATAGTTTGAAGACTTTTGATGAATGTGAAGGTTATTACAATAATTACTGAGTGACTTTTGAAGGACTCAAAACGCTTAAAAGAATAGTTACGGATTAACGGTTTTTTTGATCATTTAAGGAAAAGAATATTTCTTATATTCGAAAAGAACCCTGCAAAATAATTGTTGTTTAAACAAAATGGCCAACCACCTAAATTTGTTGATAACCAAAAAAAATAGCGAAAAAATTGGCAAAAATAGTGTGCTTTTAGCTTACTGTATCATTTCTCGAGTGTATAGCCACAAAAGAAGCTAGTACTTAAAGAATTTGTATTTATATTCGTATAGAAGGATTAGACTTTAATAACAAATCAAATTATAATCAATTGATGGAAAAATGTATTTCTAAAGCAATTGGATTTAAAAATAATTCAAAACCATTCTTGATTTAATATAGAGAGGATAAAGTTCAATGCCAGAAAATATTAGTTCATATTGCAAAAATCTAATTGAAACTATCACTAAAAATTCAACGTCCTCAATTTGGAATATAGCGGTACGAGAATGGGATATCATAGATGTTGAAGAGGATGAAACTGTATCTTCACGGTGTATTTGCGGAAAAGAGAATATAAAATATTTATATACTATAAGAAATCGCAAGACAAATGTTCACTTGCATCCTATTGGAAGTAGCTGTATTAAAAGATTTAAAAGAGATGATTTAAATGAATATACGACAATAATGGAAAAACTTTATAAGCTTCTCCATGCTTATGAAGAAAGGGAAAGAATCGAACTTGATAGTAAATATTTTTCACGTAAGTTAATTGAATATTTATTTGAAGAAGCTGTTTTCACTCCTGATAAATACAATGGATTTGATTCAGAAAAAGATTATGTTTTTATGATAAATATGTTCAATAAAGCTGCAAGAGGAAATATTACAAGCGCTCAACAAAGTAAAATTAACGGAATAATTGGTTTTAAAATAATACCTTATTTAAAGGAAAGACTAAAAACTATCAAGGTAATATAATTGTTAAGCGTTAGGTGTTATTTCTTTTTATGCAAATCAGTTAATACAACTTTTATAAAGTGATAATCATTTGCTATGGCACACAATTTGTTTCATTAGTAAAATATTAAGATGAATCACAAACCAACCGAACAATATTTCTTGATGTTAAAAGGCGAATCATTTAAGTTTGATGATTATTTGCTGTATCTACAAAATGAAACAAATAAGAAACTAATCAAAATCAATCGTCTTCCTTTTTTATCACATAGAAGAGAAAGACTATTAAATAAGTTGTTTGCTTCATATGGTAAGAACAACATCCTAAAAAGTGAATTCTTTTGTAACTTTGGATTCAATATTAAAATAGGTGATGACTGCTATATCAATAGTGGTGTTATCATGCTCGATAGTAGTAAGATAACTATCCAAGATAGAGTATTCATTGCTCCAGGAGCCATATTGGCTCCTGTTGATCATCATTTGATTGCAGAGCATAGAAAAGAATTAATTGCTAAACCTATCGTCATTGAAGAT
>CAZLUI010000088.1:0-1948 GCA_964562705.1 uncultured Staphylococcaceae bacterium
CATATCTTCATTCATCATGATATCAAATTTTTGATATCCCCCGATTTTGATGAAGACATTTCTGTCCAAGGCAGAGAAGGCATCGGAAGCGAAGAACGCCATGATTTGAAGTTTATCAATGTCCTCTTTTGAAATGATTCGAGAAGTAGCGGGATAATTTTTCTCTCTAATATATTTCTCGAGTGATTTTTTAGGGCAGATTTGACGTCCATAAGCATAGACACATTCCTCGTTTTGGATATCTTTAACTAAATTAGAAATTGAGTGTTCATCAGCAAATTTTATATCTTGACTGAGCAGAACCACAATGTTGCTCTCACAGTATTCTTTGATTGCTTTTTCTCTAGTTAAACTATGAGAGAAATCCTTAGGTTCAAGCTCAAAATATGTAACCATGTTTGAATCAAAAAAATCTTTTATCTTTTGGTCATTTTCACTATGCGACAAAGTCAAAGGACAAACGATTTTATTAATAAAAATATCTTTTTGATCACTAAGGGAATTAATCAAAGAAGAAATTTGGTCGAATTGTTTGTAGCACGGGATGATAACGTCCACTCTTATGGGTTCATTCATAAAAATAAATAATTACTTGGCTCCCTTGTGTTTTAAGACAGCGGGAATGGTTAAAAATATCAGTTTTAAATCAAAGCCTAAACTCCGACGATAAAAATATTCGAGTTCTAATTTTTGACGTTCGCCGGTGCAATACTCAGCTTCGCCACGTCCATAAACTTGCCAATAACCAGTTAAACCTGGTTTACCACTTTTTAAAATTTGTTGTTCTTCTTTCGTAAAGCTATCTTCGAGTTCACGAATGGTGATTGGTCTTGTGCCAACAACACTCATGGAACCACCAAAGATATTGAAGAGTTGTGGTAGTTCATCTAAAGATGTTTTGCGAATAAAACGACCAACTTTAGTAATTCGAGGATCGTTTTCTAATTTTCTTTCTTTAAGCCATTGTTCTTTTTGTTCAAGCGAAAGGTAGGAGTCAATATTGGCTTCAGCGTCAATATACATACTTCTAAATTTAAATACTCTGATTA
This sequence comes from uncultured Staphylococcaceae bacterium, assembly GCA_964562705.1. Lineage (GTDB taxonomy): Bacteria > Bacillota_I > Bacilli_A > RFN20 > CAG-826 > Fiminaster. The sequence continues at coordinate 1,050 of CAZLUI010000088.1, forward strand.
TTTTACCGTTTTTACCAACGCGTCTATCAGCGAAGATGACTGGTCCTTTGGAATTGCACTTAACCGCAATAGCAACGATAAGCATAACCCACCAAACTAAGGCGATTCCTAAGAAGGATGCGACGATATCAAAAAAGCGTTTAAAAAAGAAATAAAACCAGTTACCTTTTGGCTTTCTGGCATTATTTTTTTCGGAAATATTTGACTTGTTTTTAGAATTCATTTTTATCTAGTTAAAATTCAACATTCAATTATACATACATTAGTATAAAAAGCAAGATAGACAAAAATAGGGCCTATTTGTTCTTCAAAGTAATTTTGACGGCATCGAGTAATGAATCTGCTACAAAATTGGGTTTACTCAATGTTTTCTTATCAGTTTTGATCAATATTGTTCTATTTTTGGCGTTTTGACCGCACTCAATGTCTAAATCAGAATCGCCAATAAACCATGATTTATTTAAATCGATATTGAAGCGTTCTTTGGCTTTTAACAACATGCCAATTTTTGGTTTGCGGCAATCACATTCAATCTTTAATTCTTTCACTTCCCCGGGGAATCCACTTTCTGGATAATGCGGGCAGAAATATATTGCATCTAAATAGGCACCTTCTTTGCCGAGCAAAGTTTCTAGTTTCTTATGAATCTCCAATAAACCGTCCAAAGTTATCTCACCACGGGCTACAACTGGTTGGTTGGTGATGACGATTGCTAAATAACCCGATTCATTGATTGATTTGATGGCTTTAGCAGCGTCTTCTACTAGTTCGAATTTATTGATGTCTGACATATGTCCTTTATGTACATTAATCGTGCCATCTCGATCAAGGAAAATAGCCTTTTGTAGATGCTTGGTATTTTTGCTTTCAACTATGCCTTTAGTGATGTCGTTTCCAAC
>CAZLUI010000089.1:0-1844 GCA_964562705.1 uncultured Staphylococcaceae bacterium
GTAAGAAAAGTAAGGCAGGTCAGGCTTTCCAGTTAGCCGCATTCTCACTGATGAGAAGTAATAATTGGCTGGGGTCAACCTATCGTCGCATCGCTTCTCATCATGGAGCTCCGGTAGCCATTAAAGCAGTCGCAAGGAAAATCGCGATTATCTTCTATCAGATGCTAAAGAATCAAATTGAATTCAATCCTTTGTCAATTGAAACTTATAACCAGCTATTCAAAGAACGAAAATTAAAACATCTTAAAAATCAAGCTTCTATATACGGATTTCAACTAGTTCCTGTAAATTAGTTTCTTAAGAGTGAATGAATGAATGAATGAGTAATTGATAATGGACAATGGAAATACCCATAAGGCCAAGACATACAAACCGCGGATGAATATTTATTTTTGCTGTTCCAGCAAACAAAATATTTATGGAACAGCAAGTAAAATTTGACCAGGTGATCCATTGCGGTTGTGGAATGGATGTTCATCAAAAGACAGTGGTTGCCACAATAAGGAGAAATGACACTGACTTTGAGACAAGAGAATTTAACACGTATACACGTTCTTTGAAATTGTTAAGAGATTGGTGCAAATCTGAAGGGGTTACACACATTGCCATGGAAAGTACGGGGATCTACTGGAGGCCAATTTATAATATCATGGAAGAGGACTTCGAAGTCATTCTGGTCAATGCCCGTCACATCAAGAATGTTCCGGGACATAAAACGGACAAGAAGGATAGCCGATGGATAAGCAAGTTGTTGCTCAGCGGTTTGCTAAAGGGGAGTTTCATTCCACCCCGAGAAATCAGGGAATTAAGAGATCTTGTACGATATAAAAAGAAAATCGTAGCGGAGATCTCTTCGGAGAAGAATCGGGTCATCAAAATTCTGGAAGATTGCAACCTTAAGCTCAGTAGCGTATTTAGCGATGTCAGCGGGGCCAGTGCTTCAAAGATGATCAATGACATCATTGAAGGCAATGATGATGTTGAGGGCTTAATGAAGCATATCCATGGCAAGGTACAAGCTTCTCGAACAGAGATTCGTCAGGCATTGGAGGGGACCCTCACCGATCATCATCGGCGTATGCTTAAACTGGTCAATATGAGTATCGAAGGGAAAGAGAAGATTATAAGAGAGCTTGATCGGCAAATCGGAGAAACTGTTGAGAAGTATGCTGTTGAGATAGATAACCTTCAAACGATTCCTGGCGTTGGAAAAGAAAGTGCGATCAGAATCATCAGTGAAATCGGTATTGATATGAGCAGGTTTCCTAACGAGAATCACCTTAGTAGTTGGGCCGGAACGAGTCCGGGTTCAAATGAGAGTGCTGGTAAAAAAAAAAGTACACGAGTAATACATGGTAACAAGCACCTTCAAACGACGCTGGTGGAGTGTGGATGGGGAGCAACCCGTAAGAAAGATGGATACTTAAAAAGAAAATTTGCATCCCTTGTTACTCGAAGAGGCAAGAAAAAAGCACTTATGGCCATTGGGCACAAAATCATCATATCAGTATACTTCGTTTTAAAAGACAAAACAGAATATAAAGAACCATTGCTTAATGATGATCCGAAACGAAAGAGCAAGCAGATAAAGAATTATATTGCCAAGCTAAAGGAACTTGGTTATGACATTGATATCAAACATGTAGCATAAAATCCAAAGGTCAGTCGTTTACTGGAAAACCTTTAATGGTAGCCCGTAATGGAAATTGACATCAAAAACTGGTTAAGCACAAACCGCTGTCGCAAAGAAGCCGTAATCCGCTTCGGAAGCACGAAGATGAAACTTTACTCTCTTAACCATTATGTTTTTCGGATTAGCTAACGTTATAAATATACAGATGAAA
>CAZLUI010000090.1:0-1816 GCA_964562705.1 uncultured Staphylococcaceae bacterium
TAATTATCATAGATCCTACATTTATGCGATTAGATATTAAGTTGAATAATATCTCGCTGCCTTCCTTATCGAATGAGACATACCCTAATTCATCGAGTATTACCAAGTCATACTTTTCAAACTTTTTCTTGTATTGGCTTATTTGGTTGCGAGACATGGCCTCTTTTAATTCAATAATTAAGTTGGGAACACTAATAAACATCACCTTCTTATTATCGAGACATGCCTTAATTCCAAGTGCAGTTGCGTAATGAGTTTTCCCCATTCCGGGGTTACTCATCAATATAATATTTTCTTTGTTTTCAATGAATTCTAGTGTTTCTAGTTCACTAAATTTTGTCTGAATTTCACCAGAAAACCTGCTAGTTTTAAAATCTTCTAAATACTTTTTCTGAGGAAATCTTGCAGCTCTCATTCGTTGTTTAATCCCATTATTGCGACGGTGATTACGCTCCTCTAATAAGAGTTCTTGAAGCAGTGTCTCAAAGTTAGCGCCAGTGTGCTTGGCCCGCGTGAGGTGCGTTCTGGCATTAGATTTGATATACGATAGTTTAAGTTCTTTACAGAGTGTTTCAATTGTTTCCATGAGTATCCTCCTTCAGCTCATCAGTTCAGTAATTCGTTTCAGTTGTTCGCGTGCGTGATCCTGTATGATATCACTTTGCTCATTCGTTAATGTTTGTGGATTTTCATTGCGATACTTCAAGATCTCTAGAATTTCACTTAACTCTTTTTTTGAATGATTTTGTAGTATGGCTATGAATTCTTTGGTTCTTGTCCTAAAATAGGTATGATAGATGTCATAAAGTTCTGGGTACTGTTTTAAAACGAGGGAATGTTTTAATGCACCTGGCTTTTGTGTCAAAGTATTCAGGTAGTGTGATAGCACGAGTTGATAATTTTGACTGCCATCTATCTTTTTATGTTCACACACAAATTCATTTCGTGCGTAGATGACTATGCGATCATAATACTTTTTTACACTAACCTTATGTTCTAATAGGTAGTCCGGAACAGAGTAGTAATTGTTTTCAACTCGAACACAGCCATATTTATCGACATTATGGAGTTCTACTTCCGCAATTTCATAGGGAAGACGGTAAGCTTGTAGATGTTCTTTTTCTTCATTGATTAGTGATTGCGCATTGATTTTCTTGAGTTCTTCTGCCAAGTATATAGATGCCTCATCCAACGACTCAAATTGATAGCGCTTAGCGAAGACCCGATTGCGAATCACCTTAACACTATTTTCAACGCTTCCTTTTTCATGACCACTCCGAACGTTGGTTGTTATAACTTCGAAATTATAGTAAAGAGCCAGATTAATACATGCTTCGTTTATAACCTTTACACCACCAGGTTGAAATTTACTTACAACGTTGCGCATATTATCATAAACAACTTCTGTCCACGATCCACCCAATTCTTCAAAGAAACGGACATGAGAATCTAAGAATACCTCTTGGTTTTGTTTCGTATAGAGATAAGCGTGGCGATAATCACTTGCCGGGGCGGTAAATACGGCAAGATACAGTCGTACTCGCTTGCCATCAATCATCAGTTTCACTTCCCCAAAGTCATACTCTAAGCGATGGCCTAATTGATAATCTTGGCGAATGAATGTGTCTCGTGATTTCTTGAGCTCACGTATATAATTTGTGACAGTCGTGAGACCAATATCAAGCCCTTCTTCATTGAGTATTTCATGAATTTGCTTTGCGGTCAGTTTCTGTTTGTGAGTTGAACCAAGTTGTTGTTTCTTCAACACTTCATCTTCGAAAATTTGGGCCACCCTCATTTTAACTTCCTCATTCAA
>CAZLUI010000091.1:0-1751 GCA_964562705.1 uncultured Staphylococcaceae bacterium
TGTTCTTATAGGAACTGCCGTTATCAAAGTTAAACATCTTTGGTCTGCCATACTTGGCAACGGCAGATTTCATGACAGACATCAGGTTTATGAAGTTATCATTGAAAAAGACATCAATGCCAACAATAAAACGGCTGGCGTCATCAATCAGAGCAATGATATAAACCTTATGCTTTTTTCCATCTGGAGTTGTAAGATAAGGTCCAACACTGGAGTCACCGCACCATACTTCATTGATATGAGGACGTTCATAACGTCTCATATCCTGATTGGTGGTGGTTTTCAGTCGAATGGAAATGACGTTGATAAATCTGTTAATGGTTGATTCGGAAAGATCACCTGCTTTAATACTTCCGTTATCTCTCAGCTGCCTGTAAATGGCAGAAGCAGACATGCGTGGATAGTTGGTCTTAAGATACAGGATTTGTTCCTGCAGCTGCTCATCTAGCTTTCTTGGAACACCTAAGTCTGCGCGTGTGGTTGGAATTAAGGCATCAAAGCCATCCTGTTTGTAGCTTCGATACCATTTTTCAATGGTGCCAGGGGCATAGTGCTTTAAAGAGCCATCCGGGTGAACAACACCCTTGGCAGAGGCATCACGATAAAAGGCTTCAAGAGATGTGTAATCATCGGTGAGCCCAGTAATTAGAGGTGCGATGGCAGAATAACGCATCAGAGCGATATCATGCTGTTTTTGTTGATTCATAAGAGGGTCCTCCTTCGTTTTTCTAAGTGTAGCTTGTATGCACTTTAGTATAAGAAGGATGTAACTCTTTGTCGTGTCAGGTTATGTGGTATTTAGAAAAAGATAATTGGAAGTACATTTAATCTGCATAAACTGTCTGGAATAAGCCAGAAAGCATTGCTTTATCAGAACAGAAACGCAAGAGATGGAGATGGAATGAGAAATAAGGCGTTGTTTCCAGTGCCGGCGATAGTTGGAAGTGACATGGCGAATGCTACTCTCATCAATAGCTCCGTTATCTTTCAGAAGACTGGCTGTAGGCATATCTGATTCATATGCTTCGATGATTTGAACCTGATCCTGCGAAGAAAGCTGGGAGTAGGGAACCATGGTGGAAAGAAGCAGGGCATGTGTTTTTCCACAGAATTCACAGACAACGCGACAGATGTTGAAGCAGAGTTTACCTTCGGATGATTTCACAAAACGATGGTAGTATCCATGAATGGACAGACCACCGGCATGTCCACAGGGACACTGAAGCTGGTGGAACTGAAGATCAGCAATAAAAGAATTATAAAAAGTTGGTGTTAGGGGATTGTTTTCTTCTACGAATAAAGTTATCATTATCTTGCTTGTGTGACTATGAGAAATCATAGCCATTAGGTGGAAGCAGGATATCAAACTTTCGACGGGGAGATACCTGCTTCTTTTGTTTATAGTGACAATGACTATAATAATACAAGAAGGTACAGAATAAAACAATCTGCTGTAAAATACGTCAGATTAGTTTATACTGTACCTTCTTTTAATTTGAAGAATTTTCGCTTAGTTGGAAGCAGGTAATGTTACGAATAACAATATATACATACAAAAAAATGTTGCAAACATCATAACATTTTTACGGATTCCACTTGCGATTCTGATGCTCATATCAAAACCATTTTCAGTATTGTTCTGTTTTTTCTATCTGTGTTCCGGATTTACCGACATTGTAGATGGATTAGTAGCAAGGAAGTTACATCAAGAAAGTATTTTTGGAGCCAAACTAGATAGTCTTGCAGATATT
>CAZLUI010000092.1:0-1625 GCA_964562705.1 uncultured Staphylococcaceae bacterium
AAATATAGGCAAAGTTTATGTCAAGGGTGAATAAAAGAGTAACAATAATCACAATATGCTTACTTATAATAACAATTATAACCATACTTTCTTGCTATTTCTTTATATGGAAAGCCCCATCATCTCAAGAAATATTTAAAGATTCGCAGCAATATGTTGTAGAATTGAAATCACAAACTGGCGAAGATACTATTTCATATGGCTCAGCAGTATTTATAAAAGGTTGAGTACATACAAAGAGTTTTTGTAAGCAAACCGAGTTTTCAAAGTTTATGAAAGTGGGAAGTTATAAAATGATTGAAGAGATTAAGAAAAAAGGCGTCAAAATGACTAAGATTAAGCATACCATTATCCTATTATTGGGATTCATGCTAGCATCCTCATTAAGTGCTTGTGCTAATCGTTCCATACCACAAAGTTATGCAATAAATGGCGTCACATATCAAACAGGATTTTATGGAAACCTATTTGCCAATTCTCAATCCACGTGTTTTGTGGGGGATCTTTATGAAAAATCAGATGACGTATGGAATGAAGAATATGTCGTGATTGGAAACACCGACGGCTATCAGATTTCGTATGCTCCATTCGATATTTTTTCGATTCGTTATGGTATTTGGCAACATCATTTGTATGTTGCAAAAGACCGGTTTGATGAAGCAAAACAGTATTATGCTTCTTATGAGGCCTATCATTTTTATTGGGCAAAGGGTGTGAGCAATACCCATTTTGATGAATTTCATGAAATAGAAGCCAATCAGATAATAAATAAGAAACTAGATGAATTACTTATAGTAGAAGAAAAGAATCCAAAGAAGCATGAAAACATTCTCTTAGGAGATCAAGCCTATTTTTTCTACAAGATTAGTGACGATGGACTTTTAACATCCTTAAGAAAGACCTATTACATTAATGAGGGGAAACTCTATTTATTTTCTTTCATGAAAAACGACAATATGTATCTTGTTGAAATTGAAGATGACTTGTCGAACTTTTTCGTCGGCTTGATTCAAGGATAATTTTAATCGTTACTTAAATAAAGCGCATTATTGAAACAATCATTAAAGATAAATCGAGAATGGTTTCTTAAGATTATACAAATAATGAGCATTAAACATCACGTTTTACTTTGATACGATAACAAGTTGTAATGTAGTCATTTCTTCAAGCGCATATGGTTCACTTCAATCAGTTATCAAAATCAGGCTTAATTAGTTCAAGACTTGATTACTTATGTTAGTAGTAGGACACAAAAAAGAATAAAACGGCTTAACTGCAGTTTTTTTGTTTAATACAAATGAATCAATCAATATATCATTTTCATAAAACTTAACTTGATATAAAGTTTCATTTCATCTGCCATAAGTGGTGCCACTTTCGATAAATGCTCTTTTTGATATGTGCCTGTTGTGATAGTTTTTCATAAGTTTAAAGTCTGGATAAAATTCAGTCATTATTAGTTTCTCCTTGGCTTGTTTGTATTTAATCTTAATAACTTTAATTATACAAGTCTTTAATAATCTTTAATTGGTAAGAATTAGAACTGATCAGAAATGATTGGTTCTTTTATTTTTGTATGCTCTGAGCCAACCCATGAAAAAAGATATAAGCGGTAAAATCCATGT